>NZ_JBYVMD010000029.1:0-87646 GCF_058145955.1 Pseudomonas sp. A39
ACGGGTAATTTGGATTTTGAACAGTTCCGGGTCTTCCTGGAAAAAGCCTGTGGCATATTGCTCGGTGAAAACAAGCAGTACTTGGTATCCAGCCGTCTCAACAAAATGATGGAGCAGCAGGGCATCAAGTCTTTGGGTGAGCTGGTACAGCGCATCCAGGGGCAGCCGCGCAGTGGGCTCAAGGAGATGGTGGTCGATGCCATGACCACCAACGAGACCCTGTGGTTTCGCGATACCTATCCGTTTGAAGTGCTCAAGAGCAAAGTGCTGCCGGAAGCTATCAAGGCCAGCCCGGGCCAGCGTCTGCGCATCTGGTCTGCTGCCTGCTCCTCGGGGCAGGAACCGTATTCGATTTCGATGTCCATCGATGAGTTCGAGCGAACCAACATGGGCCAGTTAAAGGCAGGCGCGCAAATTGTTGCCACCGACCTGTCCGGCACCATGCTCACCAACTGCAAGACCGGCGAGTACGACAGCCTGGCCCTGGGCCGTGGTTTGTCCCAGGAACGCCTGCAACGTTACTTCGACCCCAAAGGGGCCGGGCGTTGGGCGGTCAAGGCGCCGATCAAGAGCCGCGTGGAGTTTCGCTCGTTCAACCTGCTCGACAGCTACGCGAGCCTGGGCAAGTTCGACATGGTGTTTTGCCGCAACGTGCTGATCTACTTCTCGGCCGAGGTGAAGAAAGACATCCTGCTGCGCATTCACGGCACGCTCAAGCGCGGCGGCTATCTGTTCCTCGGGGCTTCCGAAGCGTTGAATGGCCTGCCGGACCATTACCAGATGGTGCAGTGCAGCCCTGGGATCATTTACCAGGCCAAGTAAGACGATCTCACTCGATCAATGTGGGAGGGGGCTTGCTCCCGATGGCGGTGGTTCAGTTGATATAGCTATCACTGACACACCGTCATCGGGAGCAAGCCCCCTCCCACATTTTTTTTTGCGGCAAATTTCAAGAGAGCGGCAACTCTCCATTGCCGCTTTACTGGCGCCACGCGGAAATCGCTTGCCGCTTTTCTGGCATCGTCGCCGGCAACCGCCTCTCAAGCCCTTGATATACGGGCCTCCATCAGATTGGCATGCACCTTGCTATAACCCTGTTAACGAAAAGCAGGTCAGCCTAAAGGTTTCCGCCATGAGCATCAGCTTCGATAAAGCGCTCGGTATCCACGAAAAAGCCCTGGGCTTCCGCGCCCAGCGTGCTGAAGTCCTGGCCAACAACATTGCCAACGCCGATACCCCGAACTACAAGGCTCGGGACCTGGACTTCTCTGCCGTGCTCGCCGCCCAGCAGGACAAGACCAAGAACGGCACCTTCGCCTTGAGCATGACCAACAGCCGTCATATTGAAGCGCAAGGCCTGAGCAGTGGTGACGAGTCGTTGCTGTATCGCACGCCGATGCAGCCGTCGATCGACCAGAACACCGTCGACGCGCAGCTGGAGCAATCGGCCTACGCCGAGAACTCGGTGAACTTCCAAGCCAGCTTCACCCTGCTTAACAGCAAATTCAAAGGGCTGATGTCAGCCCTGCGCGGAGAGTAAGCCATGTCCCTGTCCAGTGTTTTCAATATTGCCGGCAGTGGCATGAGCGCGCAGACCACGCGCTTGAACACCGTCGCCAGTAACATCGCCAACGCCGAGACCGTGTCTTCGAGCATTGACCAGACCTACCGCGCCCGTCACCCGGTGTTCGCCACCATGTTCCAGGGTGGCCAGAGCGGCGGCAGCGACTCGCTGTTCCAGGACCAAGGTGCCGCAGGCTCCGGCGTGCAGGTACTCGGTGTGGTTGAAGACCAGAGCAATCTGGAGGCCCGCTACGAGCCTAACCACCCGGCGGCCAACGAAAAAGGCTACGTGTACTACCCGAACGTCAACGTGGTCGAGGAAATGGCGGACATGATTTCTGCCAGCCGCTCGTTCCAGACCAATGCGGAAATGATGAACACCGCCAAAACCATGATGCAAAAGGTCCTGACCCTGGGTCAGTGATAAGGGGCGCCAAATAATGGCCATCGTTGATACGAGTAACACCACGGCAGTCCAGGACCTTTTCAATTCCAAGGTCAAGACTGCAACGGACAACAGCAGCGTCGGCGATGCCGCCAAGTCCGCGACGGGCAACCAGTCGCTGGGCAAGGACGCGTTCCTGCAACTGCTCGTGACCCAGCTGAAAAACCAGAACCCGCTGTCACCTCAGGACAACGGCGCGTTCGTGGCCCAGCTTGCACAGTTCAGTAGCCTGGAAGGCATCAACACCCTGAACGATTCGGTGAATAACATCTCCAGCAACTTCAGCTCCTCGCAAGCGCTGCAGGCGTCGTCGCTGGTAGGGCGGTCGATCATCATCCAGACCGACAAGGCCATGGTCGACACCAGCAAGAGCATGAACGGTTCCGTGGCGGTGACCTCGGCGGTGGGCAACGTCTCCGTCAAGATCACCGACAAAGATGGCACTGTGGTGCGCACCCTCGACATGGGGGCCCAGAGCGCCGGTACCCAAAGCTTCATCTGGGATGGCAAGAACGACAATGGCGAGGTCGCTCCTGCGGGCACCTACACCTTCAATGCCACTACCAAGAACGACAAGGGCGAGGCTGTCGCCCTGGCCACTTCGCTGCCTGCGACGGTAACGAGCGTGACCTTGAGCAAGACCGGCGGCGAGATGCTGCTGAACCTTGCAGGTGGCATGGGCAGCGTCAAGCTGTCGCAAATTCAGACTATCGGTACATAGAGCCGGCTAAATACGGCAGAGGGAGAGAAACATGTCTTTTAATATCGGCCTTAGCGGCCTCTATGCGGCCAACAAACAACTGGACGTGACCGGCAACAACATCGCCAACGTCGCGACCACTGGCTTCAAGTCGTCCCGCGCGGAATTCGCGGACATCTACGCCGCGTCCAAACTGGGCACCGGTCAGAACAGCATCGGCAACGGTGTAAACCTGGCGGCCGTGTCCCAGCAGTTCACCCAAGGTGACGTCAACAACAGCGGCGGCGTGCTGGACATGGCGATCCAGGGCGGTGGCTTCTTCGTCCAGAAGGGCAGCGACGGTTCGCTGGAATACACCCGCAGCGGTGCCTTCCGTGCCGACAAAGATGGCTACGTCACCAACAATACCGGCACGTCGCGCTTGCAAGGCTATGCCGCGGACGAGGACGGCAATATCGTCAAGGGCGGCCTGACCGACCTGCAACTGAACCTGTCGTACCTGCCACCCAAGGCGTCCACCAAGGTGGACTCCACCAGTAACCTGAACTCGTCGGCGCCGGTGATCAACCAGACCACTAATCCGTTTGACCCAAGCGAATCCAGTTCCTTCACCACCCAGAACAGCACCACCTTGTTCGATGCCCAGGGCAACTCCCACGAGATGGTGCAGTACATGGTGAAAACCGACGCCAACGAGTGGAAGGCCTACACGTTGATCGATGGCCGTAACCTGGATGGCACCAAGCCTACAACCACTGGCGCCACAGCGCCCGTGCCGGCAACCTTCAACTTTGACGGTGCCGGTAAGCTGCTGAGCATCGCCGGTGCGGGTGTGACTGGTACCACCCTGACGCTCACCGGCTGGGTACCGGGTAAGGTGACCAACGGTACATGGGCGCCAAACGACGCCACAGCGCCGAATATTGCCGTCAACCTGGGCAACGTCACCCAGTACAACTCGGCCAGCTACCGCAACCCGCCGACCACCGACGGTTACGCCACCGGCCAGATCACCGGCCTGAAAATCGACGGCAACGGCGTGATGTTCGCCACCTTCAGCAACCAGCAGAGCAAGGCCATCGGCCAGATCTCCCTGGCCAGCTTCAACAACGAACAAGGCTTGCAGCCTTCGGGCGGCACAACTTGGAGAGAGACCTTCGCCTCGGGCCAGCCAGGTTATGACACCCCGCAAGCCGGTACCCTGGGTTCGATCGTGGCCAACTCCCTGGAGAACTCCAACGTCAACCTGACCAACGAGCTGGTGGACCTGATCAAGGCCCAGAGCAACTATCAGGCGAACGCCAAGACCATCTCCACCCAGAGCACCATCATGCAGACCATCATTCAGATGACCTGATGCATCAATGCTCTACAAGAAGCCCCTCGTAAGAGGGGCTTTTTTTTGCGTGTAGGAATATAGCCCGCGACACCTAGGGTTACGCGCTGAATTGCCCGGTAAGGAACGCCTATTACCCGTCTTGCCACTGATCGGATCAGAGCCCAGGAGGTTCACCAATCAAGGGGAACGGAGTATGTGGAGTTCAGGCGTTTTTGGGCCAGGTGCTGGGCGGACAGTTCCTTTACCGGGTGTCGTGCGAGGGGATGCCACATCGGTCACGCCCACTGCTGAGGTAACTGCGGTCAAAAAGCTGCTCAACGAAATGTTTGAGGCGCAGCAAACAGGCAAGACGCAGACGGTTCAAGACTCGCGGGATAAATTAAACAAACTGCGCGAGCAAATGGGCGATGAGAAATTCAAGGAAATCCTTAACAAGCTGATCGACGAGGCTGATCAGCAGTTTCTTGAGTTTCTCAAGCGATTGCTGAAAGAGTTGTTCCCTGAGGATGATGAGGGCGTTACTCCGCCTCCGTCTCCGCCATCACCCGGTGGCGGTGGCGGTGGTGGCGGCGGCAGGGTTAATCCGAGCGATTTCGGCGGCAGTGAGCCGATGACCAACAAGCCCTTTACCGAGGGCGCGCGCCACTTTGATTACAAGCCTGACCCTAGCAACCCGGGTAAAAAACCCGGCATGGGCAGAGAAGCTGGCAATATCTGGAGTGGTTTCAAGCAGGGGCCGGACGGTAACTGTGTCACTGTTTCAGCCATAAAGTCGGCAATGATGAAGTTTGGCCAGAAACCTACCGATGTCTTTCAGGAAGTAAAGCAGGCAGGCGATGGTTATGACGTGAAGATGCGGGATGGGTTTGATCTGCATTTGTCAAAGGCTGAATTGAAGCAAGCAGCGAGTTATGCGCAATTTCAAGGTGATGATCCGGCCATGATGACCGACGCTAACTTCATGTACGCGGCGAGTGCCAAGCGCGCACAGATGGAGGGTAATGGCGTTGATGACAACCCCAATGATGCAAAGCGTAGTTTTGCCCACGCGATGCAAAGCCTGAACAATGGCGAAATGGGCTGGGAGGCGCTGGATCGGCTTGGTTTGAAGGGGCTCTACAGACAGTCATCCAGCTCTGAACTCGCAAGCGGTAAGCTAGGGGTCGTGGATTATGGCGGGCATTCAATGGCGGTGATTGGTGGTCACATTGAATTGTGGGGCCAGAAAGGCGGCAGGCCTCAGCAGGGCAATGCTTACGCTTTCATATAGTGGAAAAGAAAAAACCCCGGTAAACCCAATACATCCAGGGTTTATCAGGGGTTTTTTCAATCCCGGGCGTTCAAGCCCAAGAACGACTCAGCTTATTGGCAAGCTTCGCAATCCGGCTCGTCAATGGCGCAGGCCTTTGGCACTGGCGCCGGGCCGGCCGGAGCAGCGAGTACCGAATCGTCACCGTGGTTGCCGCTGGAAACAGCGTTCAACTTACCGGTGTTGATGGTCGACTTCTCGGTGCTGGTGGCGGCCAGGGCACGGAGGTAGTAAGTGGTTTTCAGACCACGGTACCAAGCCATGCGGTAGGTCACGTCCAGCTTCTTGCCCGATGCGCCGGCGATGTACAGGTTCAGCGACTGGGCCTGGTCGATCCACTTCTGACGACGGCTGGCCGCGTCAACGATCCACTTGGTGTCCACTTCGAAAGCGGTCGCGTAGAGCTCTTTGAGCTCTTGCGGGATGCGCTCGATCTGCTGCACGGAACCGTCGTAGTACTTCAGGTCGTTGATCATGACCGAGTCCCACAGGCCGCGGGCTTTCAGATCGCGAACCAGGTACGGGTTGATCACGGTGAATTCGCCCGACAGGTTCGATTTCACATACAGGTTCTGATAGGTCGGTTCGATCGACTGCGATACGCCGGTGATGTTGGCGATGGTCGCGGTCGGCGCGATGGCCATGATGTTGGAGTTACGAATACCTTTTTGTACACGGGCACGTACCGGCGCCCAGTCCAGGGATTCGTTCAGGTCAACGTCGATGTACTTCTGGCCACGTTGCTCGATCAGGATCTGTTGCGAATCCAGCGGCAGGATGCCCTTGGACCACAGTGAACCCTGGAACGTCTCGTAGGCACCGCGCTCATCGGCCAGGTCGCAGGAAGCCTGGATCGCGTAGTAGCTGACCGCTTCCATGGACTTGTCGGCGAACTCGACCGCAGCGTCCGAACCGTAAGGAATGTGCTGCAGGTACAGCGCGTCCTGGAAGCCCATGATGCCCAAGCCGACCGGACGGTGCTTGAAGTTGGAGTTCTGCGCCTGTGGCACCGAGTAGTAGTTGATGTCGATCACGTTATCGAGCATGCGAACGGCGGTGTTGACGGTGCGTTCCAGCTTGGCGGTGTCCAGCTTGCCGTTGACGATGTGGTTCGGCAGGTTGATCGAGCCCAGGTTGCAAACGGCGATCTCGTCCTTGTTGGTGTTCAAGGTGATCTCGGTGCACAGGTTCGAGCTGTGGACCACGCCCACGTGCTGCTGCGGGCTGCGCAGGTTGCACGGGTCTTTGAAGGTCAGCCATGGGTGGCCGGTTTCAAACAGCATGGACAGCATTTTGCGCCACAGGTCTTTAGCCTGGATGGTCTTGAACAGCTTGATCTTGCCTGGGTACTGGGACAGGGCTTCGTAGTACTCGTAGCGTTCTTCGAAGGCCTTGCCGGTCAGGTCGTGCAGGTCCGGCACTTCGGAAGGCGAGAACAGGGTCCACGGGCCGTCATCGAAGACGCGCTTCATGAACAGGTCAGGGATCCAGTTGGCGGTGTTCATGTCGTGGGTACGACGACGGTCATCACCGGTGTTCTTGCGCAGCTCGATGAACTCTTCAATGTCCATGTGCCAGGTTTCCAGGTAGGCACAGACAGCGCCTTTGCGCTTGCCGCCCTGGTTGACCGCAACGGCGGTGTCGTTCACGACTTTCAGGAACGGTACAACGCCCTGGGACTTGCCGTTGGTGCCCTTGATGTACGAACCCAGCGCACGCACCGGCGTCCAGTCGTTGCCCAGGCCACCGGCAAATTTGGAGAGCATGGCGTTGTCGTGGATCGCGTGGTAGATACCCGACAGGTCATCCGGCACGGTGGTCAGGTAGCAGCTGGACAGCTGTGGACGCAGGGTGCCGGCGTTGAACAGGGTCGGGGTCGACGACATGTAGTCGAAGGACGACAGCAGGTTGTAGAACTCGATGGCGCGGTCTTCTTTATGCTTCTCTTCGATCGCCAGGCCCATGGCCACGCGCATGAAGAACACTTGCGGCAGTTCGAAGCGGATACCGTCCTTGTGGATGAAGTAACGGTCGTACAGGGTTTGCAGGCCCAGGTAAGTGAACTGCTGGTCGCGCTCGTGGTTGATCGCCTTGCCGAGTTTTTCCAGGTCGAAGGTGGCCAGGATCGGGTTCAGCAATTCGAATTCGATACCCTTGGCGATGTAGGCCGGCAGGGCCTTGGCGTACAGGTCAGCCATCTCGTGGTGGGTGGCGCTGTCGGCTACGCCGAGGAAGCCCAGGCCTTCGGCACGCAGGGTGTCCATCAGCAGGCGAGCGGTCACGAACGAGTAGTTCGGCTCACGCTCGACCAGGGTACGGGCGGTCATCACCAGCGCGGTGTTGACGTCGGTCAGGGCCACGCCGTCGTACAGGTTTTTCAGGGTTTCGCGCTGGATCAGGTCACCATCGACTTCTTCCAGGCCTTCGCAGGCCTCGGTGATGATGGTGTTCAGGCGGCCCAGGTCCAGCGGCGCAAACGTGCCGTCGGCCAGGGTAATGCGGATCGACGGGTGAGCCTGTACCGCGGCTTCTTCGGCTGGCGTGCGCACGGCACGTTCCTTGGCGCGCGAGTCACGGTAGATCACGTAGTCGCGGGCAACTTTCTGCTCGCCGGCACGCATCAGGGCCAGTTCGACCTGGTCCTGGATTTCTTCGATGTGGATAGTGCCGCCCGAGGGCATGCGACGCTTGAAGGTCGCGGTGACTTGTTCGGTCAGGCGGGCAACGGTGTCATGGATGCGCGACGAAGCGGCAGCGGTGCCGCCTTCAACTGCAAGAAACGCTTTGGTGATGGCGACGGTGATTTTGTCATCGGTGTAAGGAACGACAGTCCCGTTACGCTTGATCACGCGCAGTTGGCCAGGTGCGGTGGCGGACAGATCCAGGTTCGAATCAGCGGCCTGCGGCACGGAGCCCTGCGGGTTCTCGCGAGTTGTGTCGGTTTGCATGGGGGGTTGTCTCCACGTTCTATATTTATTTGGGCACCATCACGGTGCCCACCGTTCCGTCCTGAAGCATTTACAGCAGGCCTGGGCCTGGCATAACAACTTCGGGACAGGAGGAAGGGAGCTGTTCGCGCCGCTTCCATGCCGAAGTCTTCGGTTCGGGGCTCAAAAGCCCTTGGCCGTATTCCTGGTGGGTGACAGTTGCCAGGTTCAAGCACTGCAACACCCGTACCGTTTTGCGCTGTTGGAGCGTGAAAACGGCTGCCATCCGCGTGAGCGGTTTGGGCTTTCGAAAAATGCTTTGGTTCAACCAAACGAGAGCAAGAAAGGGCTTGAGTTTCTTGTCTGATCTGTGTTTGGTTTTTTTCGCTCAAAACCCTACATGTAGGGTTTTTTTTGCGCCGAGCTACAAGATAATGCGTTTTGGGGGGCTTAGCAACGC
This sequence comes from Pseudomonas sp. A39, assembly GCF_058145955.1. Lineage (NCBI taxonomy): Bacteria > Pseudomonadati > Pseudomonadota > Gammaproteobacteria > Pseudomonadales > Pseudomonadaceae > Pseudomonas > Pseudomonas sp. A39. The sequence continues at coordinate 8,744 of NZ_JBYVMD010000029.1, forward strand.
ACTACCTGTGGATAACGCTGTGGGTAAAATGTGTATGAAACGTGGAACACCCGTGTAGGCCGCATTGCTGCTGGATTCGGCCGTTTGTCACCGAATATTCCAAGGTAAAAACAGCTGATTGGATTTTTGAGGGCGCGAACCCTATCACAAAAAAATGCGATCACCGAATGCATTTCCAAGCTTGTGTTCCAGGGTTGCGGCATGGCTACAATCGGTCTTTGTTATGCCTTCCCAACATTACAAATAAGGTGTGGCTGGCGCAGATCAGAAATGTGAGCGCAAGCCCCTCCGACAATAGATCGCATGGTCAGGACGACCTTCTTTATAACAATGAGGATCACCCGTGGAGCAAGAAGCCTGGCAGGTATTGATCGTCGAGGATGACGAGCGGCTCGCCGAATTGACCCGCGAGTACCTGGAGAGCAACGGCCTGCAGGTGTCGGTGGAGGGCGATGGGGCCTTGGCGGCGGCGCGGATCATCGCTGAACAGCCGGACTTGGTGATCCTCGACCTGATGCTGCCCGGCGAAGACGGCCTGAGCATCTGCCGCACAGTGCGCGAGCGTTATGACGGCGTGATCCTGATGCTGACCGCGCGCACCGACGACATGGACCAGGTGCTGGGCCTGGACATGGGCGCCGACGACTACGTGTGCAAACCCGTACGCCCGCGCCTGTTGCTGGCGCGCATCCAGGCCCTGCTGCGGCGCAGCGAACCGGCGGAACCGACTGCCGTGGGAAGCCAGCGCCGCCTGCAATTCGGCCCGTTGGTGGTGGACAACGCGTTGCGCGAGGCCTGGCTGAATAATGCCGGCATCGAGCTGACCAGCGCCGAATTCGACTTGCTGTGGCTGTTGGTGGCGAATGCCGGGCGCATCCTGTCCCGCGAAGAAATCTTCATCGCCCTGCGCGGCATCGGCTACGACGGCCAGGACCGTTCCATCGATGTGCGCATCTCGCGTATTCGCCCGAAAATCGGCGACGACCCGATCCACCCGCGCCTGATCAAGACCATCCGCAGCAAAGGCTACCTGTTCGTCCCCGAAGCCGCCGCCGACATGCCGCTGTGAACTCGATCTTCCTGCGCATCTACGGCGGTATGTGCGCGGCGCTGATCCTGGTGGCGCTGCTCGGCGTGCTGGCCCTGCACCTGCTCAACGAGGTGCGCAGCGGCCAATACCGCGAGCGCCTGGCCCACGGCACCTTCGCGTTGATGGGCGATAACCTGCAGCCCATGAGCCCCATCGAGCGCCAACGCGCCCTGGCGGTGTGGGAACGTTTGCTGGGTATCCCGCTGCAATTGCGCCCCCTCGCGGATACGCAACTGGACTCGAGCCAGCGCAACCGCCTGCAACGTGGGCAGGTGCTGGTGGAGCAGACCGGGCCGCATGCCGCGCGGGTGCTGCGATGGGTCAGTGATCAGGATCAACTGGTGCTGGAGGGAGAGGTGCAGCAGATCAGCGAGCAACTTGCCCGCGCGACCATCTACCTGCTCGCCGACGAACTGGTGCGCTTCCCGGTGGCGGAACAACCGCAACGCCTGGCAGACATAAAAGAAGCCAAGGGTTTTGGCTTTGACATGCACCTGATGACCCTCGACCAGACTGATATGGATGAAGACCAGCGCCGCCGCGTATCGGAAGGCGACACGGTGATGGCCTTGGGCAAGGGCGGCGATTCGATCCGCGTGTTTGCCGGCATGGTCGGCACGCCGCGGGTGCTGGAAATCGGCCCGTTGTATCAGATGAGTCCTTACCCGGCGCAATGGCTGGTGCTGATTGCCTTGATCGGCCTGACGCTGATCGGTCTGATCGTCTATCTATTAGTGCGTCAGCTTGAACGCCGGTTGCGCGGCCTGGAAGCCGCTGCCACGCGCATCGCCAAGGGCAACCTGGAAGTCCGCGTGCCGGCTCGCGGCGCTGACTCGGTGGGGCGCCTGGCCGCGGCGTTCAACGGCATGGCCGAGCACTTGCAACAGTTGCTGGCGATCCAGCGCGAACTGGTGCGCGCGGTGTCCCATGAGCTGCGCACGCCGGTGGCGCGCTTGCGCTTCGGCCTGGAGATGGTCGGCGATGCCACCACCCCCGAGGCGCGGCGCAAATACCTGGAGGGCATGGACAGCGATATCCAAGACCTTGATGGCCTGGTGGACGAAATGCTGACGTATGCACGTCTGGAGCAAGGCTCGCCGGAGCTGAATTTCCAGCGGGTCGACCTCAATGCGCTGCTCGATCAGGTGATCGGCGAATTATCGCCACTGCGCCCGCAGGTCAACGTGACCCGGGGTATTTGCCTGTCTTCGGTGCATTGGGATGACGCCTGGGTGGATGCCGAGCCGCGTTATCTGCATCGGGCGCTGCAGAACCTGGTGAGCAATGCCATGCGCCATGCCCAGGGGCAGGTGTTGATCAGTTATCAGGTCGGCCAGGTGCGCTGCCGCATCGATGTGGAGGACGACGGCCCCGGCGTGCCGGAAAGTGCCTGGGAGCGCATTTTCACGCCGTTCCTGCGCCTGGATGACAGCCGCACCCGTGCTTCGGGTGGGCATGGCCTGGGGTTGTCGATTGTGCGGCGAATCATTTATTGGCACGGCGGGCGGGCGTTGATCGGCAAGAGCAATAATTTGGGTGGGGCCTGCTTCAGCCTGAGTTGGCCACGGGATCAGGATAAATCCTGATGTCGCTATCGGGAGCAAGCCCCCTCCCTCAGTCGATGGCATCCCAACGCTGGAACTCGGTCGAGTGTGGGAGGGGGGGCTCAGGCGCTGATGGCCACCAGGCTCAACAGCTGAGCTTCATGCAGCGCAAATTGTGCGCTCAGCTCTTTGCCATGGAACCACTCGGCAGACAGGTCCGTCAGCAGGCGCAGGCGCACATGGCCTGCAGCTGACCACTCCACCACCTCGGCATGCTCAAAGTAGAAGCGCTTCTGCACGATCGGGTAGAGCGCCTTGAACAGGCTCTCCTTGGCCGAAAACGTCAGCGTCACCAGCAGCGCATGCTGTTCACGCGGCAGCGAGCCCATGCGGTGCAGCTCCTCCACCGTGAGAATTTCCCCCGCCAACCGCTCCGCCCGCTCCAGGCTCAGCACATTCTCCAGGTCCATCCCCAGCCCGCGCCATTGCGCCTTGTGCGCGACGATCGCGGCGGCATGCCCGGTGCTGTGGGTGATAGAGCCGCAGATATGTGCGGGCCACACCGGTGCGCGGTCTTCACCGATCGCGGGGATGTAGTTGAGGTGATCGAGTTGTTGCAGCGCCGCGCGGGCGCACAGACGGCCGGCCAGGAACTCGGCCTGACGCTTGGCCACTGAGCGCTGGATACTGGCCGGCGGCGGTACGGCGCTGCGCTGGAAGTCGCCTGCCGTTAATAAGGCAGGGTCGAAGCGGGTGCTGAGCAATACCGTGCCCGGCAAGGGCTCAGGCAGGGGCCAGTGGGCGTCGAGTGGGGTGCAGCAAGCGGGTAGGGGATTCATGGGCCGGTATTTTGCCGAGTTCAAACGCTTGCGGATAGCCCGCTGCGGTTCAGGTGAGGTTCAGAGCCTGTTCAGGGGGAGTTCAGGGGCGCCTGCGTAGTCTGGGCTGCAACAGCCAAACGCGTAGAGGTAACACCATGACTGCGATCAAAAAGCTGATGTTGGCGTTAACCATGCTCAGTGCCACCGCCGGGGTCCAGGCCTCGGACGGCGCCTTTGCCGCATTCGGACGTGAGAAAACCAAGAAAGCCAGCGCGCTGATCCAGCGTGTCAGCTTCGAAGACGCCGGCAGCCAACCCACGCCTTGGGGCCAGTCCCTGGGCCTTGCAACCCCGCAGCCGGACTACCGCGCCGGCTATGAACACCTGACCGGCCAGTTCAATGGTATTAAACTGCGCCCGCAAGACCTGCAGGGCCGCTATGATATCCCTCTGTCGGACAGTTGATTTGCTTTGGAGAGCCTTATGAAATTGCTGGTGGTGGAAGATGAGGCGCTGCTGCGTCATCACCTGTTGACCCGCCTGACCGACAGCGGGCATGTGGTCGAGGCCGTGGCCAATGCCGAAGAGGCCCTGTACCAGACCGGCCAGTTCAACCATGACTTGGCGATCATCGACCTGGGCCTGCCCGGCATGGGCGGCCTGGACCTGATCCGCCAGTTGCGTACCCAGGCCAAGACCTTCCCGATCCTGATCCTCACCGCGCGCGGCAACTGGCAGGACAAGGTCGAAGGCCTGGCGGCCGGCGCCGACGACTACGTGGTCAAGCCGTTCCAGTTCGAAGAGCTGGAGGCGCGCATGAACGCCTTGCTGCGTCGTTCCAGTGGCTTTACCCAGTCGACTATCGTTGCCGGGCCTTTGCTGCTGGACCTCAACCGCAAGCAGGCGTCCCTTGACGAACAGCCCTTGGCGTTGACGGCCTACGAATACCGCATCCTCGAATACCTGATGCGTCATCACCAGCAAGTGGTCGCCAAGGACCGCTTGATGGAACAGCTCTACCCCGATGACGACGAGCGCGATCCGAATGTCATTGAAGTGCTGGTCGGCCGCCTGCGTCGCAAGCTGGAAGGCCCGGGCGGGTTCAAACCGATCGACACCGTGCGTGGCCTGGGCTACCTGTTCAATGAGCGCTGCCGTTGATTCGCTCGCTACGCGTGCGCTTGATGCTGGCGGCCGCCACCCTGGCCGTGTTGTTTATGCTCGGGTTGTTGCCGGCCATGCAGGGCGCGTTCAGCCTGGCGCTGCAAGACTCCATCGAGCAACGCCTGGCGTCGGATGTCACCACTCTGATCTCTGCCGCGCGGGTCGAAAACAACCGCCTGCTGATGCCGGCGCAGTTGCCGGACGAGCGCTTCAACCTGACCGATAGCCGTCTGCTGGGCTATATCTACGACCGTGAAGGTCATCTGGTATGGCGTTCGCGGGCGACCAAGGAAGAAAATATCAACTACAAGCCGCGCTACGACGGGCGCGGCAATGAATTTGCGCGGATTCGCGAGGCCAACGGCCAGGAATTCTTCGTGTATGACGTCGAGGTCAGGCTGCTCGGTGGCAAGAGCGCGGCCTTCAGCATCGTCGCCCTGCAACCGGTGCGCGAATACCAACTGACCCTCGAAGGCCTGCGCGAAAACCTCTACCTGGGCTTCGGCGCAGCGCTGCTGGTGCTGCTGACCTTGTTATGGCTGGGCCTGACCTGGGGCCTGCAAGCGCTGCGGCGGCTGAGCCAGGAACTCGACCAGATCGAAGGCGGCACGCGCGAAAGCCTCTCCGAGCAACACCCCCGCGAACTGCTGCGTCTCACCGGCTCTCTCAACCGCCTGCTGCACAGCGAGCGTGAGCAACGGACGCGCTACCGCGATTCCCTCGACGACTTGGCCCACAGCCTGAAAACCCCGCTGGCGGTCTTGCAGGGGGTGAGCGAAGACATGGCCCAGCGTCCTGAAGATCGCGATCAGGCCTGGGTGTTGCAATCGCAGATCGAGCGCATGAGCCAGCAGATCAGCTACCAGTTGCAGCGGGCCAGCCTGCGCAAAAGCGGGCTGGTGCGCCATCAGGTACGCCTGGCGCCGGTGCTGCAAAGCCTGTGCGATACGCTGGACAAGGTCTACCGCGATAAACGCGTCACGGTGTCTTTTGAGTTGCCGGAAGAATGCGATGTGCCGATCGAGAAGGGCGCCTTGCTGGAGTTGCTCGGCAACCTGCTGGAAAACGCCTACCGCCTGTGCCTGAGTGAGGTGCGTATCAGTCTGGTGGAAAGTCTGGAAGGCACCGAGTTGTGCATTGAGGATGATGGCCCTGGGGTACCGCCGGATCAGCGTGCGCGGATTCTGCAAAGGGGTGAACGGCTGGATCGCCAGCATCCGGGGCAGGGGATTGGCTTGGCGGTGGTCAAGGATATTATTGAAAGTTATGGCGCGCGGTTGACCTTGGGCGATTCGCCGTTGGGCGGCGCCGCGTTCAAGATTCACTTCCCCGCCTTTTGATCTTTACTGGTTTTACAGGCCTCATCGGGGGCAAGCCCCCTCCCACATTATTAATGTGTGAACACGTTCAAAGGTGGGAGGGGGCTTGCCCCCGATACCGCCAGTCCAGGCGCTGCCCCTCTAACTCTCCTGCGCGCGATACGCCCCCGGCGTCAACCCCGTCCACTTCTTGAACGCTCGATGAAACGCCGACGGTTCGGAAAAACCCAACTGCTCGGCAATCGCCTGCAATGACAAATCCTCCCGGCCCAAATGATAGATGGCGATGTCCCGCCGCAGCTCATCCTTGAGCGCCTGAAAACTGTTGCCTTCTTCGCGTAAATGCCGGCGTAGGGTCTGGGGGCTGATGTGCAAATGCTGGGCGACGGCTTCCAGGTCGGGCCAGGAGGTGCGGTCGCGACTCAGCAAGCGGCGTAGCTGGCTGCTCAAGCTGTCGCCTTCATCCGGCCGGGACAGCAAGTCGGCGGGTGAGCGCTCTAGGAAGTGCTTGAGTGTGCGTTCGTCCTGCAACAGCGGCAGGCTCAGGTAGCGGCTATGAAACACCAAGCTGCTGGTCGGTGCACCAAACACCTGGGTACAGGGAAAGAGCAGGTCGTATTCGCTGGCGTGAGCCGGCATCGGGTAGCTGAAGGTGGCCTCATGCAGCCGGATACGCTGGCCTATCAGCCAGCTGCCCAAGCGATGCCAGATCACCAGCAGGCATTCGCTGAGAAAGTGATCCGGGTCCCACAGCGTCGAATCGTCCAGGCTCAAGCGCGCCATATCGCCTTCGCGTGTCAGCTGCCAGCGCGGTCCCTGTGGGAATAGGCTATAAAATAGTAAGCCGCGTTCCAGAGCCTTCTCCAAGGTGCGGCAGTGGATCAGCGCGTGGCACATCATGGCGAAGGTCCCGCGTTTGCTCGGGCCTTCAGCGAAACCCAGGTATTCGTCGTCCAGCGCCAGCCAGAGCATTTGCAGCAGCCGGGTAAATTGCTCCGGCGCGATGCGGGCGCGGGGTTCGGTCAACAGTTCCGGGGTGATGCCCACCTGTTGCAGCAGCCCTGAATAGTCGTAACCGGCCCGCCGCGCCCCGCCAAGGGCTGCCCGGGCGTAATGACTGGCGATGGTACGTTCACGCATGCGCAGGCCTCGTCCATGGAAGGACGGATGGTAGCCATCACTGCAGAGGGCGAGCAAGGCGGATATCCGCCAAATTGTAGGACGGGATTGGACGGTGCGGCGGAAATCCGCCACGTGTTACGGCGCTTAGGAGGGCGTCTGCAAACCTCAAGCCCTGATGTCTAAAGGCCTGTAAGGTTTTTCAGCAAAGTGGCACGGCGTTTGCGATAAGGATGACAGCGCAGGCTGGACCTACAGACCTCGCAAACAACAAATCCCTCCAGTGCAGGAGGGTTCGCAATTCAAGTGTCGTGGGCAATGGCGGATATTTGCCACACGGGACGATTGAGGAACTTTGCAATGACGACTCGTCAGCCAATCTACAAATCCCTGTATTTCCAGGTGATCGTTGCCATCGTTATCGGTATTTTGCTCGGTCACTTCTACCCGGAGACCGGTGTGGCCCTCAAGCCACTGGGTGACGGGTTCATCAAACTGATCAAAATGGTCATCGCCCCGATCATCTTCTGCACCGTTGTCAGCGGTATCGCTGGCATGCAAAGCATGAAATCGGTCGGCAAAACCGGCGGCTACGCGCTGCTCTACTTCGAAATCGTTTCCACCGTCGCGCTGTTGATCGGCTTGATCGTGGTCAACGTTGTGCAACCGGGCGCCGGCATGCACATCGACGTAGCGACCCTGGACGCCTCCAAAGTAGCGGCCTATGTCACTGCCGGTAAAGACCAGAGCATCGTCGGCTTTATCCTCAACGTGATCCCTAACACCATCGTCGGCGCCTTCGCCAACGGCGACATCCTGCAAGTGCTGATGTTCTCGGTGATCTTCGGTTTCGCCCTGCATCGCCTGGGTGCCTACGGCAAGCCGGTCCTGGACTTCATCGATCGCTTCGCCCACGTGATGTTCAACATCATCAACATGATCATGAAGCTCGCGCCAATCGGTGCCCTGGGCGCCATGGCGTTCACCATCGGCGCCTACGGTGTAGGTTCCCTGGTGCAACTGGGCCAGCTGATGATCTGCTTCTACATCACCTGCCTGCTGTTCGTACTGGTGGTGCTGGGCGGTATCTGCCGCGCCCACGGTTTCAGCGTGATCAAGCTGATCCGCTACATCCGTGAAGAGCTGCTGATCGTTCTGGGTACTTCGTCTTCCGAATCCGCATTGCCACGCATGCTGATCAAGATGGAGCGTCTGGGCGCTAAGAAATCCGTCGTTGGCCTGGTGATCCCGACTGGCTACTCGTTCAACCTCGACGGTACGTCGATCTACCTGACCATGGCTGCTGTGTTCATCGCCCAGGCGACTGACACCCACATGGACATCACCCACCAGATCACCCTGCTGCTGGTGCTGCTGCTGTCCTCCAAAGGCGCTGCAGGCGTGACCGGTTCGGGCTTCATCGTACTGGCAGCGACCCTGTCGGCCGTAGGCCACCTGCCGGTTGCCGGCCTGGCGCTGATCCTGGGTATCGACCGCTTCATGTCCGAAGCCCGTGCGCTGACTAACCTGGTGGGTAACGCCGTTGCCACCATCGTTGTGGCCAAGTGGGTCAAGGAACTGGACACCGACAAGCTGCAAAGCGAGCTGGCGTCTGGCGGTACCGGTATCTCGGAAACCCGCGAAATCGATGACCTGGGCGTGGCCGAAGGCCCTGCACCCGTGGTCAAGTAAATCGCTGATGGCGTGAACTAACGCCGAGCGCAACGCACAAACGCCCCGACTGGTTCGGGGCGTTTGCGTTTCTGGCGCGTCACTTTGGGTCTTTTGTTTTACAGTAAGTAAATCGCTTTTAACGCTTGCAGGAGGTTTTGTGGACAGTGTGGATTTGAATGTCCTGCGCAGCGTGCTCGAGTGGCGCCGCGCCGGGCAGCAAGTCGTGTTGTACAGCGTCGTTCAGACGTGGGGCAGTGCCCCGCGTCCACCGGGCGCCATGCTGGCGCTGAGGGGCGATGGTGTGGTGATCGGCTCGGTGTCGGGCGGCTGCATCGAGGACGACTTGATTGCGCGCCTGCAGGATGGGCGCTTGCCTGCGGATGGGCCGCCGGTCCAGCTAGTGACCTATGGCGTTACCCGTGATGAGGCCGCGCGTTTTGGCCTGCCGTGTGGCGGCACCTTGCGCTTGACCGAAGAGCGTGTGGGCGACTGGGCGTGGGTGTTGGAGCTTTTGGCGCGGTGTGAAGATCATCAGATCGTCGCGCGTGAGCTTGACCTAGCCAGCGGTGACGTGACCTTGAGCAGCGCAAGCAAGACCGATGCAGTCACCTTCGACGGCGAGCGCCTGCGGGCCATTTATGGTCCGCGCTGGCGCTTGCTGCTGATCGGCGCCGGGCAGCTGTCCCGCTATGTGGCAGAGATGGCGCGCTTGCTGGATTTCGAAGTGCTCATCTGCGACCCGCGCGACGAGTTCGTCTACGGTTGGGAAGAGCAGCACGGCCGGTTCGTACCGGGCATGCCTGATGAGGCCGTGCTGAATATCCAAACGGATGAACGCACTGCCATCGTCTGCCTCACCCATGATCCGCGCCTGGACGATATGGCGTTGCTGACGGCGTTGAATTCCTCGGCGTTCTACATTGGCGCGCTGGGTTCACGGGTCAACAGCCAGAAACGTCGGGAAAACCTCGCCGCGCTGGGGTTGTCTGCCGAGGCCATCGCACGTTTGCATGGGCCGATTGGTTTGCATATCGGCAGTCACACCCCGTCGGAGATCGCGTTGTCGCTGATGGCGGAAATTGTCGCGATCAAGAATGGCGTGGCGCCGATGCAGAAAAAGCCGTTGCCGGTGGTGGCGCAGTGACAGTCACTGCGATAGTGCTCGCGGCGGGGCAGGGCAGTCGTTTCCGCGCTGTGGCGGGGGCTGGCCAGGATAAGTTGCTGGCCGATTGTGTGGGTTTGGATGGTGTGGCGCGGCCGGTGATCGAGCAGGTGCTGGTGAATTTGCCGGGCAATGTGGTTGAGCGCTGGGTGGTGACTTCACCAGATCGGCTTGAAGTGATTCGTCTGGCAGAGGCCTACGGTTGCAAGGTGTTGCTGCTGCGCTCGGCCGGCATGGGTGACAGCCTTGCGGCGGCGGTTGCGGCCAGCGGTGAGTCGGAAGGCTGGTTGGTGCTGCTGGGGGATATGCCGTTTATTCGGGCATCGAGCATTGAACAGGTGATTGATGGGCTGGAGGAAGGGTGTATTAGTGTGCCGGTACAGGATGGGCAATATGGGCATCCTGTCGCGTTCAGCCAGGCATTTCGGCCAGGGCTGATGGAACTGACCGGTGATCGCGGGGCCAAGCCGTTGTTTGCGCAGGCGACGCTGCTTGAAGTACCTGTTGATGATCCGGGCGTGCTCTGGGACGTCGACCTGCCGCAGTCGTTGAATTTCTCCCCACTCTAGCTGTAGGTGCTGGCTGTATTCCAGGCCGGAAACTCAGTGTCTGGCACTCAATAAAAAGCCCCGCCTGATCACTCAGGCGGGGCTTTTTAATTGCTGACGGAATCAGACGAGAGGTTTGCTCTCTTGCTCTGCTTCCTGTGCTGCGGCAGCAGCAGCAGCAGCTTCCGCTTCCTTGCGACGACGACGCACTTCACGTGGGTCGTTCGGGGCACGGCCGTTTTCGGTCAGGGCACTGACCGGTGCTGCTTCAACCACTGGCGCGGCAACTTCGGCAACCACCGGCGCTTCAACCACGGGTGCAGGTTCAACGACCGGAGCAGGCTCAACCACGGGGGCTGGCTCGGCAACCACGACTTCGGCAACCGGTGCCGGCGCGTCTTCTACCACTGGGGCAGGTTCTGGCGCTTCAACCGGCGCGGCAGGCTCGGCAGTCCATTGGAAGGCGGTCTGTTCTTCACGAACTTCACGAACTTCTGGAGCCGCCTCGACAACCGGAGCTTCAACGACTGTTTCAGTCACTGGCTGAGGTTCAATCGCCGGTGCTTCTTCAACCGCTGCCACTTCAACTTCTGGCTGGGCTTCTTGAACCGGAGCAACTTCTACTTCCGGAACAACTTCCACTTCCGGCACAACCGGCGCTTCGATTGGGGTGGTGGCTTCGACAGCCGGCGCTTCTACAACTGGCGCTTCAGCAACCGATGCTTCAACAGCAGGTGCTTCAACAGCAGGTGCTTCAACGATTGGCGTCTCGGCAACAGGTGTTTCTGCGATGACGGTCTCTTCGACAGCAGCAGTAGCGCGCTCAGCCTGCTCGTGGGCCTGGGCTTCAGCAGGTGCGCTGATGACCGAGCTGGCAACGGCAGCGGTAACAGCCAGGCCGGCAGCCAGTTCGGCGCCCGTCGGTTCGCTGGTAGCGGCTTCTGCGTTTTCGCCGGTCTCTTCCGAGCCTTCGATCACGTTGCCGTTGGCATCACGCTGACGCTCACGACGGTTGCTGCGACGACGCTGGCCACGGGAGCGGCGGCGTGGACGATCGCCTTCGGCGCCTTCCTGACCGTCTTCCTGCGGTTGCTCTTCGCCGGTCAGTACTTCTTCTTCGCTGGCGGCGGCAGCAGCTTGCTCGGCACGTGGTTGACGCTCTTCACGCGGAGCGCGAGGTTGGCGTTCTTCACGTGGCGCGCGTTCTTCACGCGGCTGGCGAGCCGGGCGTTCTTCGCTGACGGCTTCGGCGGCGACGGCAGGAGCGGCATCCAGCGGCTCGCGCAGTTCACGCACACGTTCTTCACGCTCGCCACGTGGCTTGCGATCTTCACGCGGAGCACGTGGGGTGCGTGGTGCACGCTCTTCACGCGGTGCGCGTTCTTCACGGGCTACGGTCGGGGTTTCTTCACGGGCTTCGCGAGGCGCACGCTCTTCACGTGGCGCGCGTTCTTCACGCGGTGCACGTTCTTCGCGAGGCTTGCGTTCTTCGTCACGGCGACCGTTACGGTTACGGCTCTGCTGGCGACCGTTGCGACGCTCTTCGTTGCGCGCCGGGCGTTCGGTGGCAGGTTTTTCAACCACCACCGGAGCAACGGGCTCTTCCTTGGTCGCGAACAGGCTGACCAGCGACTTCACCAGGCCCTTGAACAGGCTTGGCTCAGGCAGGGCGGCCGGTGCGGCAGCCGGTGCAGCCACTTCAGTCGGCACCGGTGCGTTGGCGCGGGCAGGGGCGGTCTTCACAGCGGCTTCCTGGCGAACCAGGGTGCGGGTCGCAGCAGCCGGCTGGACTTCTTCCACTTCGGCGGCGGCAGCGGCGATTTCGTAGCTGGACTGGCCGCTGTGGGCTTCCGGGCTGTCATCACGCAGGCGCTGCACTTCGAAGTGCGGCGTCTCGAGGTGATCGTTCGGCAGGATCACGATACGGGCACGGGTGCGCAGTTCGATCTTGGTGATCGAGTTGCGTTTTTCGTTGAGCAGGAACGCGGCGACCGGGATCGGCACTTGTGCGCGGACTTCGGCGGTGCGGTCTTTCAGGGCTTCTTCTTCGATCAGGCGCAGGATCGCCAGGGACAGCGATTCAACGTCACGGATGATACCGGTGCCGTTGCAACGCGGGCAGACGATGCCGCTGCTTTCGCCCAGGGACGGACGCAGGCGCTGACGGGACATTTCCAGCAGGCCGAAGCGCGAGATGCGGCCAACCTGTACGCGGGCACGGTCAGCTTCCAGGCATTCGCGGACTTTCTCTTCCACGGCGCGCTGGTTCTTGGCGGGGGTCATGTCGATGAAGTCGATCACGATCAGGCCGCCGATGTCGCGCAGGCGCAGTTGGCGGGCGATTTCTTCAGCCGCTTCCAGGTTGGTCTGCAGGGCGGTTTCTTCGATGTCGCTACCTTTAGTGGCGCGCGCCGAGTTGATGTCGATGGACACCAGGGCTTCGGTCGGGTCGATCACAATGGAGCCACCGGAAGGCAGTTCGACCACGCGCTGGAAGGCGGTCTCGATCTGGCTTTCGATCTGGAAACGGTTGAACAGTGGAACGCTGTCTTCGTACAGCTTGATCTTGCTGGCGTACTGCGGCATCACCTGGCGGATGAAGGTCAGGGCTTCGTCCTGCGCTTCAACGCTGTCGATCAGCACTTCGCCGATGTCCTGGCGCAGGTAATCGCGGATGGCGCGGATGATCACGTTGCTTTCCTGGTAGATCAGGAACGGCGCGGAACGATCCAGGGACGCTTCTTTGATGGCGGTCCATAGTTGCAGCAGGTAGTCGAGGTCCCACTGCATTTCTTCGCTGCTGCGGCCCAGGCCGGCAGTGCGAACGATCAGGCCCATGTCGGCCGGTGCGATCAGGCCGTTCAGCGCTTCACGCAGTTCGTTGCGCTCTTCGCCTTCGATGCGACGGGAAATACCGCCGGCACGTGGGTTGTTCGGCATCAGGACCAGGTAACGGCCTGCCAGGCTGATGAAGGTGGTCAGGGCGGCGCCCTTGTTGCCACGTTCTTCTTTTTCGACCTGAACGATGACTTCCTGGCCTTCGCTCAGGACGTCCTTGATGTTCACGCGGCCTTCAGGCGCTTTCTTGAAGTATTCGCGGGAGATTTCTTTGAGGGGCAGGAAGCCGTGGCGCTCGGAGCCGAAATCGACAAAGGCAGCCTCAAGGCTTGGTTCGATGCGAGTAATACGGCCTTTATAGATATTGGCCTTCTTCTGCTCGCGTGCACCGGATTCGATGTCCAGGTCGTAGAGGCGTTGGCCATCTACCAGTGCAACACGCAACTCTTCGGGTTGAGTTGCGTTAATCAGCATTCTTTTCATGTTGTACCGTCGGTTTCCGGGCTGCCGGAAACGGCGTTCGGCACACACGACTTCTCACGGTCGGTGTCAGGTGCGTCAAGAGTGGTTGGCCACTCCAGTGTCCAGCAATAACAGGCCAATTGGGCCGGTATCGCGACGGACGCGTCCTGCTTGTTAGCGGTGGTGACAAAGGCACCACTTCAACAAAAGCTAAGGTCAGGAGGAGGAATCAACCGGCGACTGTGGACGAGATGAAGCGTCTAAATATAAGCCTAGTGCTACACGGTCCGACGGTTGTGCATCTCCACCCTACACGTATCCCTGATAATTCGGGTGCTGCCGCGCGCAGAATCCGCAGCGGGTTGGCATTTACCGTGTACTCCAATGGGGAGTCCACGCTCATGGCTAAACAAGACTAGGTGTGGGCGATCGCGCTCTCACTCAGCTCTTAACAGGCGTTGTTTCCGAAGCATTCGCCATGGTGTGGCTCAAGACTGACTGCACTTTGTGAACTGGCCGTAAATATCGGCGCAAAACGCGAGTAATCACTCTGCGTACTGCACTCGCTTCAGGCCTCATGTCACCTGCGCTTGTTACAATCCCGAGCCTTCCAAGGTGGCGAAAGCCCCGTAGGACGGCCTCGCGTCCTGATGAATTGCGATGGTCAGGGCCGGCAATTTGCCGCAAGTCCTCTGTCCAGGCCGCTTTTGGCGGCGTTCGCGACTATAGCAGCAATGATTAAGTGCTTCAATTCCATAAAAAATTGTTATCATCGCCGCCATGACGACTACCGCCCCCCAGACCCCCAGCGTCCAGCTGCTCGAGGTCTCGCCGGAATATGCCGGCCAACGCATCGATAATTTTCTCCTGGCCAGGCTCAAAGGCGTGCCCAAGACCTTGATCTACCGCATCTTGCGTAAAGGTGAAGTGCGGGTGAACAAGGGCCGAATCAAGCCCGAGTACAAGTTGCAGGCGGGCGATATCGTCCGTGTGCCGCCGGTGCGCGTGCCTGAGCGTGATGAGCCTGTCCCGCTGGCCCAAGGTCTGTTGCAGCGCCTTGAGGCGTCGATTGTCTTCGAAGACAACAAGCTGATCGTGATCAACAAGCCCTGCGGTATTGCGGTTCACGGCGGCAGTGGCCTGAATTTCGGCGTGATCGAAGCCTTTCGTCAGTTGCGTCCGGACGCCAAGGAGCTGGAATTGGTCCATCGCCTGGACCGTGACACCTCCGGCCTGCTGATGATCGCCAAGAAACGCAGCATGTTGCGTCATTTGCACACCGCCCTGCGTGGCGATGGCGTAGACAAGCGCTACATGGCGCTGGTGCGCGGCAACTGGGCCAGCTCGATCAAAAGCGTTCGCGCGCCCTTGCAGAAGAGCAACCTGCGCTCCGGCGAGCGCATGGTCGAGGTGGACGAGGAGGGTAAAGAAGCCCTGACCCTGTTCAAGGTGCTGCGTCGCTTCGGTGACTTCGCCACCATGGTCGAGGCCAAGCCGGTAACCGGCCGTACCCACCAGATTCGCGTACACACCTTGCATGCGGGTCATTGCATCGCCGGTGATACCAAATACGGCGACGAGGGTTTCTCCAAGGAAATCCGTGATTTAGGCGGCAAGCGCCTGTTCCTGCACGCCTACATGCTCACCGTGCCGCTGCCCGATGGTGGCGAATTGAAGCTGCAGGCGCCGGTCGATGAGATGTGGGCCAAGACCGTGGAGCGTTTGAGTGTCGCACCCTGATTACAAGCTGCTGATCTTCGATTGGGACGGCACCCTGTGTAATTCCATTGGTCGGATCGTCGAATCGATGCACACCGCGTCGACCCGTTCGGGGTTCGCGCTGTGTACTGACCACGCGGTCAAGGGCATTATCGGGCTCGGCTTGCCTGAGGCCATTCGCACCTTGTACCCCGAGATCAGCGACGCTGAGTTGGTTGCATTCCGAGATCATTACGCCGATCACTACATCGCCCTGGAGGTCACGCCTTCGCCGTTGTTCGAGGGGGTGGTGCAGTCGCTGGATGCGTTCCGCGCCGAGGGTTATCACCTGGCGATCGCTACCGGCAAGGCCCGTCGCGGGCTGGACCGGGTGCTCAAGGCCCACGGTTGGGAAGATTATTTCGATATCACCCGCGCCGCCGATGAAACTGCCAGTAAGCCTCATCCTCTGATGCTGGAGCAGATCCTGGCGCACTGCGGTGTGTCGCCACGCCAGGCGTTGATGGTGGGGGATGCCTCCTTTGACCTGATGATGGCACGCAATGCTGGCATGGACAGTGTGGCGGTCAGTTATGGCGCCCAGGCGGCCGAGGCCTTGCAGCACTATGAGCCCAGGCTGACGATTGATCATTTTTCCGAATTGCAGGCCTGGCTCAGCCGGGCCCAATAAGTCTTTGCTGGGGTTGATGGCATGAGTGACGAGTGGAAAGCGCCCGAAAAGGCTGAAAACGGTGATGACAAAAGCTGGAAGCTGCTGGAGAAAACCCTCCTGGCCAGCGTCCAGGAACAGCGTCGTGCGCGGCGTTGGGGGATTTTCTTCAAGCTGCTGACATTTGTCTGGTTGATTGCCATGCTGGCGTTGTTCAGCCCGCTCATGGACATGGAAAAAAGCGCGACCCGTGGCGCCCACTACACCGCCCTGATCGAAGTGCGCGGGGTGATTGCCGACAAGGAATCCGCCAGCGCCGACAACATCGTCAGCAGCCTGCGTGCCGCGTTCGAGGACTCCAAGGTCAAGGGCGTGATCCTGCGCATCAACAGTCCGGGCGGCAGCCCGGTGCAGTCGGGTTATGTGTATGACGAGATTCGCCGTCTGCGTGGCCTGCATCCGGATATCAAGCTGTACGCGGTGATTTCCGACCTGGGTGCTTCGGGTGCCTATTACATTGCCAGCGCCGCTGACCAGATCTATGCCGACAAGGCCAGCCTGGTAGGTTCCATCGGTGTAACGGCGGCCGGTTATGGGTTTGTCGGCACCATGGAGAAGCTGGGGGTGGAGCGCCGCACCTACACCTCGGGTGAGCACAAATCGTTCCTTGATCCGTTCCAGCCGCAAAAAGCTGATGAAACCCAGTTCTGGCAAGGCGTGCTCGACACCACTCATCGCCAGTTCATCGCCAGCGTGAAGCAAGGGCGTGGCGATCGCCTGAAAGATAAAGACCATCCGGAGCTGTTCTCCGGGCTCGTGTGGTCCGGCGAGCAGGCGTTGCCGCTGGGCTTGATCGACGGCCTGGGCAGTGCCAGTTCGGTGGCGCGGGATGTGATTGGCGAGAAGGAGTTGGTGGATTTCACGGTTGAGGAATCGCCGTTTGATCGGTTCTCCAAGAAACTCGGTTCGAGTGTGGCTGAGAAGCTGGCGCTGTACATGGGCTTCCAAGGCCCGACGCTACGCTGAAGTCTCAAGCCTGGTGTAGTTCCAAATGTGGGAGGGGGGAAGCCCTCTCCCACATTTGGTTGTGTGCTGTTCTTAGGGGATTTGCACGCCCTCTGCCAGCAGCATGTCTATCAGGCGAATCAGCGGTAAGCCGACAAGGCTGGTGGCGTCCGGCCCTTCGGTACCCTGGAACAGGCTCACACCCAGCCCCTCTGCCTTGAAGCTGCCCGCGCAGTCATACGGCTGCTCGATGCGCAGGTAGCGCTCGATACGCTCAGCGTCCAGCTCGCGCATGTGCACTGTAAAAGGTACGCAGTCGACTTGGCAGTGCCCTGTCTCGCTGTTCAGCAGTGCCAGCCCGGTGAGGAAACTCACGCGTTTGCCGCTGGCAGCCAGTAACTGTTCGCGAGCATTTTCGAACGTGTGCGGTTTGCCGATGATCCGACCTTCCAGCGCGGCGACCTGGTCCGAGCCGATAATCAAATGCCCCGGATGACTGGCGGCCAGGGCGCGGGCTTTTTGTTCGGCCAGGCGCTTGACCAGCTCGACGGCGGATTCATTTTTACGGTGGCTTTCGTCGATATCCGGCGAGCTGCAGATGAACGGCAGGTGCAGGCGGCTCAGCAATTCCCGGCGATAAACCGAGCTGGATGCGAGTAATAAAGGCAGCATGGGCGTCTCCTCAGGGCGGCAGCGGATTCTAGCGGCGTGACCGGCTGACGCACAGGGCTGAATTTCCTTTGACATGGCTGGGTGCATCCCTATAATGCTGCGCCTATGTTGAATGACCCGATTCCACCTCACGTTGACCCGCGCAAATTGGCTGATCGTGGCACTTCCCTTCAAGGTGAGTTGCTGTTGGCCGATTTGGAGAGACTCTGCGACCCGCTTTCCGACACCGTCGGTACGGTCCAGGCTAAATTCGTTTTTGAACGAGATGAACGTAAATCTGTGGTAATTCACAGCTTTATCGACACCGAAGTCAAAATGGTTTGCCAGCGTTGTCTTGAGCTGGTCACCCTGCCGATCCACAGCGAGTGCAGTTATGCCGTGGTGAAGGAGGGTGCGAATACCCAGTCGTTGCCGAAAGGTTATGACGTGCTGGAACTGGGCGAAGATCCATTGGATCTGCATGCACTGATCGAGGAGGAGCTTCTGCTCGCCTTGCCCATTGTGCCTGCTCATCATCCGGAAGAATGCCAGCAGCCGGAGGGGCTCGATGACGAGTCCGAACCGAGCGAGGACGAGGTAACGCGGTCCAACCCGTTCAGTGTATTGGCGCAGTTAAAGCGTGACCCAAACGTTTAGGAGTTAATCAATTATGGCTGTTCAGCAGAACAAAAAATCCCGCTCCGCCCGTGACATGCGTCGTTCGCACGACGCTCTCGAGGCTAGCACCCTGTCCGTAGAAAAGACCACCGGTGAAGTTCACCTGCGTCACCACGTATCGCCAGAAGGCGTATACCGTGGCCGTAAAGTGATCGACAAGGGCGCTGACGAGTAATCACTTGTCTGCTCTAGTCATCGCGATAGACGCAATGGGCGGGGACTTCGGTCCCCGCAGCATTGTTCAGGCCTGCATTGCCAGCCTGTCCGCCACTCCCTCGCTGCACCTGACCCTCGTCGGTCAACCCTCCTTACTTGAAGAACTGATTGCCAGCCATCCGGCGGTGGATCGCGCGCGCCTGACGGTTACAGCGGCCAGCGAAACCATCGGTATGGATGAAAAGCCGGCGGCGGCCCTGCGTGGCAAGCCCGACTCGTCAATGCGGGTGGCCCTTGAGTTGCTGCGCGACGGCAAGGTGCAGGCCTGTGTCAGCGCCGGTAACACCGGGGCGTTGATGGCATTGTCGCGTTATGTGCTCAAGACGTTGCCCGGCATCGACCGGCCAGCGATGGTGGCGGCGATTCCGACGCAGAAAGGTTATTGCCAACTGCTGGACTTGGGCGCCAACGTCGATTGCAGTGCCGAGCACCTGTTCCAGTTTGCCGTGATGGGCTCGGTGGCCGCCGAAGCGCTGGGCGTAGCCCGCCCGCGGGTAGCCTTGCTGAATATCGGCACCGAAGACATCAAGGGCAACCAGCAGGTCAAGCTGGCGGCCACCTTGCTGCAAGGCGCGCGGGGTCTGAACTACGTCGGTTTTATCGAAGGCGATGGCTTGTACCGTGGCGAAGCCGACGTAGTGGTGTGCGACGGTTTTGTCGGCAACATCCTGCTCAAATCCAGCGAAGGCCTGGCGACCATGATCGCCACGCGTATCGAAGCGTTGTTCAGGCAGAATCTGGTGTCACGCATGGTGGGCGCCCTGGCGCTGCCGTTGATGCGCCGCCTCCAGGCTGATCTGGCCCCGGCGCGGCATAATGGCGCGAGTTTCCTGGGGTTGCAGGGCATCGTGGTGAAAAGTCATGGCTCGGCAGGCGTCGAGGGCTTTCAAAGCGCGATTGCGCGGGCCTTGATCGAGATCCAGGAGAACCTGCCGCAACGCTTGCATGGGCGTCTTGAGGATCTGTTGCCTTAGGCGAATCGGCCCGGGAGTGCTTAAATGTGACCGGCCAGTTCAATTGACCATCCAATCTGTCAGTTTCGTGCGCTCCCACCGTAGGAGTGCGCATTTTTGACGACCAGATCATTAGGGGCTTGTTACATGTCTACATCCCTCGCATTCGTCTTTCCAGGGCAGGGTTCGCAGTCCCTCGGCATGTTGGCCGAGCTGGGCGCGCAATACCCATTGATCCTGGACACCTTCAAGGAAGCTTCCGACGCCCTGGGTTACGACCTGTGGGCACTGACCCAGCAGGGGCCGGAAGAACAACTCAATCAAACCGATAAAACCCAACCGGCCATCCTGACCGCTTCGATCGCCTTGTGGCGCTTGTGGCTGGCGGAAGGCGGCGCGCGCCCGGCATTCGTCGCCGGTCACAGCCTGGGCGAATACAGCGCCCTGGTGGCGGCGGGCAGCCTGACCCTCGGTGAAGCGGTCAAGCTGGTCGAGCGTCGTGGTCAACTGATGCAGGAAGCCGTTCCGGCCGGGCAGGGCGGCATGGCCGCTATCCTGGGCCTGGACGATGCCGTGGTGATCGAAGCCTGCGCCGAAGCGGCCCAAGGCGAGGTCGTCAGCGCAGTGAACTTCAACTCCCCTGGCCAGGTGGTGATCGCCGGTGCCAAGGCTGCCGTTGAGCGTGCCATCGAAGGCTGCAAGGCGCGTGGCGCCAAGCGCGCATTGCCGTTGCCGGTGAGCGTGCCATCGCACTGCGAGTTGATGCGCCCGGCGGCCGAGCGTTTTGCCGAGTCCATCGCCGCCATCAACTGGCAGGCGCCGCAGATCCCGCTGGTGCAGAACGTCAGCGCGGCAGTGGCCGCCGACCTCGAGACCCTCAAGCGCGATCTGCTGGAACAGCTCTACAAGCCCGTACGCTGGGTTGAGTCGGTCCAGACCCTGGCTGCCAATGGCGCCACCGAGCTGGTCGAGTGCGGCCCGGGCAAAGTCCTGGCCGGCCTGAACAAACGCTGCGCCGACGGTGTGTCGACCGCTAACCTGAATACCCCGGATGCCTTCGCTGCCGCTCGCGCGGCACTGGCCTGAACCCTGATCCCGAACTTAGGAGAAGCCTGCATGAGTCTGCAAGGTAAAGTTGCACTGGTCACCGGCGCTAGCCGTGGCATTGGCCAGGCGATCGCCCTGGAGCTGGGCCGTCAGGGCGCCGTTGTGATCGGCACCGCCACTTCCGCCTCGGGTGCCGAGCGTATCGCCGCGACCCTGAAGGAAAACGGCGTGCAAGGCACCGGTCTTGAGCTGAACGTGACCAGCGATGAGTCCGTGGCTGCGGTATTGGCCGAGATCACTGCACAGTTCGGCGCACCGGCTATTCTGGTGAATAACGCCGGTATCACCCGCGATAACCTGATGATGCGCATGAAAGACGACGAGTGGTACGACGTGGTCGACACCAACTTGAACAGTCTGTTTCGCCTGTCCAAGGGCGTTTTGCGTGGCATGACCAAGGCGCGTTGGGGCCGAATTATCAATATTGGCTCCGTAGTGGGTGCCATGGGCAACGCAGGCCAAGTAAACTATGCAGCCGCCAAGGCCGGTCTGGAAGGTTTCAGTCGTGCATTGGCGCGTGAAGTCGGCTCGCGGTCGATTACGGTCAACTCGGTGGCCCCAGGGTTCATCGACACCGATATGACCCGCGAACTGCCGGAAGCACAGCGTGAAGCCTTGCTGACGCAGATTCCGCTGGGCCGTCTGGGCCAGGCTCAAGAGATCGCGAATGTGGTCACTTTCCTGGCATCTGACGGTGCGGCATACGTGACTGGGGCTACAATCCCGGTGAACGGCGGGATGTACATGAGTTAAATTGTGACGGATCGCTTCAAAAAAATGTCATACGAGCTGTCTAAAATCCGTTATAAAGCTGCAACTTAATTTATAGGCAGGTGGCCGACCGGGTACAGGGTGAAGCTTTCAGTTGAAAAGCTGAAATGGCTTTCTATACACTTACCCACTGGCCAGCTGCCTGAATTTGTCCATTAGGAGTTAAACAAGGTATGAGCACCATCGAAGAGCGCGTCAAGAAAATCGTCGCCGAGCAACTGGGCGTTAAAGAAGAAGAAGTGGTCAACACTGCTTCCTTCGTAGAAGACCTGGGTGCCGATTCCCTTGACACCGTTGAGCTGGTGATGGCTCTGGAAGAGGAATTCGAGACCGAAATCCCGGACGAAGAAGCTGAAAAAATCACTACTGTTCAAGCTGCTATCGACTACGTTACTAGCCACCAGGCGTAATAGTTTGTAGTCGTCGCTTGCTGTCAGGGAAAAACCGCACTGCTGTAACGGCGTGCGGTTTTTTCTTTAAGCGCTGATGAAAAGTCGGTTCTGATGCAAAGTGTCGTCATCAAGAAAAAGGAGAGTGCTGTGTCGCGTAGACGCGTCGTAGTCACCGGTATGGGTATGTTGTCGCCACTGGGCACGGATGTGCCGAGCAGTTGGCAGGGCATTCTGGCTGGCCGCAGTGGTATTGGTCTGATCGAACACACGGACCTTTCTGCCTATTCCACCCGTTTTGGCGGCTCGGTAAAGGGTTTTAATGTCGAGGAATATCTCTCGATAAAAGAGTCCCGCAAACTCGACCTGTTCATTCAATACGGCCTGGCAGCCGGTTTTCAGGCGGTGCGTAACGCCGGCCTGGAAGTCACCGACGCCAACCGTGACCGCATCGGCGTGGCCATGGGTTCGGGTATTGGCGGTTTGACCAATATCGAAGAAACCAGCCGCACCTTGCACGATTCCGGCCCCCGTCGAATTTCACCGTTCTTCGTGCCGGGTTCGATCATCAATATGATTTCCGGTTTCCTGTCCATCCACTTGGGCGCACAGGGACCTAACTACGCCATTGCCACCGCCTGCACCACCGGTACGCATTGCATTGGCATGGCGGCGCGCAACATCGCCTATGACGAAGCCGACGTGATGATCGCCGGCGGCGCCGAAATGGCGGCCTGCGGCCTGGGCATGGGCGGCTTCGGCGCGTCCCGTGCGCTGTCGACCCGCAACGATGAGCCGACCCGTGCCAGCCGTCCGTGGGACAAGGGCCGTGATGGCTTCGTATTGTCCGACGGTGCCGGTGCGCTGGTGCTGGAAGAGTTGGAACACGCCAAGGCGCGTGGCGCCACCATTTACGCCGAGCTGATCGGCTTTGGCATGAGCGGTGACGCCTACCACATGACCTCGCCACCGTCCGACGGTGCCGGTGCTGCGCGTTGCATCACCAACGCCCTGCGCGATGCGAAGGTCAACCCGGACCAGGTGCAGTACATCAATGCCCACGGCACCTCGACCCCGACGGGCGACCTGGCGGAAGCCGAAGCCATCAAGTCGGTGTTCGGTGAGCACGCGTACAAGCTGGCGGTCAGTTCCACCAAGTCCATGACCGGCCACTTGCTGGGCGCGGCGGGCGCGGTTGAAGCGATCTTCAGCGTCATGGCCATCAAGGATCAGGTCGCTCCGCCGACCATCAACCTGGATGAGCCGGACGAAGGTTGCGACCTGAACTTCGTGCCTCACGAAGCGCAGCCCATGCCGATCGACGTGACAATCTCCAACTCGTTCGGGTTTGGCGGTACCAACGGTTCCCTGGTGTTCCGCCGGTTCGCCGAGTGATGCACAGCTGGGTCGACGGTCAGCCAGCGGACAGCGTGCCTCTGA
Source organism: Pseudomonas sp. A39 (assembly GCF_058145955.1). NCBI lineage: Bacteria > Pseudomonadati > Pseudomonadota > Gammaproteobacteria > Pseudomonadales > Pseudomonadaceae > Pseudomonas > Pseudomonas sp. A39. The sequence continues at coordinate 32,062 of NZ_JBYVMD010000029.1, forward strand.
AAGATCGTGGCCTGGCGTATGGCGATGGGCTGTTCGAGACCCTCGCCGTCAAGGCCGGGCAGCCTGTGCTGCTCGACCGCCACCTGCAACGCCTCGAAGAGGGGTGCAGGCGCCTCGCTTTGGTTGCGGATCAGGTGCTGATCCGCAGCGAAGTGCTGGCATTTGCTGCCGCCCTCGGCGATGGCGTTCTCAAATTGATCCTCACCCGTGGCGACAGCCTGCGCGGTTATGGCATTACCCCTGGCGCCCCGGCGCGCCGTATCTTGCAGGGCAGTCCGCCCGCTACCTATCCCAATGCCCATGCAGCCGACGGCATCCGCCTGTTTGCCTGTGCTACCCGCTTGGCTGAGCAGCCGTTGCTCGCCGGCCTCAAGCACCTCAATCGCCTGGAGCAGGTGATCGCCCGCGCCGAGTGGCAGGATGCCGAGCATGCCGAAGGCTTGATGCTGGATGTGTCTGGACGCGTCATCGAGGGCGTATTCAGCAACCTGTTCCTGGTGCGCAACGGCTTGTTACTAACCGCCGATCTGAATCGTTGTGGGGTTGCCGGCGTGATGCGCGCCGAGATTCTGGCCCAGGCGCAAACCCTGGGCGTCCCGGTGGCCGTGGCCGACATCAGCCTTGAGCAGTTACAGCAGGCCGATGAAGTCTTTGTGTGCAACAGCGTTTATGGCATTTGGCCGGTGCGTGGGTGCGCTGCGATGAGCTGGCCGGTTGGGCCGCTCACCCGTAAACTGCAGGGCATTGTTCGCGCACTATTGGATATTTGAGTTGATACGAAAACTGGTTGTACTGCTGCTGATCGCCTTGTTCTCGGCGGCGTTGCTGTTGGGCTATTCGGCCTGGAAGTTCGATTCTGCCTTGAAGCAGCCCTTGAACCTGACCCAGGAGCAATTGCTCGATGTACCGGCGGGGGCGACCCCTACCGGCACCTTCAATCGCCTGGAAGCCGACGGCGTGCTTGAAGGCGCTTTCTGGTTGCGCCTGTACTGGCGCTTCAACCTCGACGGCCAGCCACTGCACAGCGGCGAATACCGCATGACACCCGGTATGACGGCGCAGGGCTTGATCGGCCTGTGGCAGCGCGGTGAAGTGGTGCAATACAGCCTGACACTGGTGGAAGGCTGGAACTTCCGCCAGGTGCGCTCGGCCCTGGCCAAGCATGAAAAGATCGTGCAAACCCTCTCGGGCCTGACTGACAGCGAAGTGATGGACAAGCTCGGTCATCCCGGCGTGTTTCCCGAAGGGCGGTTCTTCCCGGATACCTATCGTTTTGTGCGGGGCATGACCGACGTCGAATTCCTCAAAAAAGCCTATAACCGCCTGGACGATGTCCTCGCCCAGGAGTGGAGCAAGCGCGCCGCCGATGCGCCCTACACCGACCCTTATCAAGCGCTGATCATGGCCTCGCTGGTGGAAAAAGAGACCGGCGTGCCTGAAGAGCGTGGGCAGATCGCCGGGGTGTTTGTGCGTCGCCTGAAGATCGGCATGCTGCTGCAGACCGATCCGACGGTCATCTACGGCCTGGGCGAGCGCTACAACGGCAAGCTGACCCGCGCTCACCTCAAGGAAGCCAACCCCTACAACACCTACATGGTCGCCGGGCTGCCGCCGACGCCCATCGCCATGGTCGGTCGTGAGGCGATCCATGCCGCGCTGAACCCGGTGCCGGGCAGCAGCTTGTATTTTGTCGCAAGGGGTGACGGCAGCCATATTTTCTCCGATGACCTGGATGCGCATAATGCCGCCGTGCGTGAGTTCCAGCTCAAGCGCCGCGCCGATTACCGCTCCAGCCCGGCGCCGGTGGTGAAGCCTGCGGAAGATGCAGCGCCACCGGCCGATGCGCCCGCCGAAACGCCGGCGGCTCCTGCACCCGACGCCGCCGCACCGCAAAGCCCGCAATGACTCTGACTAAGGACTGCCTGTGACTGGCTTGTTTATTACCCTGGAAGGCCCCGAAGGCGCCGGCAAAAGCACCAACCGCGATTACCTGGCCGAGCGTTTGCGCAGCGAAGGCATCGAGGTGGTGTTGACCCGCGAACCGGGTGGTACGCCACTGGCGGAGCGCATCCGCGAAGTGCTGCTGGCGCCGGGTGAAGAACAGATGAACCCGGACACCGAGCTGCTGCTGGTGTTTGCCGCGCGCGCCCAGCACCTGGCCGAAGTGATTCGTCCGGCCCTAGCCCGTGGTGCCGTGGTGATTTGCGACCGGTTTACCGATTCCACCTACGCCTACCAAGGCGGTGGCCGCGGCTTGTCCCTGGCGCGCATCGCCACCCTGGAAACCTTCGTCCAAGGCGATTTGCGCCCTGACCTGACGCTGGTGTTCGACCTGCCGGTGGAAGTCGGCCTGGCCCGTGCCAGTGCCCGTGGCCGTCTGGACCGTTTCGAGCTGGAAGGCCAGGCTTTCTTCGACGCAGTCCGTACCGCGTTCCTCACACGCGCCGCCGCCGAGCCTGAGCGTTATTACCTGCTGGACGCTGCCCAGCCGCTGGCCCACGTGCAGCAAGCCATCGATGCGTTGTTGCCGACCCTGCTGGAGCGCGCCCGTGGCTGAAGCCTACCCGTGGCAGGACAGCCTGTGGCAACAACTGGCCGGCCGCGCCCAGCACGCGCACGCCTACCTGTTGCATGGGCCGGTGGGGATCGGCAAGCGTGACCTGGCCGAGCGGCTCATGGCCAGCTTGCTGTGCCAGCGTCCGGTCAACCTGGAAGCCTGCGGTGAGTGCAAGTCGTGCCTGTTGCTCAAGGCCGGGAGCCACCCGGATAACTACGTGCTGGAACCCGAGGAAGCCGACAAAGCGATCAAGGTCGACCAGGTGCGTGACCTCGTCAGCTTCGTGGTGCAAACCGCGCAGATGGGCGGGCGCAAGGTGGTGCTGATCGAGCCGGTGGAGGCGATGAACATCAACGCCGCCAACGCGTTGCTCAAAAGCCTGGAGGAGCCGTCCGGCGACACCGTGTTGTTGCTGGTGAGTCACCAGTCCAGCCGTCTGTTGCCGACTATCCGCAGCCGGTGCGTGCAGCAGGCGTGTCCGCTGCCGAGCGAGGCCATGAGCCTTGAGTGGCTGGGGCAGGCGTTGCCGGACTGCACCGAGGACGAGCGCGTCGAGTTGCTGACGCTGGCCGCCGGCTCGCCGTTGGCGGCGGTGAAGCTGCAAGCCCAGGGCGTGCGTGAGCAGCGCGCCCTGGTGGTGGATGGCGTGAAGAAACTGATCAAGCAGGAAATGTCCGCCACCCAATTGGCAGAAACTGCCTGGAAGGACATTCCCTTGCTGTTGCTGTTCGACTGGTTCTGCGACTGGTCGAGCCTGATCCTGCGTTACCAGCTGACCCAGGATGAAAACGGCCTGGGTCTGCCGGACATGCGCAAGGTGGTGCAGTACCTGGCGCAGAAAAGCGCCCAGGACAAAGTCCTGACTATCCAGGACTGGATTCTCGCGCAGCGCCAGAAAGTACTCGGCAAGGCCAACCTGAACCGCGTGCTGCTGCTTGAAGCGCTGCTGGTGCAGTGGGTCGGTTTGCTCGGCCGCCGTTAATTTCCGTGGCCGGCGGGTGTATCGTCGGCCAGACACTTTTCGTGACTGAAGTTGTAGATACCTATGCTCGTAGATTCCCATTGCCACCTTGACCGCCTCGACCTGGCCCAGCACGACGGCTCCCTTGATGCCGCGCTCGAAGCCGCACGCCAGCGCGGGGTAGGGCACTTCCTGTGCATCGGCGTCAGCGCCGAAAACGCCGCCGACGTTAAAGCCCTCGCCGAGCGTTATGCCGATGTGGATTGCTCGGTGGGTATCCATCCGCTGGACCTCAAGCCCGGCGAAGCCCCGGCCCTCGACTGGTTGCTGGGCGAACTGAACCACCCGCGCGTGGTGGCCATCGGCGAAACCGGCCTGGATTACCACTACGAACCCGAAGCCGCCGACTTGCAGCAGGCGTCCTTCCGCCTGCACCTGCAAGCCGCCCAGCAGACCGGCAAACCGGTGATCGTCCACACCCGTGGCGCCCGTGCCGACACCCTGACCTTGCTGCGCGAAGCCGCGCTGCCGCAGGCCGGTGTGTTGCATTGTTTTACCGAAGACTGGGACATGGCCAAGGCAGCCCTGGACCTGGGGTTCTACATTTCGCTGTCGGGCATTGTCACCTTCCGCAACGCCGACGCCCTGCGCGACGTCGCACGCCAAGTGCCGGCCGACCGTCTGCTGGTGGAGACCGATTCGCCGTACCTGGCGCCGATCCCCCATCGCGGCAAGCCGAACTTGCCGGAGTATGTGCGCGATGTGGCGGAGTACCTGGCGATGCTGCGCGGTGAGTCCTACGAGCGCTTTGCCGAACAGACCACCGAGAACTTCAAGCGTCTGTTCCCGCTGGCTCACGTCGCCGGCTGACGCACAACCTTCAAAAGCCGACAAGCCCGCTCACTACAGCATTGTGTAGATAACTAAATCGCAGGCAAAAAAAACCCGGGTTCTGGGGGGGCGAATCCGGGCTAAGACCATTAGGAGTAAAACAAGGGCACGCGGTCCGTTGGTACCCAGGTCGGCGCTTCACTTGGGGGAGATGTCACGCCGACAGTTGAAGTATTGATCAGTATCCGATTCAGTCCAGTCGCGACTGGTCGTTTTTTAAACAGATTTGGAATACGCGCGCTTCGCTTGAGTTCTCATCAGGCCGGTGCACGGGTGCGGTTTTTGCGTGTTATTTCTGACTGATATCAATGAAAACGTTGGCGTGCTGAAAGTAAAGTGCATTCCGGGTTCACATAGACATTGCCCAACGACCGTTCAGTCGGGATAATCCCTCGCATCGGGTAAATCGTATCGTCACGTATACGTGGCCTTGCGTAACCCTCCCTCTATCGACCTCTGCAGACCTCTTACTCATGCACAAAGAACCCCGTAAGGTCCGTGAGTTTCGCCGCCGTGAGCAGGAAATTCTCGATACCGCACTCAAGCTGTTCCTCGAACAAGGTGAAGACAGCGTCACCGTCGAGATGATTGCGGATGCCGTGGGTATCGGCAAAGGCACGATCTACAAGCACTTCAAGTCCAAGGCCGAGATCTACCTGCGGCTGATGCTCGACTACGAGCGCGACTTGAACGAACTGCTGCATTCGGCCGACGTCGACAAGGACAAGGAAGCCCTGTCCCGCGCCTACTTCGAGTTCCGCATGCGCGACCCGCAGCGCTACCGCCTGTTCGACCGCCTGGAAGAGAAGGTGGTCAAGGGCCACCAAGTGCCGGAGATGGTCGAGGAACTGCACAAGATTCGCGCCTCGAACTTCGAACGCCTGACGCTGCTGATCAAAGGCCGCATCAGCGAAGGCAAGCTGGAAGACGTGCCGCCGTATTTCCACTACTGCGCCGCGTGGGCGTTGGTGCACGGCGCCGTGGCGCTGTACCACTCGCCGTTCTGGAGCAATGTGCTGGAAGACCAGGAAGGTTTCTTCCAGTTCCTGATGGACATCGGCGTGCGCATGGGCAACAAGCGCAAACACAGTTCCGAGCAGCCACCGCTGGAATCGCCGTCCACGTAATGATTTGCTGCCACGCGTAGTACCCCAGGAATATACTCAGGCATGGACTCTTGCTAAAAGCTGATTTATCAGTCAGCTTTTAGTGCGCCCGAATCATCCTCTGCCGGAGTGTTCCATGATCGTTGATCGTCAAGGCAGGCGTTTTCGCAATTTGCGGATCAGCCTGACCTCAGCCTGTAATTACGCGTGTACCTACTGCGTGCCGAATGGCAAGCGGCTGGTGGCTGCCCAGGACGAACTCTCGGCCGAGGCCATGGCCCGTGGCGTGGAATACCTTATTGAAGCGGCCGGCATCGACCGCCTGCGCATCACCGGCGGTGAGCCGTTGGTCAGCCCCAAGCTGGAGGCCTTCATGGGCGCAGTCGGGCAGATGGGCCTCAGTGACATCAGCTTGACCACCAACGGCCAACTGCTGGCGCGCAAACTGCCATTGCTGGTGGAGGCCGGGATCAAGCGCATCAACGTCTCCCTCGACACCCTGGACCCCGACGCCTTCCGCAGCATCGCCCGTGGCGGCGACCTGGCCACCGTGCTTGATGGCATGGACCAGGCCCGTGCCGCCGGGATCAAGATCAAGGTCAATATGGTGCCATTGCGCGGCCAGAACCTCGACCAAGTCATGCCGCTGCTCGACTACTGCCTGGAGCGTGGCTACGAGCTGCGTTTTATCGAGCTGATGCGCATGGGCCACCTGGCCAAGGATTCCAACGCGTTCCTGCAGCAATTTGTCAGCCTGCAGCAACTGTTGAGCCTGATCGGCGAGCAGTATGAATACCTGCAAGCCAACGCTCCCGTGGACGCCACCGCGGTGCGCTACGAAGTGCCGGGCAAGGGTTTCTTTGGTGTGATCGCTAACGAAAGCGTGCCGTTCTGCCGTACCTGTTCACGGTTGCGGTTGTCGTCCACCGGTTGGCTGCACGGGTGCCTGTCGTCCAGCAACCGTCACTATGTCGGCGACCTGCTGGACAAGCCGCGCCATCAAGCACTGCCGGCGCTGCAAGGTCTGTTGATGAAGGCTTTGGGTGACAAGCAGGAAGTAGCGTTCTCGGGCGGCGCCACGATCATGAAAATTATCGGCGGCTGACCCACCCCCAAGGCAACACACAACCCAGTGTGGGAGGAGCCCCCTCCCACATTTGTCATATGTTGCTACCAAATGGCGCAAAACCTGCATCTCACGCCCATTCGCCGGTTTTCCGTCACCGGCTTCTGGAGGATTAGGATGCGTAGTCTGGTTTTGTTGCTGGTGTCGTTGACGCTGAGTGGTTGCATGACCGTCAGCGATATGGCCGAAGGCACCCGTTATCAGATGAGTGACGCCGGCTTGCTGGACCACAGCGATACCCGTCGCACCGCCTCGATTCGCGTGCAGCCGGACTCCTTTATCTTTATTGCCCAGGGCGCCTTCGTACCACCGGGCAGCGCCTATCCGCGCCCGAACGTGGTGGCCGAGGAAGCCTTCAACGGTTTTGTCGAATATTTCCCCATGGTGCGCCGTGCCCGCCAGCCGGAAGGCTTGGAACAGGCGATGGCCGAAGCCCGCGCGGCGGGCGCTCACTACCTGCTGTACTGCCGCTTCGCCAAGGCCGATGACCGCATCGGTAACGCGGATGAGTGGGCCGATCAGGAAGCCCTCGACCGCGTTGGCCTGGACAGCGGTGTCATCCAGATCATGTTGATCGAGACCAGCACCCAGTATTTGATTGATACTGCACGTATTCGCAGTCGTGGCGGTTTACTGACGTTCCACGATAACAAGCCAGAAGATTTGATTGCCCGTCCGCTGGCGCAGTACGCCCGAGGCCTGCTGGGGATGAGCAATCAATAAGCACCAGGAGAGCACCATGACCGATTCCGCCAAGGCCAACGACTTGTTGGCCCAACTGCCCAAAGGCAAAGGACCGGCGCCGGTGCACCTGTGGAACCCGGACTTCTGCGGCAATATTGACATGCGTATCGCCCGTGATGGCACCTGGTTCTACCAGGGCACGCCGATCGGGCGTAAGCCGATGGTCAAGTTGTTCTCCAACATCATTCGCCGCGATGGCGATGATTACTTTCTGGTCACTCCCGTAGAAAAAGTCGGCATCACCGTCGATGATGCGCCGTTTGTCGCCGTTACTCTGGAGGTAGAAGGGCAGGGCGAAGGTCAGTTGCTGCGTTTCACCACCAACGTGGACGACCAGATCGAGGCTGGCCTGGAACACCCGCTGCGGGTCGTGATTGACCCCGTTACCCAGGCGCCTGCCCCTTACCTACGGGTGCGCACCAACCTTGAAGCCTTGGTGCATCGCAATGCGTTCTACCAGTTGGTGGAGCTGGCGGTGAGCCGTCCGATCAACGGTCAGAACTGGCTTGGCGTCTGGAGCGGCGGGGCGTTTTTCCCCATCGGCCTGGAGCCCTGAAGTCGGTTTTTTCTTTTTCCTGAAATAATTTGCTTGCTGCCAACGGGTGCTTTCGGTTATCAATTTGTACATGATTAGACATGTTCGATTTGATAAGAAAAAACGCGTCGTCGACGAGCTCATCCGCCGTATCGAGGGTGGGGTGATGGCCGACGGTGTCCTGCTGCCGGGCGAGCACCAATTGGCCGAAGAGTTCGCGGTCAGCCGCGGTACCCTGCGCGAAGCCCTCGCCGAGCTCAAGCGGCGCAATTACATCGCGACCCAAAGCGGCGTCGGCTCCATCGTCACCTTTGACGGCATGGTGCTCGACCAACGCAGCGGCTGGGCCCAGGCCCTGGCCGACACCGGCGCGCGGGTGAACACCGACATCCTGCGCCTGGAAGCGGTGACCCGCCCGGACCTGTTCAGCCGTTTCGGCAGCGACCAATTCATTGCGCTCGACCGCCGGCGACGGACCACTGATGGTACGGCCGTGTCCCTGGAGCGCTCGCTGATGCCGGCTTCCGGTGGCCTGGAAAGCCTGCCTCGGGTTGGCTTGATCGACGATTCCCTGACCATCACCCTGGCCGCCTACGGCTACGTTGGCGCCGAAGGTGACCAGTGGATCGGCGCCGAACCGCTCAGCGACGAAGACGCCGAGTTGCTTGGCCGCCCCGCAGGCACGGTGTTCCTCAAGGCCTCGCGTACGACTTACGACCGTCGCGAGCGTTTCATGGAATACGTCGAAAGCTTGCTCGACCCGCTGCACTTTCGCCTGCACCTTCAGTTTGGACACTCGAAATGATCCCGCACAATCGCGCCCTCGGCGCTTTCTACGGCTTGGCGTTGGGCGATGCCCTGGGCATGCCGACCCAGTCCCTGAGCCGCGAACAAGTCCGAGCGCGTTTTGGTGCCATCACCGGCCTGGAAGATGCCGATGCCGACCAGCCTATCGCGCCCAACATGCCGGCGGGCTCCATCACCGATGACACCGAGCAGGCGATCCTGGTCGGCGAATTGCTGGTGGAAGGCCAAGGCAAAATCGAACCCACCGTGCTCGCCCAGCGCCTGATCGACTGGGAAGCGGTGATGCGCGCCAAGGGCTCCCAGGACTTGCTCGGCCCCTCCACCAAACGTGCGATCGACATGATCCTCGCCGGGCACACACCGGAAGAATCCGGGCGCTACGGCACTACCAACGGCGCAGCGATGCGTATCACCCCGGTAGGCATTGCCGCCGATGTCAGCGACCCGGTGCAGTTTATCCAGGCGGTGATCCAGGCGTGCCAAGTCACCCACAACACCACATTGGGCATCTCCAGCGCTGCGGCGGTGGCGGCGGTGGTCTCGGCCGGTATCAACGGCGTGGACCTGGGCGAAGCGCTGAACATCGGCACGCACGTCGCGCAGCAGGCGGAAGGCCACGGTCATTGGATCGCCGGTGGGCGGATTTCCACCCGCATCAGTTGGGCACGGACCTTGAGCGTCGGCAGTGGCGACAAGGCCCTGTTCGCCGACCTGCTGTACGAACTGATTGGCACCTCCGTGGCTTCCCAGGAGTCGGTGGTGGTGTCGTTTGCCCTGGCCCAGCAAGTGGCGGTGGGCGAGATGAATGCGTTCGAAGCACTGTGCCTGGCGGCCAGTCTTGGCGGTGACACCGATACCATCGCCGCGATTCTTGGCGCCATGCTCGGTGCGTGCCTGGGCATGCAGTGCTGGCCTGAGGCGATGATCCAACAGGTCAAGCAAGTCAATGGCCTGGATGTGCAGCCGTTGGTTCAAGCGTTGCTCAAATTGCGATAAGCGCCGCAGGCAAACATGTGGGAGCGAGCAAGCCCGCCCCCACATTCGATAGCGTCGAGTCATGGAGACCGAATAGACATTTCGCTTTGATTCTCTGCCACAACCACAACAATACAGGCACCAGGAGCACCCCATCATGAGCAGCACCTCTTCCGGCCAAAGCGCCGGGCAATTGGAAACGCGCGGCATCGAACCGGTCCCTGAGGCCGAGTGCAACGGTCATCCGTTGCAATTGTTCTGGGTGTGGTTCGCGGCCAACATCAGCATCCTCGGCTTGCCGCTTGGCGCAACCCTGGTTGCATTTCGTGGCCTGGCCATCTGGCAGGCCGTCATCGTCGCGATCCTTGGCGCCGCCGGTTCTTTTGCGGTGGTGGGCATCATCTCCATCGCCGGCCGTCGCGGCCGTGCCCCGAGCCTGACGCTTTCCCGCGCCATCTTCGGTGTGCGTGGCAATATCGGCCCGACGTTGGTGTCGCTGATGTCACGGCTGGGCTGGGAAACGGTCAACACCACCACCGCCGCCTTTGTGCTGCTGTCGTTGTGTTCGATCCTGTTCGGTTCACCGGTAGAGGCGAAAAGCGCGCCGGTCCTCACGCTGATCTTCATCGCCATCTTTGTGTTGCTGACCCTGTCCGTTTCCGGCCTGGGCCACGCGACCTTGCTGGTGATCCAGAAGTGGGCCACCTACGTGTTCGGCGCCTTGAACATCCTGGTCGGCGGTTTCCTCTGCGCCACCATCGATTGGAGCGCAGTGTTCAACGCTACCCCGGCACCGCTCAGTGCGATGATCATCGGCGTCGGCACCATGGCCGCCGGTACCGGTATTGGCTGGGCCAACGCCGGTGCCGACATGTCGCGTTACCAGCACCGCAGCGTCAAGGCGGTGCGTCTGGTGGCGTCGGCCGCGTTTGGTGCGGGCATTCCGCTGGTGTTGCTGATCACCCTCGGCGGCTTGCTGTCGGTGGGCAACAATGACTTGGCCTCGGCCACCGACCCGATCATCGCGATCCGCGACATGCTGCCGACCTGGATGGCGGTGCCGTACCTGATCACCGCGTTCGGCGGGCTGCTGCTCTCCAACAACCTCTCGGTGTACTCGGCCGGCCTCACCACGCTGACCCTCGGCTTGAAGGTCAAGCGCGTGCATGCGGTAATCGTCGACATCGTGGCGATCTTCGCCGGCTCGATCTACTTCATGCTGATCGCCGACAGCTTCTACGGCCCCTTCATCACCTTCATCTCGCTGCTGGCGGTGCCGATTACCGCGTGGGTCGGTATCTTCGTGGTCGACCTGATACACCGTCACTACTACAGCCCCAAGGACCTGCTGGACGTCAGCCCCAGCAGCGCCTATTGGTATCGCGGCGGCGTGGAGTGGCGTGCGTTCGGCGCCTGGGCCGTGGCGATCGTGTTGGGTTTCAGCTTCACCACCATCGGCACCACCGCCGAAAACATCTGGTTCGCCGGGCCGTTGTCGGACTCCTGGCTGGGCCACAACGGCCTGGGCTGGATCGTCACCTTCCTGGTGGCCGGCGGGATTTATGCGGTACTGGGCGGTGCGTCTGACCGTCGCCCGGCTTTAGTCGAGAGCGCTAATGTCTAGATTGCTGCACACCGGCCAGGTCATTGTCGACCTGGTCATGGCCCTTGATACCTTGCCCGCCACCGGCGGCGACGTGCTCGCGCAATCGGCCAGTTTCGAAGCCGGCGGTGGCTTTAACGTAATGGCCGCCGCGCGGCGTAATGGGTTGCCGGTGGTCTACCTGGGGCGACATGGCAACGGGCGCTTCGGCGACCTGGCGCGAGCGGCGATGCAGGCCGAGGGTGTGGAGATGGCCCAGGCGCCCAGCACGGATAAAGACACCGGCTTGTGTGTGTCGCTGACCGAGGCCACCACTGAGCGCACGTTCATTTCCCATATCGGCGCCGAAGGTGATTTGAGCGCCGAGGACTTGGCGGGCGTGCTGCCGCAATCGGACGATTATGTGTACGTCAGCGGCTACAGCTTATTGCTGGAAGGCAAGGCACAGGCATTGCTCGATTGGCTCTTGGCGCTACCGCCTGACATCACTGTGGTGTTCGACCCGGGGCCGTTGGTCAAGGCACCGGATTCGGCGCTGATGGTGGCGTTGTTGCCGCGTATTGATATCTGGACGAGCAACGGTCCGGAAGCGCTGGCGTTTACCGGTGCGCGTACGGTTGCGCAGGCGCTGGTCGATCTCAATCGTCACTTGCCCGCAAGCGCTTTGCTGGTGGTGCGTGATGGGCCGAACGGTTGCTGGGTCAGCCGCGAGGGCCAGGCGGAACATGTACCGGGCTTTAAGGTGAGGGCGGTAGACAGCAACGGCGCAGGGGATGCCCATGCCGGTGTGTTTATCGCAGGGTTGGCCAATGGCCTGGCACCCGCTCAAGCGGCACAGCGGGCGAATGCGGCGGCGGCACTGGCCGTGACGCGTTGGGGCCCGGCCACGTCCCCTGGCACCGCCGAAGTCGACGCCCTACTCGAGCAGTAAATACAGTCGAGAAATGTGAGAGGGGGCAAACCCTCTCCCACATTTAGCTCATTAGAAAGGCTACTGGCTGGTTTCAGACTCCAGCTTGCGCGCCTCATCCACACCCGACGCGGTCAGCTTGATCGGCAAATTCAACGCGTATTCACCGGCGTCGTCGGTGGTCACATGCCCATCCTTGATCAACCCGCGGTCTTGCAGAAATGCCAAGGCACTGGCGACCACTTTCTCTCCACGGTAGTTATCCAGCACCTCCTTGCCCAACCCATGGGGGTGAGCGTGCAGCAGGCGGGTGAGGACTTCTTTTTCAAGGTCTTTGTCGACGTTCATGCGTACCTCTTCACTGGGAAATGATCGGGTGTTGGTCTTGCGTGCGATGAATCAAGGCGCAGGTTGTTTTGGCGCACCTGGGACGTTGGAATCATCGCCCTTGTTGATGTTCGGCTGATTGATCGCAGGGCCCATCTTGCCGTTGCCGACGGCAGCAGGCGCCTGGCGCTGGGTGTCATTGCCCTGGGTGCGAGGATCGGCGCCCGGCTGGATGATCGCACCACCATTGGTGTCGAGGCCCGTGCCCATGGATTTCTGCGATTCGGTGGTGGCATCAGGCGTTGGATCGGTCGGTCCGGTGGTCGAGCTGGCGGCAAAGGCGCTCAGCGACGCAGCAGACAGCAGGCCGGTGAGGGCGAGGGCAGCAAACTTGGAATTTTTCATGAGGGTGTCTCCATATGATTAATGTCCTTACCTACTATTGGTCAGCCCTGGTTTCGTGTTCGTGCCTTGATGGCGACGAACGGTCTTGTGTCACCTGTAAGATTTTGTGTGTCGGTGACCACGAAATTGCGCTGCAACTCGTCATGAAAGCGCCTTAGTATGTGTGCTTTGAAATTGCTAAGGCTCGCCCATGACCATCCAGATTCGCCCCGCCGTGCCCAGCGATGCTGCGCAGATCCTGACGTTCATCACTGAGCTGGCCGAGTACGAGAAGGCCCGGCACGAAGTGATCGCGAGTGTGGTGGACATCGAGCGCAGCCTGTTCAGCGAGGGCGCCACCGCCCATGGCCTGATCTGCTCGCGCGATGACGTGCCGATTGGTTTTGCGGTGTTCTTTTTCAGCTATTCCACGTGGCTGGGCAGTAACTGCCTGTACCTGGAAGACCTCTACATCAACCCGGAACAGCGCGGCGGCGGGGCGGGCAAGAAGCTGTTGCGCCACCTGGCGAAGATCGCCTTCGATAACGGCTGCGGCCGCTTCGAATGGAGCGTGCTGGACTGGAACGAGCCGGCGATTGCCTTCTACAAATCCATCGGCGCCCAGCCGCAGGAGGAGTGGGTGCGCTATCGCATGGAGGGTGATGCGCTGCGCGACTTTGCACTGGGCTAACCCCCTTTCTTCAAACACTGAAGATCAACCGTGGGAAGGGCTTTGCCCCCTCCCACATTTTTTTTGCTTTTGCTCATAATATGGGATGCAAATTTATATATTGAGATATTTCAAATGATGGGTTTATAGTCGGCTGCATCAGCACTCACTACCAAAAATAAAACAGGTGAAGCGATGCAGGCACAACCGTTGTCACTTCCCGCCGTGCCCGAGCCAACCTACGGCGAGCGCCTCAAAGGCAAAGTGGTGATCATCACCGGCGCCGCCCAAGGCATTGGCGAGGCCATCGTTGCGTGCTTTCAGGCCCAACAGGCGCAGTTGGTCATCGCGGATATCCAAGGCGACAAAGTCGCACAGGTCGCCGCCCACTGGCGCGAACGCGGTGCCGATATCTACGCGCAAGCCGTCGATATCACCTCCAAAGAGCAATGGCAGTCGCTGGTGAACCTCGCCATCGAGCGCTTCGGCCGCGTGGACGTGCTGGTCAACTGCGCCGGCGTCAACGTGTTCCGCGACCCGCTGGAAATGACTGACGAGGACTGGCGCCGCTGCTTCGCCATCGACCTCGACGGCGCCTGGTACGGTTGCCGCACGGTGCTGCCGCACATGATCGAGCAGGGCATCGGTAACATCATCAATATTGCCTCCACCCATTCCAGTCACATCATTCCCGGCTGCTTTCCCTATCCCGTCGCCAAGCACGGCCTGCTCGGCCTCACGCGTGCCCTCGGCATTGAATACGCGCCCAAGGGCATCCGCGTGAATGCCATCGCGCCGGGCTACATCGAAACCCAGCTCAACGTCGATTACTGGAACGCTTTCCCCGACCCCCAGGCCGAGCGCCAGCGCGCGTTCGACCTGCACCCGCCCAAGCGCATCGGCCAGCCGATTGAAGTGGCGATGACTGCGCTGTTCCTGGCGACCGACGAGGCGCCCTTTATCAATGCCACCTGCCTGATGATCGATGGCGGGCGGTCGGTGATGTACCACGACTAAATCGTTTTCCAATAACAAGAATGAGGTGGTTCATGTTCAAGAAGACCCTAGGCGCCCTGGCGCTTGCGATGGCGTTCAGCGGCGTTGCGTTCGCCGAAGAAGTGAAGATCGGTTTCCTGGTCAAACAGGCCGAAGAACCTTGGTTCCAGACGGAGTGGGCCTTCGCCGAAAAAGCCGGCAAGGAACATGGTTTTACCGTGATCAAGATCGCCGTGCCGGATGGTGAGAAGACCCTCTCGGCGATCGACAGCCTGGCCGCCAATGGCGCGAAAGGCTTTGTGATCTGCCCGCCTGACGTGTCCCTCGGCCCGGCCATCGTTGCCAAAGCCAAGGTCAATGGCCTCAAGGTAATGGCGGTGGATGACCGCTTTGTCGATGCCAAAGGCAACTTCATGGAAGACGTGCCCTACCTGGGCATGGCCGCGTTCGAAGTGGGCCAGAAGCAGGGCGCGGCCATGGCCGCCGAAGCGAAAAAACGTGGCTGGGACTGGAAAGACACCTACGCCGTGATCAACACCTATAACGAACTCGACACCGGCAAAAAACGCACCGACGGTTCGATCAAATCCCTTGAAGAGGCGGGGATTCCCAAGGACCATATCTTGACCGCCGCCCTCAAGACCCTGGATGTTCCCGGCAGCATGGACGCCACCAACTCGGCCCTGGTCAAGCTGCCCAGCGGCGCGAAAAACCTGATCATCGGCGGCATGAATGACAACACCGTGCTTGGCGGCGTGCGTGCCACTGAAAGCGCCGGCTTCAAAGCGGCCAACGTGATCGGTATCGGCATCAATGGCACCGACGCCATCGGCGAATTGAAGAAAGCCGACAGCGGTTTCTTCGGCTCGATGCTGCCTAGTCCGCATATCGAGGGCTATAACACGGCGCTGGCGATGTACGAGTGGGTCACCACCGGTAAAGAGCCCGCCAAGTACACCGCGATGGACGAAGTGACTCTGATTACCCGCGCCAACTTCCAGGAAGAACTGACCAAAATCGGGCTGTGGAAATGACCGGCGCGGCCTTGCGCTTCAATGGCATCGGCAAGGAATTTCCCGGTGTGAAAGCGCTGGCGCAGATCAGCTTTGAAGCGCGGCCGCGTGAGGTGCACGCGTTGATGGGCGAAAACGGCGCGGGCAAGTCGACCCTGCTGAAAATCCTTGGCGGCGCCTACATCCCCAGCAGTGGCACGCTGCAGATCGGCGAGCAGACCATGGCCTTCAAAAACGCCGCCGACAGCATTGCCAGCGGCGTGGCGGTGATTCACCAGGAACTGCACCTGGTGCCGGAAATGACCGTGGCCGAGAACCTGTTCCTCGGGCATTTACCGTCGCGTTTCGGTGTGGTCAATCGCAGCCTGTTGCGTAAGCAGGCTCTGGCCTGCCTCAAGGGGTTGGCGGATGAAATTGATCCGGAGGAAAAGCTCGGCCGCCTGTCCCTGGGCCAGCGTCAACTGGTGGAAATCGCCAAGGCGCTGTCCCGTGGTGCCCATGTGATCGCGTTCGACGAACCCACCAGCAGCCTCTCGGCGCGCGAGATCGACCGCCTGATGGCAATCATCACGCGCCTGCGCGACGAGGGCAAAGTGGTGCTCTACGTGTCGCACCGTATGGAAGAAGTGTTCCGCATCTGCAATGCCGTCACGGTGTTCAAGGACGGCCGCTACGTGCGCACGTTCGACGACATGAGCGCGCTGACCCATGACCAGTTGGTGACGTGCATGGTCGGTCGCGATATCCAGGACATCTACGACTACCGGCCGCGTGAGCGGGGCGAAGTGGCGCTCAAGGTCGACGGTTTGCTTGGCCCAGGGCTGCGTGAGCCGGTCAGTCTGCAGGTGCACAAAGGCGAGATTCTTGGCCTGTTCGGCTTGGTCGGGGCGGGGCGCACGGAGCTGTTTCGGCTGCTGAGTGGTTTGACCCGCAGCACCGCAGGAAGCCTTGAGCTTTGTGGGCAAAAACTGCCGCTGCATTCACCTCGCGATGCCATTGCCGCCGGCGTGCTGCTGTGCCCGGAAGACCGCAAGAAGGAGGGCATCATTCCGCTGTCCAGCGTGGCCGAGAACATCAATATCAGTGCACGCGGTGCCCATTCCACGTTCGGCTGGCTGCTGCGTGACGGCTGGGAAAAGCGCAACGCTGACCAGCAAATCCAGGCGATGAAAGTCAAAACGCCGAATGCCGAACAGAAAATCATGTACCTGTCCGGCGGCAACCAGCAGAAGGCCATTCTTGGCCGCTGGCTGTCGATGCCGATGAAAGTGCTGCTGTTGGACGAGCCGACCCGTGGCATCGATATCGGCGCCAAATCGGAGATCTACCAGATCATCCATAACCTGGCGGCCAGTGGTATTGCGGTGATCGTAGTGTCCAGCGACCTGATGGAAGTGATGGGCATCTCCGACCGTATCGTGGTGATGAGCGAAGGTGCCCTCACGGGTGAATTGACCCGCGATCAAGCGGATGAGGCTCGGCTGTTGCAACTGGCTCTCCCGCGTTCGCGGGCTTGAAGAATTCGAGGTGAATGATGTCTGAGGTAAAAACTGCAAAGGGCTTCTGGCCGGGGTTCAATCAGCGCAAGTTTCTCGATGATTGGGTGATGCTGCTCGCCGCGCTGGGTATCTTTTTGCTCAGTGCGTTGTTTATCGACAACTTCCTTTCACCGCTGAACATGCGTGGCTTGGGCCTGGCGATTTCAACGGTGGGCATTGCCGCTTGCACCATGCTGTTCTGCCTGGCATCGGGGCACTTCGATCTGTCGGTGGGCTCGGTGATTGCCTGCGCCGGCGTGGTGGCGGGCATTGTGATTCGCGACACCGACAGCGTGGCTCTCGGCGTGTCGGCGGCACTGGCCATGGGGCTGGTGGTGGGGCTGATCAATGGCATCGTCATCGCCAAGCTGCGCATCAATGCGTTGATCGCCACGTTGGCGACCATGCAGATCGTGCGCGGCCTGGCCTATATATTCTCCAACGGCAAGGCCGTCGGCGTGATGGACGAAGGTTTCTTCGTGTTCGGCAACGGCCAGCTGCTGGGTGTGCCCGTGCCGATCATCATCACCGTGCTGTGCTTTGTGTTCTTCGGCTGGCTGCTGAATTACACCACCTATGGGCGCAACACCATGGCGATTGGCGGCAACCAGGAAGCTGCACTGCTGGCCGGGGTGAACGTCGATCGCACCAAGATCATCATCTTCGCCGTACACGGTTTGGTTGGCGCTTTGGCTGGAGTCATCCTCGCGTCGCGCATGACCTCCGGCCAGCCGATGATCGGCCAGGGCTTTGAGCTGACAGTGATCTCCGCCTGCGTGCTGGGCGGGGTATCGCTGAGCGGCGGCATCGGCATGATCCGCCATGTGATTGCCGGGGTGTTGATCCTGGCGATCATTGAGAACGCGATGAACCTGAAGAACATCGATACCTTTTACCAGTATGTGATCAGGGGTTCGATCTTGTTGCTGGCGGTGATCATCGACCGTATGAAGCAACGCTGATCCCGAGCCCTATGAAGATTCAAATGTGGGAGGGGGCTTGCCCCCGATAGCGGTGGGTCAGTGGATACATGTTTTTCTGATGTGCCGCCATCGGGGGCAAGCCCCCTCCCACATTTGGATCGCCACTGTATTGAGGGTCGGTATTTGCCATAATGCCCCCGCTTTCACACTAATAGGCCCGATATGCAGGAAAACGCCCACACCCCCGTCAAAGAAGCCGCCCCCACCGGCACCCAGACCCTGCTGCGAGGCCTGGGCGTGGTGCAGGCGGTGGCGGCCGGTGCGCGGGATCTAAAAGAGATCGCCCGGCGTATCGGCACGACCCGCAGCACCACGCACCGACTGGCCAGTTGCCTGGTGGAGGAACGTTACCTGCGCGTGGTGCCGCAAGTCGGTTACCTGCTGGGGCCAAAGTTGATCGAGCTGGGTTTTCAGGCGCGCGAGGAGCTGCCATTGGTGACCTTGGCCATCCCGTACCTGGATGAGCTGTCGGCACTGACCGGCGACACCATCCACCTGGCCATCCGCGAATACGACGACGTGCTGTACCTGCACAAGAACCCCGGTCGCAACGGCCCGGAAATGCGCTCACGGGTGGGCCATCGCATGCCGTTGGCGCGTACGGGCGTGGGCAAGGCGATGCTGCTGGATGACGCTGTCGAGGAGTGGCAGCGTTTGTATGAGACCAGCCTGCCGGCGGGTGGGAAAAACCTGCAATGGCCGCAACACCCGGAGCAATCCTGGGCACAGTTCGAGCAGCGCATGCGTGAATACGTGGTGGGCGGTTATGCGTTCGATCTGGAAGACAACGAACCGTCGATTCGCTGCGTGGCGGCACCGGTGCGCGATGCCAGCCGGCGAATCGTCGCCGGCATCAGCATCGCCAGTACCGTGCCCTACATGCCGCTGGAGAAGATGGCCGAGCTGATCCCTGTGATCAAACAGGTGGCAGCGCGGCTGTCAGCGGAGTTGGGCGCTAAAGGCTGATCAGACCTTCAAGGTCGCCATGTCGATGACAAAGCGGTACTTCACATCGCCGGCGATCATGCGGCTGTAGGCTTCGTTGATGTTGCGGATGTCGAGCATTTCGATGTCGCAACTGATGCCGTGCTCGGCGCAGAAATCCAAGACTTCCTGGGTTTCGGCAATGCCACCGATCAAGGAACCGGCCAGGACTTTGCGGCCCATGATCAGCTTGGCGGCGTTGACCGGTGGGTCGACCGGTTCGATCAGGCCGACCAGGATGTGCACGCCGTCAAAGCGCAGCACGTCGAGGTAGGGGTTCAGGTCGTGCTGCACCGGGATGGTGTCCAGCAGGAAGTCAAAGTGCCCGGCGGCCGCTTTCATCTGCTCGGCGTCGGTGGACACGATCACGTGATCGGCACCCTGGCGACGGCCTTCTTCAGCCTTGCTTGCGGAGCGGGTGAACAAGGTCACTTCTGCGCCAATCGCCTTGGCCAGCTTGATGCCCATATGGCCCAGGCCGCCCATGCCCAATACGCCGACCTTGTCGCCGGCCTTGATGCCGTAGTGCTTGATCGGCGAGTACATGGTGACACCGGCGCACAGGATCGGCGCGGCGCTGGCCAGGTCGAGCTTGGCTGGGATCTTCACCACGAAGTGTTCGCTGACCACGATGCTGTCGGAATAACCGCCCATGGTGTTGCTGCCGTCTACGCGGTCCGGGGTGGCGTAGGTCATGGTCGGGCCTTCGAGGCAATATTGCTCCAGGTCCGCTTTGCACGCGTCGCAGTGACGGCACGAATCAACCATGCAGCCCACGCCCACCAGGTCGCCGACTTTATGCGCGGTGACGTTGGCGCCGACGGCGGTGACCTTGCCGACGATCTCGTGGCCCGGCATCAGTGGGTACACGGCGATGCCCCATTCGTTGCGCGCCTGGTGGATGTCGGAGTGGCACACGCCGCAGTACAGGATCTCGATGGCCACGTCATCCACGCGCGGGCTGCGGCGCTGGAAGGACATGGGGGCGAGGGGAGTGGTGGCCGACTGAGCGGCATAACCGATGGCGGTGTACATGGTGGAACCTCGCAAAAGCGTTGGAAAGTGAGGCGGGCCATTTTCCGCGCCGGTCCCGGATGCGGCCATGGTGATTGCTCCGAGTCTCATGCCTATTCGTCCGGGAGTGCCCTGTGTTTGGGTTTTTGTGTCGCCGGACCTGCGATGATGCTCTCATCCCTTTTCAGCGAAGTTTTTTGCCATGTTGTTGACCCGCCATCTTGATGCCAACGCCCCGCTGGTTGCCCTGATTGAGGGGCTGACGCCCCGTGACGGTTTCTCGCCGACACACTTGCCCGGTGTGCAGGTATTGCGTGCCAGTTGCGACGTGGCACGCGGGCCGCAGATCTATGAGCCGAGCCTGATGTTTGTCGCCCAAGGCAGCAAAGTCGCCTACCTGGGCCCGCGTACGCTGGAGTATGGCGCCGGGCACTACCTGATCCAGGCGATGCCGGTGCCCTTCGAGTGCGAGACGTTTGCCATGGCGCCGGATGCGCCGCTGCTGGGCGTGACGGTGGGCATTGATCGCGTGGTGCTGGGCGAGTTGGTGATGGCCATGGGCATTCAGGCCGGGCCGCCGCCGACGGCGCAGACGCTGGAGTCGATGAGCTCGGTGGTGCTCGATGATGCGATGCGCGGGTGTGTCGAGCGGTTGTTGCAGTGCCTGCACGATCCGCTGGAAAGCCGGATCATGGGCCCGGCACGGGTACGAGAATTACTCTTCACTGCATTGCGTGGGCCACAGGCGGATGTGTTGCGGGCGTTGGTGGAACAGCAGGGGCAGTTTTCGCGGATTGCGACGGCGTTGAATCACCTGCATGCCCATTATGCCGAGCCGCTGAATATCGAGACGCTGGCGGGGTATGCGCACATGAGTGCGTCGACTTTTCATGAGCACTTCAAGCGCTGCACGCTGTTGTCACCGGTGCAATATCTGAAGCGTCTGCGGTTGCTCAAAGCCCAGCAATTGCTGTTGGTGGAAGGCATGGGGGTGGCGCAGGCGGCGCATAACGTGGGGTATCAGAGCACGTCGCAATTCAGTCGAGAGTACAAGCGCTACTTCGAGCGCAACCCTGGCGAAGAGCGGGCTGCATAGTCATTCCAGGCAAAGCACATATCCAAATGTGGGAGGGGGCTTGCTCCCGATGGCGGTGTACCCGTCAGCAAATCTGTAGCTGACCCACCGCTACCGGGAGCAAGCCCCCTCCCACATTTGACCGGATTTGCACTCACAAAAAAGGCTCCCGATTTGGGAGCCTTAATGTGCAAGCCAGCTTACATATTCGGGTAAGTCGGCCCACCCGCACCTTCCGGCGTGACCCAGGTGATGTTCTGCGAAGGGTCCTTGATGTCACAGGTCTTGCAGTGCACGCAGTTCTGGGCGTTGATCTGGAAGCGCTTCTCGCCATCTTCTTTCGTGATCACTTCATACACGCCGGCCGGGCAGTAGCGCTGCGCCGGTTCATCGTAGAGCGGCAGGTTGGTGCCGATCGGGATGCTCGCGTCTTTGAGCTTCAAGTGGCACGGTTGCTCTTCTTCGTGGTTGGTACCGGAGATGAACACCGAGCTCAGCTTGTCGAAGCTCAGCTTGCCGTCGGGTTTGGGGTAGTCGATCTTCTTGCTGTCTTTGGCCAGCTTGAGGCAGGCGTAGTCCGGCTTGGTGTCGTGCAGGGTGAACGGCATCTTGCCGCCCAGGATGTTCTGGTCGAACCAGTTGAAGCCGGCGCCGATGATCGGGCCGAACTTGTGCATCGCCGGGCCGAAGTTGCGGCTGGCGAACAGTTCTTCGTAGAGCCAGCTGGACTTGAAGCTGTCGACGTAAGCGGTCAGTTCATCACCGCCTTCGGACTCGGCAAACAGGCGGTCGGCCACGGCGTCGGCGGCGAGCATGCCGGACTTCATCGCGGTGTGGCTGCCTTTGATCTTGGCGAAGTTCAGCGTGCCCAGATCGCAACCGATCAGCGCGCCGCCCTTGAAGACCATCTTCGGCAGCGAGTTCAGGCCGCCTTTGCAGATGGCACGGGCGCCGTAGCTGATGCGCTTGCCGCCTTCGAGGTACTGGGCCAACACCGGGTGGTGCTTGAGGCGCTGGAACTCATCGAAAGGCGAGAGGAAGGTGTTGCTGTAGGACAGGTCGACGATCAGGCCGACGACCACCTGGTTGTTTTCCAGGTGATACAGGAACGAGCCGCCGGTGTTTTCGGCGCTCATGATGTCCAGCGGCCAACCGGCGGTGTGCACCACCAGGCCTGGCTGGTGCTTGGCCGGGTCGATTTCCCAGATTTCCTTCAAGCCGATGCCGTAATGCTGGGCGTCGGCGTCGCTGTCCAGGTTGAAGCGCTGGATCAGTTGCTTGCCGATGTGGCCACGGCAACCTTCGGCGAACAGCGTGTACTTGCCACGCAGTTCCATGCCTGGGGTGTAGACGCCTTCTTTGGGGTTGCCTTCACGGTCAACGCCGAGGTCACCGGTGATGATCCCACGGACCACGCCGTTTTCATCGAACAGCGCTTCCTGGGCGGCGAAGCCTGGGTAGACTTCCACGCCGAGGTTCTCGGCCTGCTGGGCGAGCCAGCGGCACAGGTTGCCCAGGGAGATAATGTAGTTGCCTTCGTTGTGCATGGTCTTGGGCACAAAGAAGTCGGGAACCTTGGTGGAGGCTTCGGGGCTGCGCAGTACATAGATGTCATCGCGCACCACGGGGGTGTTGAGTGGGGCGCCGAGTGCTTTCCAGTCCGGGAACAGTTCGTTCAGGGCACGTGGTTCGAACACAGCACCGGACAGGATGTGTGCGCCGACTTCGGAGCCTTTCTCGACCACGCAGACGCTGATTTCCTTACCGGCTTCGGCGGCCTTCTGCTTCAGTCGGCAGGCGGCAGACAGGCCCGCCGGGCCAGCGCCGACGATGACCACGTCGAATTCCATGTATTCGCGTTCCACAGGCTATCTCCTACTCAAGGCTCAACAGGCTTTTTTTCTAATGGGTGGAGGTTCGGTGTCGTGTCCGTCATCACTGCGCCAAATGGCAGGGGATGACCCACCTTTCTCTCTAGGTGGCGCATTATATCTACACCACTGCCAGCGTCCAATACAAACGTTTGTTTGAATTGCCCGCAGGCTAGGTAAATCAAAGAGGCGCGGCTTATGACTGGCTATTTTGCCGTATTGACCAGAATAGGCGTTCCGGTCAATATACGGTCGGTTTTGCGCTTACCGTAGGCAGACAGCAGGTTTCAAGAGCACGTCCAAAAGCACGACAGGTGACGCGCGCCCAAACGATGGCGCGCAGTTTACACGCTGCGATAAAGAATGACCTCTCAGTCACCACTGACGAACGGTCATCATTTCCCGTGAGCAAGGTCATCCGCCGACGTTTTTGGAGGTGCCCTTGTGTGCCGATGAGCATCAACCGCCAGGTTCGCCTAGGCGACTTTCTTTTCACCGGAGAGTAACGAGGAATCCATGAAGGTTCTTGTAGCTGTCAAACGCGTTGTCGATTACAACGTGAAAGTTCGCGTCAAGGCGGACAATTCCGGCGTCGACCTCGCTAACGTCAAGATGTCGATGAACCCTTTCTGCGAAATCGCCGTGGAAGAAGCCGTACGCCTGAAAGAGAAAGGCGTGGCGACTGAAATCGTCGTGGTTTCCATCGGCCCGACCACTGCTCAAGAGCAGCTGCGTACCGCCCTGGCGCTGGGCGCCGACCGCGCTATCCTGGTCGAGTCCGCTGAAGAGCTGACCTCCCTGGCCGTGGCCAAGCTGCTCAAAGCGGTTGTCGACAAGGAACAGCCTCAACTGGTGATCCTCGGCAAACAAGCCATCGACAGCGACAACAACCAGACGGGCCAGATGCTGGCTGCACTGACCGGTTACGGCCAGGGCACCTTTGCTTCGAAAGTCGAAGTGAACGGCGACAGCGTAGCGGTGACCCGTGAAATCGACGGCGGCGCGCAGACGGTTTCGCTGAAACTGCCAGCCATCGTCACCACCGACCTGCGTTTGAACGAGCCGCGTTATGCGTCCCTGCCAAACATCATGAAAGCCAAGAAGAAGCCTCTTGAAGTGCTGACTCCGGATGCTTTGGGCGTTTCCACCGCCTCCACCAACAAGACCGTCAAGGTTGAAGCACCGGCTGCACGCAGCGCGGGCATCAAGGTCAAGTCGGTGGCTGAACTGGTCGAGAAACTGAAAAACGAAGCGAAGGTAATCTAACCATGACTATCTTGGTAATCGCAGAACACGACAACAAGGTTGTGGCCCCGGCCACCCTGAACACTGTCGCCGCCGCCGCCAAAATCGGTGGTGATATCCACGTCCTGGTCGCCGGCCAAAACGTTGGCGCCGTGGCTGAAGCCGCTGCAAAAATCGCTGGCGTGAGCAAAGTACTGGTCGCCGACAACGCGGCCTATGCTCATCAACTGCCGGAAAACGTCGCCCCGCTGGTTGCAGAGCTGGGCGCCGGCTACAGCCACATTCTGGCTGCCGCCACCTCCAACGGCAAAAACATCCTGCCACGCGTTGCCGCGCAGCTGGACGTTGACCAGATCTCCGAGATCATCTCGGTCGAAAGCGCCGACACCTTCAAGCGCCCGATCTACGCCGGTAACGCCATCGCTACCGTTCAATCGAACGCTTCGGTCAAAGTCATCACCGTCCGTGCCACCGGTTTCGACCCGGTGGCCGCTGAAGGCGGTTCGGCTGCCGTTGAAGCTGTTGCGGCTGCCCACGACGCGGGTACATCCAGCTTTGTTGGCGAAGAGCTGGCCAAGTCGGATCGTCCTGAGCTGACCGCTGCCAAGATCGTCGTTTCCGGCGGCCGTGGCATGCAGAACGGTGACAACTTCAAGCACCTGTATGCCCTGGCTGACAAGCTGGGCGCTGCGGTCGGTGCTTCCCGCGCGGCCGTCGACGCAGGTTTTGTACCGAACGACATGCAGGTCGGCCAGACCGGCAAGATCGTCGCGCCACAGCTGTACATCGCCGTCGGTATCTCCGGCGCGATCCAGCACTTGGCCGGTATGAAAGACTCCAAAGTGATCGTTGCGATCAACAAGGACGAAGAAGCACCGATCTTCCAGGTGGCTGATTATGGCCTGGTGGCGGACTTGTTCGAAGCCGTACCCGAGTTGGAGAAGCTGGTCTAATCCAGTCGCTTCACTTATAAAGAGCCCGGTCCTTGTGACCGGGCTTTTTTTTGACTTGCTGGAGACACTCGCCATGGAACTGCGCCCCTGGGCCGTACTGCTGGGCCTCACACTGCTGCCGAGCCTGACGCTGGCCGCTGGCAAATGCGATCGCCTGGTGATCACCGGCAGCCCGGACGCACCGCCTTTGCTCTGGCGCGACCCGCAAGACCCCACGCACCTGATCGGCGCCACCGCTGATGTGTTGCAACAAGTGGCCAAGGACCTCGGGTTGAAAATCGACCTGCTCTACGGCGGCAAACGCTCCCTGGCCCTGGATGAAGTGCGCAGCGGGCGCATGGATATCCTGGCCGATGCGCCGCTGAACCTGGGCGAACTGGAAACCCTCGACTACATTCACCCGGCGCTGGTGCAGCTCGACTACCTGGTCTGGACGCGCAAGGATTCGGCGCTGGCCTACACCACGGCGGCCGACCTGCACGGGCACAAAGGTGCAGTGTCGGAGCGTGCACGCTTGAGCGCCGACTTCGAGACCTTCGCCGGCCAGCAACTGAGCCTGCAGCGCCTGCCTTCACTGACGCCGGCGTTCCAGAAGCTGCTGCTGGGGGAAGTGGACTATGTGCTGGCGAGTCGTTATTCCGGCATGGCCATGGCGCAGAGCCTGGGCATGAGCAATGACCTGATCGCCCGCGACGTGCCCATCGATCAGCCGGGCCTGTACCTGGCGATTTCCCACAACTCGGCCTGCAATGATCCGTGGTTACGCGGACAGCTCGCTAAAAAGATGACAGAATTGCCCGCGTCCGGTGTGGCGGAAACCGCGCTGCAGCGCAATCTGGAGCGCTGGAAAGCACAATTGCAGCAACCCGTCGGCACCCCAACAAAGTAGGGATTTTCAGTGACTCTTCGACCTCTTTTCGCGGCCCTCGCCGTTGTCGCTCTGGCGGGATGTGCAGCCGATCCTGCGCCGAATGAACAAATACGCCTCACCCAGCAAGCCTTGGAACAAGCCGGCGCCGTGGGTGCCAGTGCCGATGAATCACCCGAACTGAAACTGGCCGAAGACAAATTCGCCCAGGCCAAGGCCGACATGGCCGATCAATCCTACAAGGACGCACGCATGCAGGCCGAACAGGCCGAGCTGGACGCGCGCCTGGCCGAAGCCCAAGTGCTGACCCGCAAGAGCCAGGAACAACTGAACGTGCTTAACACCCGCATCACCCGTCTGCGCAAGCAATTGCAACTGGGGGAGGCCCAATGAACCCGATGATCCGTGGTTTGGGTTGTGCCGTGTTGTTGGGCAGTGCGGTGCTGGGCGGTTGCGCCAGCCACCCCAATGGCGAGCAGGCCTTGCAGCAGGCGGGCAGTGACTTCCAGAAGGTCAAGGAAGACGCCAATGTGTTACGCATCGCGCCCAAGGATGTGATCCGTGCCGGCGAGTCTCTGGCCCGCGCCGATCGCTTGTCCAGCTACTGGGGCAGCGGCGCCGACGTGGTGCATTACGCCTACCTGAGCCAGCGCTACAGCGCCATTGCCCGCGAGCACACCGAACAGGCGCTCAACGAAGAGCGCGGCGCCAAGCTCGAGCTGGAACGCCAGCGCCTGCAACTGGCGCTGCGTGAAAGCAAGCTGATCAGCGTGCAGCAGCAAGGTAAGTGGCTTGAAGAACAGATCGCCAGCCTGGCCACCACCCAGACCGATCGCGGCCTGGTGATGACCCTGGGTGACGTGCTGTTCGACACCGGTGAGGCGGAGCTGAAAAACTCGGCCAACCGCACTGTGCTGAAAATCGTACAGTTCCTGCAACTGAACCCCAAGCGTGTGGTGCGCATCGAGGGGTATGCCGACAACACCGGCGGTGAGCGGGAAAACCTCAAACTGTCCCGCGACCGCGCGCAGTCGGTGGCCGATGTACTGGTAGACCTGGGAATCGACGAAAAACGCATCCAGGTCGAGGGTTATGGCGACCAGTACCCGGTCGAAGCGAATGCCTCCGAGCGGGGCAGGGCGCAGAACCGTCGGGTGGAAATTGTGTTTTCCGACGCCAAAGGCCAGTTGGGCGCCGCCCGCTAGAAGCCTGGCGCAGATCAAAAATGTGGGAGGGGGCAAAACCCCCTCCCACATTTTTTATGTGCGCCTGAAATCCCAGTCACCCGCCCTACAGTTTTTACTGTCACTCCCGCCCGCGCTCGACTATTGTGGCAACTGTCCCCGTACACTTCTAAACTGTGCCGGTATGTTTCACACAAAAATAAAATACCCGTGAAATCGAGTGCTGCGTCATGACCAATCTGTTGCTTTACCAACGTATCGCCCAGCAACTGGCTGAGGATATCCGGCGCGGTGTCTATCAACCGGGGGAGCGCGTGCCTTCGGTGCGCAAGATGAGCTCCCAGCTCAACGTGAGCCACGCCACGGTGTTGCAGGCCTACGCCAACCTGGAAGACCAGGGGCTGATCCGGGCACGTCCGCAGTCCGGTTATTACGTGCATCAGACACCCGCGCTCACGGCCCCCACGCCGGACATCGCGCGGGTCGAGCGGCCGGGGTTGGTCACCCGCAGCAGCATCATTCAGCAAGTGTTGGGCGAATCCCGCCGCGAAGGGGTGTTCCCGTTGGGCGCCGCGGTGCCGAGCGTGGATTACCTGCCGGTACGGGCATTGCACCAGCAGTTGGCCAAGGTCACGCGCTTTCAGAGCCCTCGGGCCTTCAGCTATATGTTCAGCCCCGGTTTCGAACCGCTGCGCCGTCAGGTGGCGATCCGCATGCGCGATGCGGGTGTGGTGGTGGATCCTTCCGAAGTGGTGATCACCCACGGTTGCGTCGATGCCTTACAGATGTCACTGCGGGTGTTGACGCGCCCGGGCGACCTGATTGCCGCTGAGTCGCCGACGTATTACGGTCTGCTGCAGCTGGCTGATCTGCTGGGCCTCAAAGTCATCGAGATTCCCAGCGACCCGTCCACCGGCATGAGCCTGGAAGCCCTGCAACTGGCGGCGAACCAATGGTCGATCAAGGCGCTGGTATTGACCACGCGCCTGAGCAACCCGCTCGGCGGCACCATGCCCGAAGAACGGCAAAAACAGTTACTGCGCCTGGCCTCGGATTTCGATATCCAGATTGTCGAGGATGATATCTACGGCGAACTGATGTTCGAGCTCGGCCGCACCAAGGCCCTGAAAGCCTATGACCGCCTGGACCGGGTGATCTATTGCTCGAGTTTTTCCAAGACATTGTCTCCCGGCGTGCGCATCGGCTGGATGATCGCCGGCAAGTACCAGCAGGAAATCCAGCGCCTGCAGATGTTCAGCACCCACTCCGCGTGCAGTGTCACGCAGATGGGCGTTGCCGCTTACCTTGAGAATGGCGGCTACGACCGGCACCTGCGCTACATCCGTCAGGAATACCGCAAGAACCTCAGCGCGTTCCAGCTGGCGGTGCAGCAGTATTTCCCCGAAGGCACGCAGATGACTCGCCCGACCGGCGGTTTTATCCTGTGGGTCAGTTTGCCCGGACGGGTCAATACCCAGGAACTGCACGTGCGTGCCCTGCAACAGGGCATCAGCATTGCGCCAGGGTTGATTTTCAGCAACACAGAACAGTTCAACCACTGCATTCGCCTTAACTGCGGTACGCCGTGGAACCGCGAGGCAGAGCGGGCGCTGATGACCCTGGGGATGCTGGCCAGCCAGCTATGCCAGGAAACTGCAGCCGGCCTCTGAGGCGCAAAAAAGGGACAACTCCGGCAGTGGGCTGATCACCACGCTTGTCATGCCGTGCACAACAAGCGAGCATATGGCCCTCTGCCGTTAATGCTGTAGGCAATATGACTCAGATTTTTCGCGCTGTTCTGGTAATTGGCCTGTTAAGCCTGTGCAACGTCAGCACAGCGTTGGCGGCGGCCCCTGTGAGCGAAACCAAGCCTGCTGCCAGCTCTGAACAGAAGACCCCTGCGAAAAAACCGGCGCCGGCCAAAAAAGCGCCCGCTGTGAAGAAGAACGCGGCCACTGCCAAAAAACGTGCTGCGAGCAAATCCAAGGCCTCCCGTGAAGTGGCCCAGACGCAATTGCCCCCTGCACAGTTGGACCTGTCACTGCCTTCGGACATGGTCAGGCACTTGCAGCCCATCGGCACCATGCCCAAGCCCAAGAGCGTGCCCCTGCTGCCGCCGATGTTCGGCGAGAAGCCCACCGACAACAGTGCATTCCAGATCAACGGCCGCCTGCTCAGCAATGAGATGAGGCTGCAATTGCGCAACGAAGAGCGGCGCGATGTGGAAGGTGCAGCGCTGGATTTCGAATTCAAGCAGTAAACTTTTCCCACAGACGTGACGTGTCCCTCCGACCATCTGTCGCAGACTGGTCAGTCACGTTTGTTTTCTGCGAAAAACCCCTGTTAGACCATTTTAAAACGGCTGTTTTAGGGCGTACTCTAGCCCTGCCATCCACATTGAGTCGTCGAGGACCTGCTGGTCATGAATTGCCGTGAAGGCTGTGGCGCTTGCTGCATCGCCCCCTCTATCAGTTCGCCATTACCGGGCATGCCACAAGGCAAGCCGGCCGGCGAACGCTGCCTGCACCTGTCGGTCGAACAGCTATGCCTGCTGTTCGGGCAACCGGAGCGACCGGCGGTGTGCAGCGATTTCAAGGCGGATATCGAGGTCTGCGGCACCGACCAGGCCGATGCGATTCGCTTGATCGGCTGGTGGGAGCAGATGACGGCGGCTTGATGGGCTTTACTATCGGAACTTTTTTCGGAACTTCGACAATAAGGAATACAACAATGGGTTCGCTGAAACGAATGGCTGTGCTGTGCGGTTTTACGGTGTTGTTTGCTGCCACTGCCCAGGCTGAGGATTGGCAAGTCGCCAAGGATGAAGACGGTATCAAGGTGTCCCTGAGCGAAGTGGCCGGCTCCAAGTACAAGGCGTATCGCGGTGTGACCACGATTAAGGCGCCGGTTGCCAAGATTGTTGCGCTGCAGGAAGACGTAGTGGGTGCCTGCAAATGGATTCACGAATGCAAATTGCAAAAACTGCTTAAACACGAGGGTGACGTCAGCTACACCTACACCCAGTTCAATGCCCCGTTCCCCGTCACTAATCGTGACTCGATTCTCAAAATCACCACCTCGAAGGGCGCTGACGGCAGCGTGACCCGAACTTTGCTGGAGGTCCCGACCTATCAGCCAGAAGAAAAAGGCTTCGTACGGGTTGCTCAAGTAGAAGGTTTCTGGAAACTGGTGCCAAAGGGCGACAACCAGACCGAAGTCACTTACCAGGTGCACACCGAACCAGGTGGCAGCGTGCCTTCGTGGTTGGCCAACAAGTTTGTGGTGGACGCGCCGTTCAACACCTTGAAAGCCTTGAAAGAACACGCCGAAAAATAAGCGCAGTTGATCGGGTGTCTCCGACCTTGGGTGGAACGTTTGCCAAGCCCCCAAGGTCCAGATAGAGGTAAGCCCACACACGGGTTTTATCGAGGAGGCACCGATGCAAAAGTGGCAGATTACCTTTGTTGATGATCACGGCGTGCAGTCCGTTGAACAGTTCACCTGTGACCAGAAGCCCAGCCTCGAAGATGCGGCACACATGATTCGCAACAAACTGGTGCCCGTCGCCGCCGAACTGGACCTCAACGACCTGGAGGGCCGCAAGCCCGAGCCTACGGTCAAGATCCTCAAAGACCAGAACAGTATCCAGATCCTCGACATCTCTCCTGCCGCCTGAATATTCCCTGTCCACCCTTAAAGGGCCTCTGGTGGAGGTGATAGCTTCGCGCTACTCTGCAAATGAGATCAGCGAATGAATCGCTAAGGTCTGGTCTTGTCAGCTACATGCTTGTTTTCCAGCGGTGATGTTATTGCCGTAGTCCCCACGCCAGTACGGCGTGGGCTTCGGGAAGCACGGAAAGTCTATCCATCAATTTGAGGAGCACTTTTCATGAGCACAGCCTATCAAGAAGACATCAGCACCAACGTTCTGCGCCGCATGAAAGAGGGCGGCTTCGACTTTTCGCGTTTTCACCCCATCGAGTTCTACGCCATTTTCCCGGATGAGGAACGGGCGCGCAGGGCTGCGGGTGAGTTTCGCGGGGAATCCCTGAATGCCCAGGTCAGTGCGCGCGACGATGGCGCCTGGTACCTGGAACTGAGCAAAATCATGTTCGCTACCTACGACGGCATAGGAGACTTCGAGCAAGACTTTGAGGCGGTGGTCGAGCCGCTGGGTGGGATCATCGAGGGATGGGGCGTGAAGCAGGAGGTGCGTGGGTTACCCATGTAGCAGTTAGCAGTATGAGAACCACAGCGTATCGGCTGACCTTTGGGTCGGCCGATTTTGTTTGTGCTGTAGGAAAACTACTCGGAACTTGTAGCCCACTTTTCTGCACCAAAAAAAAGCCACCCAGAGAGGGTGGCCTAAAGGGAAGAGCGGTGGGCTGAACCTGTAGGACGCATCCTGTTCAGCAGATGGTTGTGATTATCCGCAGGCTTGGCCGGGCAGTGAAATCAACTCTGGCTATGCTGTTGATAGTCAAAGCCCGCATTGCGATGAAGCGTGGGGCTGTGCACCGGGCATTCTGCGCACCAGGACGGTGCGGTCAGATTTTTATGTTTATTTAACTCACTGATTTTTAAGTGTTTATGCCGCTGGCACGGGCCTTGCGATGGTTCTCGCGTCCGGGTGACAAGGAGTTCGGCATGATCCGCACTTATTACGATGAGATGTACGATGGGGCAGGGCAGGTCCGGCCTCATTACCGCGAGTTCGCCCGCTGGTTGGCCGACACGCCTGCTGAACTGCTGGCGCAACGCCGGCGCGAAGCCGATTTGCTGTTCCACCGCGCCGGGATCACCTTCACGCTCTACGGGGACGAGCAGGGCACCGAGCGCCTGATCCCCTTTGACACCATCCCACGCAGCATCCCCGCCAGCGAATGGCGGATTGTCGAGCGCGGCTGCATCCAGCGGGTCAAGGCGCTCAATATGTTTCTCGCCGACCTGTATCACGAACAACGCATCATCAAGGCCGGGATCATCCCCGCCGAACAGGTCCTGGCCAACGAGCAATACCAACTGGCCATGCAAGGCCTGGACCTGCACCGCGACCTGTATTCCCACATCTCCGGGGTTGACCTCGTACGCGATGGCGACGGCACGTACTACGTGCTGGAAGACAACCTGCGTACACCGAGCGGCGTCAGCTACATGCTCGAAGACCGCAAGATGATGATGCGCCTGTTCCCTGAACTGTTCGCCGCCCAACGCATCGCGCCCATCGATCACTACCCCAACCTGTTGCTGGATACCCTGAAAAGCTCCAGCCCCCTGGACAACCCCAGCGTGGTGGTATTGACCCCGGGTCGCTTCAACAGCGCGTTCTTTGAACATGCCTTTCTGGCCCGTGAAATGGGCGTGGAACTGGTGGAAGGCGCCGACCTGTTCGTGCGCGATGACCGCGTCTTCATGCGTACCACCGATGGCCCCAAGGCCGTGGACGTGATCTACCGTCGCCTTGATGACGCCTTTCTCGACCCCTTGGCCTTCAACCCGGACTCCATGCTCGGCGTGCCCGGCCTGCTCGCGGCCTACCGCTCCGGCAATGTGGTGCTGGCCAATGCCATCGGCACCGGGGTGGCGGATGACAAGTCGGTGTACCCCTTCGTCACCGAGATGATCCGTTTTTACCTGGATGAAGAACCGATCCTGAAGAATGTTCCGACCTTCCAGTGCCGTAAGCCCGACGAACTTTCCCACGTATTGGCCAACCTGCCCGACCTGGTCGTGAAGGAAACCCAAGGCTCCGGCGGCTACGGCATGCTGGTGGGCCCGGCGTCCACCGCAGCGGAAATCGAAGCCTTCCGTGCCCGTATCAAGGCCAAGCCCCACGCCTATATCGCCCAGCCGACCCTGTGTTTATCCACCTGCCCGACGTTTGTCGAAAATGGCATTGCGCCCCGCCATATCGACCTGCGCCCGTTCGTGTTGTCCGGCAAGGAAACCCGTGTGGTCCCCGGCGGCTTGACCCGCGTTGCATTGCGCGAAGGCTCGCTGGTGGTCAACTCGTCCCAGGGTGGCGGCACCAAAGACACGTGGGTGGTCGAGGACTGATGCCATGTTGAGTAGAACTGCCTCGGATTTGTACTGGATGTCGCGCTACCTTGAACGCGCGGAGAACCTCGCGCGCATGCTCGACGTCAGCTATTCGCTGTCGCTGATGCCCCAGGATGGGCGCGGTGATGGCCTGCATGAACTGGCCATGCCGCTGTTGATCACCGGCACCCTGGAGGATTACCACGCACGTCACGGTGAATTGCACGCTGAACGCCTGCTGCACTTCTTTGCTCTGGATGCGGCCAACCCGGCCAGTATCTACAGTTGTCTCGGCGCCGCGCGGGCCAGCGCCCATGCGGTGCGTGGGCGAATTACCGCCGACATGTGGGAAAACATCAACGCTACCTGGTTGGATATTCGTGATATCGCCCAGCAGGGCCTGAGCCGTTATGGCATGAGTCGGTTCTGTGAGTGGGTCAAGGAGCGTTCCCATCTGTTCCGGGGCGCTACCTACGGCACCATCATGCGCAACGATGCTTTCCGCTTTATTCGCCTCGGCACGTTTATCGAACGCGCCGACAACACGCTGCGCTTGCTGGACGCACGCTATGAAATGGCCGGTGACCAGGCCGAAGCCGTCACCGATGGCACTGCGCATGCCTACTATCAATGGAGTGCCTTGCTGCGGGCCTTGTCGTCGTTCGAGGCCTACACTGAGATTTATCGCGATGCACCCGGCGCCCGGCAAGTCGCTGAGTTGCTGCTGCTGCGCGCCGATGTGCCGCGCTCACTGCGTGCCTGCAGCGAAGAGATTGACCAGATCCTGGCCAGCCTGCCCGGCATCAACGGCCGCCCGGCCCAGCGCCTGGCCGCCGAGATGGATGCGCGCCTGCGCTTTACCGCCATTGATGAAATCCTTGAGGAAGGCCTGCACGCCTGGCTGACCGACTTTATCCCCTTGGTCCGCCAATTGGGCGACGCCATCTACAGTTCTTACCTGGAGGCCGCATGAGACTCTCCATCAGCCACGAAACCACCTACCACTACGAAGACCAAGTGCGCGCCAGCATCCAGTACCTGCGCCTGACGCCCCATGACAGCGAGCGCCAGCATGTGCTCAGTTGGCAACTCGACCTCCCGCGTCCGGTGCGTGCCCAGGTGGACCCGTTCGGCAACATCCTGCATGTGCTGACCCTGGATGAACCCCACGACGCCATCATCATCGGTGCGCGTGGCCAAGTGGACATCGACGAACTGCGCGAGGCCGAACACGAGAGCCAATCGGCCTTCCCGTTCTTGCGCTGCACCCGCCTGACCGAGCCCGATGAAGCGCTGCGCGGCTTTGCCGACCAGCATTGCCATCAACGTCGCGATCGCACGGCGTTGATCGACCTGATGCATGCACTTAACCAAGCGATGGTCTACACGCCGGGCGCGACCGAAGTCGACACCTGCGCCGCCCAGGCCTTCGCCGGCCGTGCGGGCGTGTGCCAGGACCACACCCACGCGTTTTTGGCCTGCGCACGCAGCCTGGGGATCCCTGCGCGGTATGTGTCGGGGTATTTGTATTCCGAGGACAGCGCGCACCTGGCCAGCCATGCCTGGGCCGAAGCCTGGCTGGATGACGCTTGGTACAGCTTTGACGTGACCAACCAGCTGGCCCGCCCGGAGCGGCATTTGAAACTGGCGGTAGGGTTGGATTACCTGGATGCCTGCCCGGTGCGCGGCATGCGTCGCGGTGGCGGTCATGAGCAGATGCACGCGAAGGTGTTCGTGGCGCCGACGCCGGTGATTTCCGTCCAGCAGCAATAGCGTGATCGCGGGTCTGCCAGAGGTTTTGTGGCTTGTAGTGAGCGGGCTTGCCCCGCGCTGGGCTGCGAAGCGGCCCTGATCAAGCAGAATGCGGTGCATCAGGTATTGCCGAGGCGCCTGGATCAGGGCTGCTTCGCAGCCCAGCGCGGGGCAAGCCCGCTCACTACAAGGGCTGTTTACGCGCGGCCATGTGCTTTAGATACTCAACCAATAAATCCAGCTCGTTGTCCGGCAACACGCTGGCGGCGAATGCCGGCATCTTCGCCTGTGGCCAATGCCGCAGGCTCTGCGGGTCACGGATATAGCGCTTGAGGAAATCACCGCCAAAATACTCGGTAGGGTTATAGGGGACATTCAGGTCCGGCCCCACCTGCGCATCACCGGCGCCATTGAGCCGGTGACAGGCCAGGCAGTTTTTCTGGAACAGCGCAAAGCCCTGGTTGATCGGGTCATTGGCCGCCAGCGTCGGGTCGGGCAACAACGCCGGAAAACGCTCCGCCACGGTCTTCAACTGCTTTATCCCGGAGATCTGGAACGGCCACTGCTCCGGGCTGATAGACCCGGCTTGTGGGTCGGTCCACACCAGGTAGAACGGCCCGGCACTCGGTTTGCCATCCGCCAGTGCGGGCCATGGCTGGGCGGGGTCCTCCACCGCGAGCCAGGCGCGTGCACCGTGGTTTTCCAGCAGCGGCGCAGCCGTGAGTTCGGCGGCGAATCCATCGAGGGCAACGGCTTGCAGGTGGCTCTCAGGTTTCAAACCCGGTAGGAGCACCGCCAGCGGCACTGCACGATAGGTCATGGTGCGCTTGTAGGACACGTCATCAACGATCTGCACCGTTTGCGCTTGCGGGTGCTTGAGCAGGTCGGCGGTCTGCCAGGTCTTGCGGGTGTGGTCGAGTTCGACGGTCAATTGCGCGGCTGAAGCGGGAAGGCCGATCAGCAAGGCGAGGAGGGCAAGGATGGCTTTCAAGATGCAGGCTCGAATCAACGTGGCGATTGGGCTCACGATACCGGAAATCGGCGCGTAAAAAGACAGCCCCTGCAGGACCGCTATGCGCAATGTCCCGGCAGGCGCCGCCAAAAACTGCAAACCCTGTTCTGTTGCACGGAATGGGGCCGTGGAGGGGTCACCCAATAACCTTGGTTAAGTTGGGCAAGATCAAAATCAGTGTGGTGGCGAACAGAATGAGTCCCGCCTGACGTACTTTCGAATGTTTAAACATGGCTGACTGCCTTTTGTTGTTATTCCTGAGCGTCAAATACGTGCCGGTTTTATTTCAGTATGGCGAGATGACGTGTCACTTTTCTTACGGCTGCTCCAGCAAAACCCGGCAGCAACTTCTTACTGATTCAACCTTAGAGCCCTCGTTCTTCTTGGCTTAGACCCATTTCATATCAGCTAATCAGCATTTCAGCTTAAAAAGGCATGAGGCATAACGCCATCTTGGCGCCAATGCCTTGGCTAGACAGCTAAAACGATTAATCAGGTAATTACCTTAGGAGGCTACCGTTCGTCCGAGCGAGGGGGTCAAAAGCAATGAGCGCATCCGTCATTGAAACCGTGTCAATCGGGCCTAAGGTAGAGGCACACCTGCACAGCGGTTCGAGGACGTCATGACCCAAGCTTTGATCTTTGATGCGATACGTACGCCCCGTGGCAAAGGCAAGTCGGACGGCGCCTTGCACAGCGTCAAGCCGGTTAACCTGGTAGCCGGTTTGCTCACCGCCCTGGCCCGACGCAGCGACCTCGACACCCAACAAGTGGACGACATCGTGCTCGGTTGCGTGACCCCGGTGGGCGACCAGGGTGCGGACATCGCCAAGACCGCCGCCCTGGTGGCCGACTGGGACATCAGCGTCGCAGGCGTCCAGATCAACCGCTTTTGCGCGTCTGGCCTGGAAGCGGTCAACCTGGGCGCGATGAAGGTGCGCTCCGGCTTCGAAGATCTCGTTGTGGTCGGTGGCGTCGAGTCCATGTCCCGCGTGCCCATGGGCAGTGACGGAGGCGCCTGGGTGCTCGACCCGCAGACCAATCTGCACAGCCACTTCACCCCACAGGGCATCGGCGCGGACCTGATCGCTACCCTCGAAGGGTTCACCCGCGAGGACGTCGACGCCTTTGCCCTGCATTCACAACAGAAAGCGGCCAGGGCACGTGCAGACGGTTCCTTCAACACGTCGCTGATTGCGGTGCGGGACCAGAACGGCATTGTGCTGCTCGACCATGATGAATTTATTCGCGGCGACTCCACCCTTGAAGGCCTTGGCAAGCTCAAGCCCAGCTTCGAAATGATCGGGCAGATGGGCTTCGATGCCACTGCGCTGCGGGTCTACAGCCATGTGGAGCGCATCAACCACGTACACACGCCGGGCAACAGCTCCGGCATCGTCGATGGCGCCGCGTTGATGTTGATCGGCTCCGAGGCCAAGGGCCGCGAACTTGGCCTGCAGCCCCGGGCGCGTATTGTAGCCACGTCGGTCACCAGCACTGACCCGACCATCATGCTTACCGGCCCCGCGCCTGCCACGCGCAAGGCCCTGGCCAAGGCTGGATTGCGCGTTGAAGACATCGACCTGTTCGAGGTCAACGAAGCGTTTGCCTCGGTGGTGCTCAAGTTCATCAAGGACATGCGCATCGACGCGGCACGGGTCAACGTGAACGGCGGCTCTATCGCCATGGGCCATCCGCTGGGCGCCACCGGCTGCGCGATCCTCGGCACCCTGCTCGACGAACTGGAAGTGCGCCAGCAGCGCTACGGCCTGGCCACCTTGTGTGTCGGCGGTGGCATGGGCATCGCCACCATTATCGAACGCCTCTGAGCCCAAGGAATCTGTCATGACCCAAGCCATTCGTTACGAAAAAGGCCAGGACGGCATCGTCGTGCTGACCCTCGACATGCCCGGCCAGAGCGCCAACACCATGAACAGCGTGTACCGCGAGGCCATGGCGGCCACGGTCGAACGCCTGGAGGCGGAAAAAGACGGCCTTGCCGGGGTGGTCATCACCTCGGCCAAGAAGACATTTTTTGCGGGTGGCGACCTGAATGAACTGATCAAAGTCGACACGGCTCACGCCAAGGAGTTTTACGACAGCGTGTTGGTGTTGAAGGCACAGCTGCGGCGCCTGGAAACCCTCTGCAAGCCCGTGGTGGCCGCCATCAATGGCGCGGCGCTGGGAGGCGGCTGGGAGATTTGCCTGGCCTGCCATTACCGTGTCGCGCTGGACGACAAATCAGTGCAGCTTGGCCTGCCGGAAGTCACCCTGGGCCTGCTGCCGGGTGGCGGTGGGGTGGTGCGCATGGTGCGTTTGCTGGGGCTGGAAAAGGCCTTGCCGTATTTGCTCGAAGGCAAGAAAGTGCGGCCGCAACAGGCACTGCAAGCCGGTCTGGTCAATGAGCTGGCGGCGGACCGCGAACAGTTGCTGGCCAAGTCACGCGCCTGGATCCTGGCCAATCCGGACGCCAAACAGCCGTGGGACAACAAATCCTACCAGATCCCCGGCGGTACGCCGTCGAGCCCGAAAGTTGCCCAGATGCTGGCGATCGCGCCATCGATTTTGCGCAGTAAAACCCAGGGCTGTTTCCCCGCCCCGGAGAAAATCCTCTGCGCTGCCGTCGAAGGCGCCCAAGTGGACTTCGACACCGCACACCTGATCGAAACCCGTTATTTCACCGAGTTGGTGACCGGGCAGGTGGCGAAAAACATGATTGGCACTTTCTGGTTCCAGCTCAACGAGATCAACGCCGGCCGTTCACGGCCGCAAGGGTTTGCACCCTATGTCACACGTAAAGTCGGCGTGCTGGGTGCGGGGATGATGGGGGCGGGGATCGCTTACGTCAGCGCCAGCGCAGGCATCGACGTGGTACTCAAGGACGTCAACCTGGCCGCCGCCGAGAAGGGCAAGGCACATTCGGTGGCGTTGCTGGACAAGAAGGTCAGCCGTGGTCAGTTGACGGCGCAACAGCGTGAAGCCACCTTGGCGCGTATTCATCCTACGGCCTCCGATGCCGACTTGGCGGGTTGCGACCTGATCATCGAGGCGGTGTTCGAAGACCGCGAACTCAAGGCCAAGGTCTCGGCTGCTGCGCAAAGCGTGGTCGGCGCCGAGGCCGTGATCGCCTCCAACACGTCCACCTTGCCGATCAGCGGTTTGGCCACGGCGGTGCCGGATCAGGCCAAGTTCATCGGCCTGCACTTCTTCAGCCCGGTGGACAAGATGCCCTTGGTGGAAATCATCAAGGGTACCCACACCAGCGACGAAACCCTGGCGCGAGGGTTCGATTTCGTACTGCAAATCAAGAAAACTCCGATCGTGGTCAACGACAGTCGTGGCTTCTTCACCTCGCGGGTGTTCGGCACCTTCACCAATGAAGGCATCGCCATGCTCGGCGAAGGCGTGGCGGCGCCGATGATCGAGACCGAAGCCCGCAAGGCCGGCATGCCGGTGGGGCCGTTGGCGGTGTCGGATGAAGTCTCCCTCACCCTGATGAGCCATATCCGACAGCAGACGGCCAAGGATCTGCAGGCAGAAGGCAAGGCCGTGCCGACACATCCGGCAACGGCGGTGATCGATCTGTTGGTCAACGAATACAAGCGCGTAGGCAAGGCGGCGGGGGGCGGTTTCTATGAATACCCCAGCGGTGGGCAAAAGTACCTGTGGCCAGAGTTGAAAAGCCGCTTTGAACGGCCCGACCAACGCATCTCGCCACAAGATGTGCGCGACCGCCTGCTGTTTATCCAGGCCATCGAGACCGTGCGCTGTGTGGAGGAGGGGGTGTTGATGTCCACGGCAGACGCGAACGTGGGGTCTATTTTCGGCATCGGTTTCGCGGCCTGGAGCGGCGGCGCTCTGCAGTTCATCAACCAATATGGGTTGAACGACTTTGTCGCCCGCGCTCGTTACCTGGCCGAGCAATATGGCGAACGGTTCGCACCGCCGACATTGTTGTTAGATAAAGCGGCACGCGGTGAAGTGTTCCGGTGATCGAGCGGGGGCTTGCCTTGAAGGGGTATTTCAAGGCAGGCTCTGGGGTGTGCAATATTCCCATCACCGTGTCAGGTATTTTTTATGTCGCTACGCGTCTGTATCCTGGAAACCGATATCCTGCGTCCAGGCTTGATCGATCAATACCAAGGGTACGGGCAGATGTTCAAGCGCCTGTTCTCCAAGCAGCCGATCCCCGCCGAGTTTGTCGTCTATAACGTGGTGAACGGTGAATACCCGTCCGACGACGAAGTGTTCGACGCGTACCTGGTGACCGGCAGCAAGGCCGATTCCTTCGGCACTGACCCGTGGATCCAGACCCTCAAGACCTATCTGCTCGAACGTTACGAGCGCGGCGACAAGCTGCTCGGTATCTGCTTCGGTCACCAATTGCTGGCGCTGCTGTTGGGCGGCAAGGCTGAACGCGCGAGCCAGGGTTGGGGCATTGGCATCCACGACTACAAGCTCGATGCCAAGGCGCCGTGGATGAGCCCGGAAGTGGAAGAGCTGACGCTGTTGATCAGCCACCAGGACCAGGTGACCACGCTGCCGGAAAATGCCACGGTCATTGCGTCGAGCGCTTTTTGCCCGTTCGCGGCGTATCACATCGGCGATCAGGTGCTGTGCTTCCAGGGGCACCCGGAATTTATCCAAGACTATTCCCGCGAGTTGCTGGAAATTCTTCAGACAACCCTGGGCGAAAAGATCTACACAAACGGCGTGGCCAGCCTGGAGCGCGACCACCACGGGGCGACCGTGGCGGAATGGATGATGCGCTTTGTGGCGCATAAACCCGAGGCTCAGGTTTAAAGCCAGCCCGAACGCTTGAAACTCGCCCACAAGCCGGTGCAACCGGTCGCAATCAACCCGAGCACCGCAAAATAGCCATAGTGCCATTGCAGCTCGGGCATGTTCTGGAAGTTCATCCCATAAATCCCCGCCACTGCGGTGGGGAACGCCAGGATCGCCGCCCACGCGGCGAACTTGCGCTGCACCACGCTCTGGCGCGAGGCCTCAAGTAACACGCCGATTTCGATGGTCTGGCTGGCAATATCGCGCAGGGTGGTGAGGTCTTCCATCTGCCGCGTCACGTGGATCTGCACATCGCGGAAATACGGGCGCATGTTCTTGTCGATAAACGGGAAGTTGAGTTTCTGCAGCTCCTGGCTGATCTCCACCATCGGCGCCACATAGCGCTTGAGCCGCAGCACATCGCGGCGCAGGCCATGGATCTTCTGGATGTCGCGTTCACTCAGCGAACTGCACAGCACATTGCGCTCCAGCTCATCGATCTCGGCATGGATCGCTTCGCTCACCGGTTGGTAGTTTTCGGTGACGAAATCCAGCAGCGCATAGAGTACGAAATCTTCCCCATGCTCCAGCAACAGCGGCCGCGCCTCACAGCGCTGGCGCACAAAGCCGTAGGACGCGGAATGACCGTTGCGTGCGGTGATGATGTAGCCGTTGCCGGCAAAGATATGGGTCTCGATAAACTCCAGCTTGCCGTTCTCGCGCACCGGTGAATAGGTGACGATAAACAGCGCGTCGCCAAAGGTTTCCAGCTTGGGGCGGCTGTGTTTTTCCAGGGCGTCTTCGATGGCCAGTTCATGCAGGTTGAACTGGCGTTGCAGGTTGGCCAGTTCCTGTGCGTCGGGTTCTTCCAGGCCGATCCACACAAAGTGGCCGGGTTTGGCGGCCCAGGCCGCGCCTTCATCAAGGGTGATATCAGTGACTTTCTTACCGGCGCTATAGACGGCGGCCGCAACAACTCTACCCATGGTGCTGATCACTTCTTATTGGGAGGACACGTGTTGGGCAGCTTAGCCTGAATGGCGTTCCGTCGTAGCCGTCGTTTCTGCAAGCTTTTGTAGTGAGCGAGCTTGCTCGCGCTGGGGTGCGAAGCGCCTTTGGCAGTCTTCAACCAGCCCGCACTTCGCGATCCATCGCCTCAATACACGCCGCCATCTGCGCATGGCAAGCCTGCATCAACGCCGGGATGTCATCCGAAGTCAGGCCAATTGTAGGAATTGGCGGCAACGAACGTATGATCACATCACCACTGTTCCAGCGATTGAGCTGCATGTGCGTGACGTAATTGCTGACGCACACCTGCACGATGGGCACCCCGGCCGCAATCGCCATATGGAACGCGCCCTTCTTGAACGGCAGCAAACCTTTGCCCAGGTTGCGCGTGCCTTCCGGAAACACCCAGATCGACGTGTCTTCGTGCTGCAAGGTGCGGGTGGTGGTAAGCATCGCGCGGCGTGCCTTGTGCGCATTGCCCCGGTCGATCAGCACATTGCCCGCCAGCCAGAATAACTGGCCGAACAGCGGCACCCATTTCAGGCTTTTCTTGGCGATACACACCGTGCGGTGGGGCACCACGTTGCCGAACACAAACAGATCATAGTTGGACTGATGGTTGGCGATGATTACGCAGGTGCCAGGCTTGTTGCGCAGCGAGTCCACATCGGCCTTCACCTTCAGCCGCAGGATCCACATGGCCGGCAACGCGTAGAGGCGAGCACACAGGCGGCTGTTGTCCGGGTTGAACGGCCGGCACAGACCGACCAGCACACCCAGCACGCCAGCGAGCATAAAGTGCAGGCCCATCAACAACATACGCAACAGAAAAAGCATCGACACGGTCCATCGGGACAAAAGGTGGCGCAGTGTACGGTTGTGCACTGTATTCGGCAATTACCCCGGTAGAGGTAGGAGATAGGCGATGTTTAAGAGCATGTTTCAACATCTGCTGACACGGGCAAGCTAGAGGGGCTGAAGGTGTTGCGAAAGTGTGTGTAAGAAAAAGCCCGACTCTAGGTCGGGCTTTGACGTATCAGGCGTAGGGCTTAACTCAGAATATGCCCCTGGTCCTGAATAATGGCGTCATCCAAGGCTTCCAACAGTTCTTTACGCACCTTCAACTTGGTGTGTTTGTGGGCGTTCATATTGAGCTTCTTCAACTGACGCGCGGCTTCCAGCGCGGCGGCATGCAACTCCTCTGGTGCCACCACCTTGTCGAGGAAGCCCGCTTGCAACGCGCCCTGCGGGTCAAACATCTCGGCATTGATCACCGAGCGGTGGAAGGCTGATTTACGCAGACGATCCCGCGCCAACTCGATACCGGCGTGGTGCATGGTCATGCCGATCGCCACCTCGTTCAGGCCAATGCTGAACGGGCCTTCCACCCCAATCCGATAATCCGCCGATAGCAGCAAAAAGGCGCCCTTGGCCACCGCATGCCCAGGGCACGCCACAATCACCGGGAACGGGTGCGACAACAAACGACGCGCCAACGTCGAACCCGACGTCACCAGGCCGATCGCCTCTTTAGGGCCGGCGGTCATCACCTTCAAATCATAACCACCCGACAGAATCCCCGGCGTGCCGGTGATCACCACCACCGCCCGGTCCTTCTCGGCCTGGTCCAGCGCTTCATTAAACGCACTGACCACCGCCGGAGAAATGGCATTTACCTTGCCGTTGCTCAAGGTCAGGGTCGCGATACCGTCTTCGAGGTGGTAGGCAATCAACTCACTCATGACGCGGTTCCTTGTAGGACTTGTTATAGAAGTATGCAGCAGACGTTACCCACCACGCCCGCCCCGGTAAAGCGCTGTGACTGACTGGCCAGTCAGGGTTTTCCCCTGCGCAGGGCGCCCAAATGCCGGGGGCAGGGCGCAATCGCCGTCCCAGACACACACCGCCCATGCCTGAGAATGGCACAATCACCGCCCCTTGCCGGGCATTGAGCGGCACAACCTGCTAACCGCATGAATATTCTGAAAAAAACCTTTGCCATCAGAAAGGCTTTCGACTACATTAGCGCGCCTCGACAGACTGAACTGGTTTGACGAGATACGGTGAAGTGTCCGAGTGGCTTAAGGAGCACGCCTGGAAAGTGTGTATACAAGAAATTGTATCGAGAGTTCGAATCTCTCCTTCACCGCCACATTCTTGAAAAAATCCCGCGAGTTAACCACTCTGCGGGATTTTTTTTGCCCGCGATTTCGCAGCGTACCCCCGT
This sequence comes from Pseudomonas sp. A39, assembly GCF_058145955.1. Taxonomy (NCBI): domain Bacteria; kingdom Pseudomonadati; phylum Pseudomonadota; class Gammaproteobacteria; order Pseudomonadales; family Pseudomonadaceae; genus Pseudomonas; species Pseudomonas sp. A39. Next base: position 76,208 of record NZ_JBYVMD010000029.1, read on the forward strand.
CCGTCCCCCCGTTCGTGACAGGACTCGAGTCATCAAAAGTAGCTGAAAATAGCGTGCTGCCTCACCTGGCATGACGCTGCGAGCGAACCGTTGCGCCTTCGATCACGTCTGTGCGAATGGCCGATGGTTGCCCGGTGTTGTTGCGTGCATAGCTGCATAACGTGATCGGCAGCTCTGCTATTTCGAGAAAAATGCCGTCCAGGGACAGGGTGTAGCGTTCGTCGTCAATATCGCCACAGGGGGTGCTGATCGCCGAGTTCACGCTGTAGTAGTAATGCCGGCTGAAACTGCTGTGCTGGTTTTCCCAGGTGATGTGGTAGCGGTGTTTGAGCTGCGGTGCCGGGGCTGGGTTGGTCAGGAATACCGAATGGGTGAATACATTGCGCAGCAGCGCTACGGTCAGCGGTTGCTCGGCCTTTTGCACGCCGAGTATGCACAGCACATGCGACCCCAGCACTGGGCCGATGGGCAGGTTGATGTAGGCCTCGTCAGAGGCGACAGCGACCTGGTAGCCATGCGTGCGCGCGCAATCGCTGATGTCATTCACGGCCTTGAATCGGTAGAACGGTTCCTGGATCGAGAACCTTAGGTTCCACGTCGGACGGATAACTTGGTCGGCGGCGTCACGTTGTAAATGCACATAGGGTTTCAGGTTCCACGGCTCGTCCAGCGTGATTTCAACGGCCTTGAGCTGGCAGGTCAGGGTGTCGTTACGGAAAACACCGTCTACAAAGCAGTAGTACAAGTCGTTGGCGGGATAGCTGTAGTTGAATTTCGCAGCTTCGCACGCCGAGTTGTTCTGGCAGCTGTTGAGAATGTCCCTCTGAATGGCAGACGCGACCTTGCTGATGATGCTGGTGATTTCATTGGTGTTCCGATCCAGCATTGGACTGCCGGAGCTGCCTGGGCGCAGACCATTGCAGCGGTTGCGCAAGGCGCTGGGGAACACGCCGGGATGTTCGGCAAAATTGTTGATGGTCGACTCCACGCAGGCACTCATGCGTAGTCCCTTTTTCAGAAAACCGGTCGGCGCTCCCACGTTGATCACTTCTCGATCTGTCGCCTGACGCTGAGATGCCAGCTTGAGTGGCATGATTGCGTTGGTCACCAGCACGGCCAGTGACGTATCCAGTTCGAGCACGGCCAAATCGGTACCCGCCATGCTGCTCCAGTGTGCTGTCTTGACGGCGTAGGTGACATGCCGTTCGGGCGTGTCATGAAAGTAATTGAAGGTGACATCGGCGGTGATCGCCTGACGCAGGCGCGCTGTACCGTAGCTGAAGAACACGCAGTGCCCGCTGGTCAGCACATAAGCCGGGCCGACGGCCTTGCCCCGGTGATCACGAGTGTCGAGCAGAACGGCATTGCAGGTCTGGCCTAAGGCGTTTTTCAGTGAGCCGATGCCGGTCCATTGCGGGTAACGGTGGTCTTTATTTTCAAGCGCCGCGGAAGGTGACTGTTCGGTAAGTCCCTCGGCCAGGTCTCTGGCGTGGCAGGGCCAGACAGTGCTGAGCAACAGGAAATACAGGAAAACGCGAGCGGTGCGAGTAAGTGACATGAGGAGCCTCGACAAGGAAGTCATTGATTGGCTGAAACTATCCAATCAGGCCAAGGCAGGAGACATACATGGCTATTGATTAACGCGCTCGAGCTCTCGGTCAGCACGTGTAGGGTTTGGCGCTTGAGCCATACGAGCGCGTATCTGACCAGTAGTCCTGGGCAATTGATCTTTAGTGCTTGCAATCGTAGGCATGATCTCTGATTTAAGTAGTCCATTTCCCAAACGCTAAAAACACCCCAGTACGCGTCTTACCTCGCTTGTAGCTCGTTCTTATAGTCGTGCGCCTCAGTCACTTGGAGGTGCACGCATGCAGGGACCTTACGCATTTATCAATGAGCGACCGCGGCCCTATCCACTGCTCAAACTCAGCCTTTCGCTGAATCCCCATACACAAACCAAATTCGACACCCTCAACCAGCACATCCGCAACACCGTTGTTTTGCCTGGGCAATTGGTGATCATCGGGGATAGCCGAACCGCCTCTTGCACCGCTGAAGAGGCATGGCTGATGCGCTCGGCGCAGAATATAAAACTTGCCCTGTTGGCGCACTCAGCAACTGATCAATTCCTGATCAAAAACTATGATCAGTTACAAACCATCTTGTCCTATACCTCCCTCGGCATCGGGAGCGCCAGCACTGCCTGGAGCAAGCACTTGGCGCAAGTCGAGAAGACCCTTATGGACATCGACGATTTGCACAAGCAGTACTTGAGGAGGGGAACCTCGGGGGCTAGGGACGCGTTTCTGGTTAAGCGCAGAGCGCTGTTTGCGAGGCTGGATAGCCAAGTCTCGGGTATGGCGCGCTTGGGTACGGGGTTGAAAAACGAAGGGTCGATTAAAAAAATGCTCGGCATTTCCAGTAGGAGCTACTGGCACCATGGAGAGATTCGAGGGTATGAGGAACGGGTCAGGCGTGTAGCCAAAGCTTCGCAGATTTTGAAGAAGGGAACTTACATTGGTATAGCGCTGGACGTTGGTGCCACAGCGCTGGAGATAACGGAGGCGTGTTCCACTGGGCGTGAGCAAGAGTGTACGCAGGCGAAGTATGTTGAGGGAGGCAAATTGGTGCTAGGCGTTGGGGGGGCATCGCTGGGTGGAAGTATGGGGGCCTCTGTGGGAATAGGCGCCTGCATGATTGTTTTTGGCATACCTACAGCAGGCGCCGGAGCTTTGGCATGTGCCATCGTTGGCGGAGCAGCAGGCGGATTGGCCTTGGGCAAGTTAGGAAGCGAGGGTGGGGAAATTGCGGGTAAATTTCTCTATAAAACTGTGAGCGATTAAATGTACCTAGAATTTATGATGTTGTGCTCATGTGCCCTCATGTTACTCAGCATCCCGCTGACATTTTTTGTCATGTTCAAAAAGCTCGATGCAGCAGAACGTTATGTGGAACACAGTGACTATGTAATCGTCCATAGGCGGATTTTCCGTAATGCTCCATTTGAAGGCCGGCAGGTACGCGTATTTGCCATGGCTATCATTATTCTTATCCCCAAAGTACTTCAATGGAGGCGTTTGGTACGGGTTGAAGACGTTGAAAAAATCCCACGACATCTCAAGTGCTGGATGGTCATACCAACACTCGTTGCCGTCATATCCATTACGGGGATGACTATCAGTTGGATTCTTATAAAAACCTAATCTGCATGAAATACGGGCGACTCGCTGTCGCCCTCAATGCCTATGCCGATGATGCACATCCGGAAAATGCGCATGGCTATGCCTCATCGCGCTATGCACATGCACATGACTATGCGGCTCCGCCGGATCCCATTCAACGTCATGCTCATGCTGATGGTGTTCATCATGCACATGTCGGTGCCCGTGCTCCGTCGCCTCATGCAGATGTTCATGGGCATGCCGCTCCGTCAGGTGCAGCCAAACCCCCACGGCCATCAGCGCCGACGCAATCCAGAACGCGACGGTCACCGACTCCCCGAACGCCAGCAGGGCCACCACGGCGCCCAGGAACGGCGCCGTGGAGAAGTAGGCACCGGTGCGCGCACTGCCCAGCCCACGCAGCGCCAGCACAAACATGACCAGGCTGATGCCATACCCCAGAAACCCCACCAACAAGATAGGCGCCAACTGCGCCATAGCCGGTATCTGCGCGCCTAGATAAAGCGCCAGGCTGCAATTCACCAACCCGGCAATCAGCCCTTTGGCCCCCGCGATAAACAACGCGTCCGACGCTGAAACCTTGCGCGTCAGGTTGTTATCAATCCCCCAGCATAAGCATGCCACGGCCACTGCAAACGGGCCGGTCCAGTCGTGGGTGGCGCCGCCGTCGTCGGACCATGACAACACTAAACCGCCCATGACTATCGTGATCATCCCGAGGATTAGGCGGCGGTCTGCGTTTTCTCTAAACACCACCCAGGCGATAACGGCGGTCAACACCGATTCAAGGTTAAGCATCAGCGAGGCGGTTGCGCCGGCGGTGCGGGTCAGGCCGAACATCAAGGCCACGGGCCCGAGGATGCCGCCAAAGGTGATGGCACCGATCAGCCAGGGCCATTCGGATGGGGTCAGGCCGGTGGGTTTCCAGCCGCGATCGCGGATAAGGCGCACGCCGGCGAGACCGATGCCGCTGCCCAGATAGAGCAGGCCGGCGAGCAGTACGGGCGAGAGACCCAGGCCGAAACTTTTGGCGAGCGGGATGCTGGCGCCGAACAGGGCGGCGGCCGCGAGGGCATACAGAATACTAAGGTTCATGGGCCGTCCTCGAGTGTTCAGCCCATGATACGTCGCTTGCTCAGGTTAAATCCCGTGGGATTTACTGCGCGGTTTTCAGCTTGATCACATCACCCGAAATCTTGGTGGTATAGCCACTCCAATACCCGCAATCCCAGAATGGAAAGTACTGGCAAAGGGCTCATAAACGCTGGTGGTGAATTCCAGGACTTGCTAAGGTCGCCGCCTTTCCAATACGCCATTCAGAGGGATCTAAATGCACCCGGTACTTCGCAAGACATTCGGCGGGCTTTCTGCCCAGTACTACATTCGCAATTTTCTGTTCGGGCTGATTTTCCCCGTACTGATCTACACCGCGCTGACCCATTCGAAAACCGGTGTGTTCACACTCGGCGCGTTGGCCTATTGCGTCGTCAACAGCGTGCTTTACCCCTACGCGCGTTTCGTTTACGAAAGCATCATGGATTACATTTTTGGCAACAACGTGTTCTTCGTGAACGCGATTCTGATGCTGACCGTCAAGGTGTTCACCATGGCGATCTGCTGGACCATGGCGGTTTTCATTGCGCCTATTGGGCTGGCTTATCTGTACTTCCACCACAGCCGTGCGGTGGATCAGGCCTGATTCGATGCCACACACTGCATAGACTGTGGCGAGTGAGCTTGCTCCCTCGCCACGGGTACATCGGTTGCCCGTAACTGATGGGGTCAGATATGCAGCCAGGCCAAACTACCCAACACCACCGCCACACCCGCCGCCGCATACGACATCCGCTTCAACCATTCCCGCCGGGTCAACAACGTAATCGCCGCCAATGAAATTGCGATCTGGATCGCTGTCATCGCCTGGGCCCAGCGATGATGCTGGTGCAACGCCTGCTCCGACTTCTCATCCCATTCCTTCGACGTGGCTTCAAGTTTTTCGGCCTGCTTGCGCACGTCTTCCTTCTGGCTCTTGTAACGCTCGATCTCATCCTTGTAATGCGCCGCGTCCACACCGGGAATATGGGTGGCCAGTTCCGCAAGATTCTGCCGGCTGGATTTGGCCTGGTAGTAATTCCATTGGTTGGCGGCTTCGGTCTTGATGATGGCGGCGTTGTTTTTGTCCATCGCCGCCTCGCTTTCGGTAGAGCCGGCCTGGTAGCTGAGCATCGCGCCGAGGGTGGCCATCAGGGCGGTCATCACGGCGATGCGGCTGGCGAAATTGTCGCCACGGCCGTGGGCATGTTCGGTGGTGTGTTCGATGTGTTTTTCGTGGGGGCTGGGGACTTCGAAGGCTTCGGACATGGGGGCGTCTGTGAAGGGACTGAGGGACTCTGATTCTTCACCAGTGAAGCTGTCTCAAGCCTGTCCGTAACGCCGGATCAACCGCCCATACACCAGAATGTTGATCGCCAGCACCAATGCGCCCAAGCCCAACTGGATCTGCGGGGTCAGCCCTGCGGGGTAGATCAGGGTCAGGAGGTAGTGCTCGATAAACCCGCCGCCATAGCCGTCTTGCCCGGCAAGATGGCGAAACAGGTTTTCCCATCGAGTGAGCGGGCAGGGCAGGTGGAACACTTCAACGGCAATCCCCCAGGCCACAGCGGGCAGGTGCAGCCAGACGACAGGCCGCCACTTGAGGGCAAGCAGGCCTCCAAACAGCACAAACAGGATGAACGTGAGGTGAAACAGCACCAGGCTGTCGGCAGCTAGACGGTAGAGCATTACGCACACTTCAAAAGGGGAGGTCCATAGTCTAAAGGGTTGCTTGCGTGCAAGCGTGGCCGTTATTGTGCTGAATCCTTTTAGTCTTCCCCCAAGGTTCTGTTGCGATGAATGCACCGCGTACCGCAGTCGGTCCGATCAAGGCCGTGATTTTCGATATGGACGGGTTGTTGCTGGATACCGAAGGCATCTACACCGAAGTCACGCAGATCATCGCCGAACGCTACGGCCGTACCTATGACTGGGGTATCAAGCAGCACATCATCGGGCGCGGCGCCCAGGACCTGGCGGACTACGTCGTGAAGGCGCTGGATCTGCCGATTACACCGGCCGAGTTCCTGGAGATCCGTGAACCACTGATGAGCGAGCGCTTCCCCAAGGCCTTGGGCATGCCCGGCGCCGAAGCATTGGTGCGGCACTTGAAGGCGCACAATATTCCGATCGCCGTGGGTACCAGTTCGTCGCGCAATTCGTTTGGCCACAAGACCACGTTGCACCGTGAATGGTTTGGACTGTTCGGGACCATCGTCACCGCCGACGACCCGGAAGTCGGTGCTGCCAAACCTGCGCCGGACATCTTCCTCACCGCCGCCCGCCGCCTGGGCGTTGCACCCGAGGATTGCCTGGTGTTCGAAGACTCCCCGTTTGGGGTCACCGCCGCGAAAGCAGCCCACATGACCGCCATCGCCGTGCCGGATGAGGCCATGGCCGACAGCAAGTACCAGCACGCTGACCAGATCATCCGCAAGCTCGCGGATTTTGATTTGGCGGCTTACGGCCTGCCACCTTTCCCCTGAATAAAACACGCTCAAAAAGGTGGGAGGGGGCAAGCCCCCTCCCACCTTTGATTTTGCAGTGTTGCGGAAAGCCTAGGCGCTGAAGCCACCATCAATGGTCAGGCTTGCACCGGTGATGTAACCGGCTTCCGGCCCAGCCAGGTAAGCCACGAAGCTGGCAATCTCTTCCACGTGTCCATACCGACCCACGGCCATCAACCCGATCAGGCTCTCGGCAAAATCACTGTTCGCCGGGTTCATGTCGGTATCCACCGGCCCAGGCTGCACGTTATTGATGGTGATTCCGCGAGGCCCCAAATCCCGCGCCAACCCCTTGGTCAACCCGACCAGCGCTGCCTTGCTCATCGCATACGGGCCGCCGCCGCCAAACGGCATGCGTTCGGCGTTGGTGCTGCCGATGTTGATCACGCGGCCACCTTCACCCATGTGCTTGGCCGCTTCCTGGGTCGCGATAAACACACTGCGTACGTTGATCGCCAAGGTCTGGTCAAAGTCTTCCAGCTTGAAATCTTCCAGCGGGGCGATGGCCAGCACCCCTGCGTTGTTGACCAAGATATCGATGCGTCCAAAGGCTTCAACGGTGGCGTTGACCGCATTGCGAATCGCTGCCGCATCAGCGCTGTCGGCCTGAATCGCCAAGGCTTTGCCGCCTTCGCTGATCACGCTGTTCTGCAATGCGTCGGCCTTGGCGGCGGAGCTCACATAGGTAAAGGCAACCGCTGCGCCTTGTGCTGCGAGGCGCTTGACGATGGCGGCACCGATGCCGCGCGAACCGCCTTGAATCAAGGCGACTTTGCCGCTGAGGTTCTGTGTGGTCATGTCGATCTCCTAACTGTTCAAGGCGGGATGCCTTGCTGATGGAGCCGAGTATCGACCTGGGCAGTGCCTACCGGTAGACCGTGATTGCTATAGTCTGTGTAAACCAAAAGTTGAGAGTGGGTGACATGGAAAGCTTTGGCAGTATCGAATGCTTCGTGCGCAGCGCCGAAGGTGGCAGCTTTGCCGAGGCCGCCCGGCACCTGAGTCTCACACCGGCAGCCGTCGGCAAAAGTGTCGCCAAGCTGGAAGCGCGCCTGGGTGTGCGCCTGTTCCAGCGCAGCACCCGACGACTGGCCCTTACCGAAGCCGGCAAACTGTTTCTCGACGAAGTCAGCGGCAGCCTTACCACCATCCAGAACGCCGTCGCCAACCTGGCCAGCGCCGAAGGGCGGCCGGTGGGTACGCTCAAGGTCAGCATGGGCACAGTGTTCGGTAATCGGTATGTGGTCCCACTGTTGGGGGCGTTCATGCAGCGCTTTCCGGATATCAGCCCGGACTGGCATTTCGATAATCGCCAGGTCGACCTGATCGGCCAGGGCTTTGACGCGGCCATTGGCGGTGGCTTCGAGCTGCCTCAGGGCGTGGTGGCGCGTAAGTTGACGCCGGCGCATCGGGTGTTGGTTGCCTCAAAGGACTACCTGGCGCAGCGCGCGTCGGTACTGACCCCCGAAGATCTGGCACGGTGCGCGGGTATTCTGATTCGCTCTCCCCAAACCGGCCGCATACGTTCCTGGCAATTGACCAGTATCGAGCGTGAACACCGCCCGCTGGTGCTCAAACCGAGCATGACCATGAGCGACTCCGAAGCCGCCTGCTGTGCCAGCGCCCAGGGCCTGGGCATCGCGTTGGTGAGCATGCCCATGGCGGTGCCGTTCCTCGACAGTGGCGCGGTGGTGCGGGTGTTGCCCGACTGGTACGTCGACGACGGCAACATCTCCATTTATTACGCCGAACACAAACTGCTGCCCGGCAAGACCCGGGCGTTTGTGGATTTCATCATCGAGCAGTTTGCCGAAGCGAAGCTGGGCCAAAGGTTCAGCGCGATCTAAATGTGCAAGGGAGCAAGCCCTTCCCACAGTTGACCTTCAGCGACCGAACTTACCCGGCCAGCCAACCACTTTCTTTGCCCTTGGCGTCGCGTAAGTCCTGATCTTCGACGTCGACAACCCCAACCGCACCAGCGATTCGGCAATGGTCACCGCTGCGGTTACACCGTCCACCACCGGGACGCCGGTGCGCTGGCGAATCTGCTCATCCAGCCCGGCCATGCCGCCGCAGCCCAGGCAGATCACCTCGGCCTTGTCTTCGCTGATGGCCAGTTCCGCCTGGCGCACGATGGCTTCCATCGCGGCCAGTGGGTCTTGTTCCAGCGCCAGCACGGCCATCCCACTGGCACGCACCGAGGCGCAGCGTTGGTACAGGCCGGCCAATCTCAAGCGGTCTTCGATCAGTGGCACCGTGCGGTCCAGGGTGGTCACCACCGAATAGGCGTGCCCCAGGAACATTGCCGTGCTGGCGGCCGCTTCGGTGATGTCGACCACCGGCACGTTCAACAACTCCTGCAGGCCTTCGCGGCCATGTTCACCGTAGCCGGCCTGGATCACCGCGTCGAACGGTTGGTCGTAAGCCATGACCCGGTCCATCACCGCAATGGCCGCCAGGTAGCTTTCAAAATTGCCCTCCACTGACTCCGCGCCGAAGTAAGGCGTGAGCCCGACAATCTCGGTGCCCGGCGCGGCCACCGCCCGTGCCTGCTGGGCGATGGTTTCAGTAATGGAGTCGGTGGTGTTGACGTTGACCACGAGGATGCGCATGGAAGGTCCTTGATTAATGACTGACGTTATCGACTGCAATGCTTTCGCCGCTGACATCGGCGTAGAACGGCTGGCGCTTGGCAATCAGCAAGTACAGCAGCCCTGCAATACCGGCGCCAAACATCCAGGAAAACGGTGAGACGCTGGCGAAACCGGGCAGCAGGGCCAGGAGAATGGCGATCACGGCTGCGGGAATGAACGCCGCCACCGCCCGCAGATTGACGCCACGGCTGTAGTAATAAACGCCGTTCGGGTCTTCGCTATACAGCTGCGGTACGTCGACCTGGCTTTTACGGATCAGCCAGTAATCGACCATGATCACCCCGTACAACGGCCCCAGCAGTGCGCCCAGGCCGGAGAGGAAATACACGATCACCAGCGGGCTGTTATAGAGATTCCACGGCAGGATCAGCACCGCCACGGTGGCGCTGATCAGCCCGGCACGCCGGAAGTTCAGGTACTTGGGCGCCAGGTTGCTCAGCACGAAGGCCGGCGCGACGAAGTTGGCCATGATGTTCACTGCCACGGTGACAATCAGGAAGGCCAGGCAGCCCAGCACAAGGAAGAACGTATTGGGGATGGCGGCGATGATTTCGGTGGGGCTTTCGATCACCCGGCCATTGAGTTGGAATTGGCCACCGCACAGCAACACGGTAATTGCGGCGAACACCAGGATATTCACCGGCAGGCCCCAGAAATTGCCGACTTTGATGGTCTTGCGGCACGGGGAGGAGCGCGCGAAGTCGCAGAAGTTGAGGATCAACGTGCCGTAGATCGCCAGCCACAGCGCGCCACCGGCGAAGATATTGCGCCACATCTCACCACCGGTCAGCGGCTCGCGGACCGACCAGGCAATATGGCCGCCGGCCTGGAAGTACATCCAGCCGGCCAGTGCGGCCACGGTCAGCAGGATCACCGGCCCGGCGAAGCCTTCATAGCGGCGCACCATTTCCATGCCGTAGGCCAGGATCACCAATTGCACAAACCAGATCGCCACAAAACACACCCAGCCCAGGGTTGATAAGCCCAGGATCGAGTTGTGGTCGTAATCGGCGAAGCCCGGGTGAATGGCGCTCAGCAACACGCGCAACACCACCGAAGCCAGGTAGGTCTGGATACCGAACCAGGCGATCGCAATCACTGCGCGGATCAGCGCCGGTATCTGCGCGCCATGGATGCCGAAGCTGATACGGCTGATCACCGGAAACGGCACGCCGGTCTTCTGCCCCATGTAGCCCGACAGGTTCATGAAGAAGTACACCAGCGCTGCCCCGATCCCCAGTGACAGCAAGATCTGCCAGCCGCCCAGGCCCAACGCATACAAGCCGATGGCGAACGAGTAGTTGGCGATGTTGTGCACATCATTGGTCCACAGCGCGAAGATGCTGTAACGCCCCCATCGGCGGCCTTCGACCTTGGTCGGCGCCAGGTCCTTGTTGTGCAGGCGCGGGCTCAGTACCAACGGACCGGGAACCATGGCTTCGGGGTTCAGGGAAGAGGAGGGCAGATCCAGTGCGATAGTGTTCGAGAGGCTTGTACGCATTCCGGCAGGCTCCAGCACATCGGCAGCCGGGCCGCGGATGGCAAAGTGTATGTAGGTTTTGTATTTATTGTATACAAAGCGCATTTCACCTTAAGCCACATGCGTGCCAGTTTTCGATCTATGAAAACTGCGGGTCATTTCGTTTTTGCAGTCAGTGAAAATAACTTACTGAATTGAAAGCGATATAAATTGACCGTTTGAACAGCTATTTATTTTTCTGTCGAAAAGAAACATAGAAGAGCGCAAAAAATGCGTGGGGAAAGGTGTTACATAACGGTGCGGGTTTAGATGGATTGCACACATAAATGGCACCGATGGTTACATCTGTGTGTACATCTTTGGTGGCAAACACAAACAAGATGTGGGAGGGGGCTTGCCCCCGATAGCGGACTGCCAGTCACCAGATACATCGGCTGATCCACCGCCATCGGGGTGTAGAACCGTAGACATCGTTTACATCTGAAACCGGGGACATCGTTTACACATTTGAGGCTTGGACGCGG
>NZ_JBYVMD010000003.1:0-238260 GCF_058145955.1 Pseudomonas sp. A39
CGCCAGGGTTTTTGCGGGGTGTTCTTGACCAGCACTTCGCTGCCGCCGACTGCTTTGCCCGGTGCCAATTCCATCTGCGCCTGGTTGGAGGGCAAGCGGTTCAGTTGGTCGACCATCTGCTCGATTTCGCGCAGGTTGAGCAGGTCGCCTGATTTGCCTGGGAAACTCATGGCGAGCTGGCGGTCAGTGATCCCGCTGCCCTCTGCGCCCTTCATGCCTTCCAAGCGGCCTTCCACCACTTGTACCTTGAGGTTGCCACTGCCGAGGTTTTGTTGCGGCAGGTAGGCGCGACTGGTGACCAGACCTTTGGCCAAGTAATGGTCGGTGATGACCTTGAGCAGATCATTGAGCTGTGGCACGCCAAGACATTGGCCGATGTAGGGCTTGAGCAGGCTGGCGCGCTCGCCTTCGGACAGCGCGTCGGCGCCGCTGAGTTCAATGGTGTTGATGGCGAAACAGCGAGTGTCGGCGGGCGCTGTCGGCTTGGCTGGGGCGGCGGCTTTGCCGGGCAGGTCCTTGAGCTCTTCGAGGCGGCGCTGTTGCTCTTCGAGCAGGCGATCCTGGCGGTCACGGATCAGGTCGGTAACGCCTGGCGTGTCCTGCGGGGTTGCGCCTTGGGCCATCCCGGCCGTGCTCAGGCAAAAAAATGCGAACAGCAGGCAAAGCCTGGTCCGACGTACCGAACGCCACATTGACAGATCCCTCTATATGGCACAGTGCCATCAATTGGCGGCGATCATAGAGTGGCGAAATAGTGGCGTCAATTAAATGTACAACTTTGTTCCACTGCCGACATAAAGAGAATCGGTATTACCGCCCGGGGCGAAGACAGAACGCTCTGACGCTCTCCTTTAAAGAGCCGAGCGTTCTAGTCATGGACCAAGCCCATATAGGGTTAGCTTGTCTCTCACGCTTTCGCTCACCTGTGTCTCAACCCAAGACGTTAGATAGGCCGCTACCGCATCGCCTCCAGTGCGTGCCTCACCTGCTCAACATCCACATGAACAGACTTCAGAGTCGTGGCGATGCTTCGATGCCCCCACAGATCCTTGACGATATGGCGGCGGCTAAAGCCGAGAAAATCACTTGATATGACCCTGTGACGACGCGCCTATTGGTCACTACGCCGATCACCGGTGACCGTAGCAAACGTCAGATCCACCACTCACACCACCCCGTCGTAAGTCCGAATGTTCTGCCGCAACGCCGCCAGAAAGGAAAAGGCATTCTCCACCCGCTCCCCCTCAAACCCCTGGTAGTAATTGTTCGCCGTCAACACCGTACCAGCACCGCGTTTGTTATCCGGGTGGAGACAATAGGGAATCGATAAAAACCCACTGTCGAATGCGCTGAGTATCGCTTCGGACAAGTCGGCATCACGCGCCAGCGTGCCTTCAATCAGTCGCCTTGCTGCGTCCAGGATGCGGGCGTGCTCTTGCGCGTCGAACGGGATATCCGGCAACACACCCTTGGTGTGCAAGCAATAGCTGGCGTATTCCAAGGCGGCGATGTTTTCTTCGATCCGAGGAATACGCCGTGACTCCACCGGCGTTTTTATGATCACGCGCTGTACACCGGTGGATCGAATCATGCCGAGTGCATCGCCGGTGATCCGGCAAAACCCGCCCAGGGTTCGTGGGAAAAACCCCATGAACACGTAGCCGACGAAGTGGTAGCTGCCCGGTGCGAAGTATTCGCTGGCGAGTTGTTGCAAGGCGGTCACAGCGGCACGGTCCTGCACGGGCGAGGTGCCCTGGGCGTAGGAGAACGACAACGTCTGGATGCCGTGAGCGCGCAAAAACAGACCTTCCAGAATGTTGAGCGCCACTAAAATGACCGGGTCGCACATCTGCCCCATCATACAGCCGGCAAAGCTCTCGATGTGGCTGTGCTCCGATCCTGCGGAAAGCACCCGACAGGCTTTTGCCCAGTGGCCGAAAGCCTCACGCAGCGGCGTACGGCTGTACGGCAGGCAATAGGAAATGGGCCCGCCCTCGGTGGTGGCCGAGCCGATTTCGACCATGCGTTCGAAGATGTGCAGCGGATCGGGCGAGCCATGGCGAATCTGCACCGGCAGGTGGTAGCGCGCATGAATCTGGTCGAGCATCGCGCGAGTTTTCGTCGCCGGGTGATTCACGATCGGGTAGCCGTTAAGCATGGACGCGCTGTCGATCGCCCGTTGCGCCGCCTCAAGGTTATTCACTCGAGTAAATGCATCGAGGGTGATGGTGCATACGGTGTTCGCGCGACTGGCCGCCGTGGCCTCAAGCCCGGACTGCATCAGGCCGGGGTCACTGAAGCCCATGCGCGGCTGGAGCACTGGGCCGTGCAGGTCAAACTGTTCAAGCACGTGGGTGTTGAAGTCGTTCATGTCGGCAGGCCTTTTCCGGTCCTTGTGTTATCTGGCGCCGAGTACGCGTTCATCGCGCTACCCGCTTTTCCAGGTAATGGGCGGGAAACAACTGTGCGCTGACGAGCGCCTGAAAGGCATCAAAACTGTTCGCCACGCTGTCGTCGAACACCTCGTCACACCCCGCCTCCCGAAGCGTATCGCTGTGCCGGGCGATGGTCTGGGCGTCGTTTTCAGTGCAGATTTTTCCGCCGATGTAGAGCCCGTCGACGTGATGGGTCTCGCTGCGAATGCGCCGGGCGAGTTCGGCGCCCTCAAGGTAGCCGTGACCATTGACCGTGCTGATCACAACGATTGCGCAGCCATTGCGCTCAAGCCGCGCAATGACGTCGTCCATCGGTGTGTTGGGCCCCAGGTTTTCTACCTTGTAGCCCAGGTCGTTGAGCAGAAACTCCATGAACACCAGATTCCAGCTATGGGAGTCTGATGGCACGGTGATGAGCAGTGCGGTTTTGTTGAACGTCATCGTTAAAATCCCTTTTAAGTTTCTGTTTTTCTTGCGTAATACGGAAGTGCGTTCTGGAAGTTGCGAAAGTTGACCGTGACGGCGCTGATATAGCCCCAGTAATCGGCGTAGTTGGTCGGAAACGGTTTTGAGCCGTCGATCCTGTCGCGCTCGCGCGCGGTAATGTAATTGGGCCACTCTTTGGATCGGGGGCGTCGGTGGTGAAAGTCGTGGCACGGCGTATCGCCGACCATCACGAACACACGGATGAACAAATGGAAGCCCAGCATTTTGATCATCCAGACGCTGATGCAAACGCTGCGGCGCAGAGCGCCCGCTGCGTGCGGTATGCGCAACTCTTCACCAATGAATACGCCGGTCGTGCTTTCGCAGATGAAGTCGATACCGCGCCGTTCCAGGACCTCCACGCTGGGCCAGGTGTGCTCGGCAGCCAGGCGGAATGTGGTGCTTATGTGATAGCCGGCAAACACCGGCACCACCCACGCCATGATGAAAAGATCGAAATGGCCCAGGGCTGCCGCCAGTAGACTGACCGTGGCCCAGAAGCTCAGCGTCAGGGCGGCGACACGGCGGTTCGACGCGGTTGCGGTGCCCTTCACTCGGCTCCAGAACGAGCGCAGGATAGCCAGCGGTGACAGCGCGGTGCAGACCAGTTTGGTCCACATCGTGGTCACGCTGTCGGAAGGTGTTAATCCCACCACCCCTTGCAGGTACGACAGAGTGTCGTCATCGTCTGTCAGCAGCGTTTTGGAACTGTGGTGCAGCGTGTGCTCGCGCTTATAGGTATCGAAGGGTTTGAGCATCAATACGCCGGAAATGATCCGGCCCACGGTCACGTTCGTTTCGCGCTGTTCAAACACCATCTCGTGGGCGCAGTTGTGGCAAATCATCACCTGCATCTGCTTGATACCGCCGGTGGCCAGCACAAAACCCAGCGCCCACAAAATGACGCTGCCGTGCAAGTAACCGACGCCGGCCAACACCACGCCCGATGCAATTAATCCCGCTGATACAAGAATATGGTGAATGGGTTTCAGCGTACGAACCTGGTTAAGATCCTCAGGTAGAGGCTTGGCGGTCAGCCAGCTCAAAAATGGCTGCATGAACCCTGGAAGGGTGCGCATCGAGTTACGTATCATCCATGTTTCCTCTGCGGGTTCGTTCCATCGAAAAAAACTGTACCGTGACCTCTCGTTATTTCGAACAGAAATAGGTGGGGATCGATTTTTCATTTTTGAGTACGGCATCAACGTGAACTGGGATGATCTGAAAGTTTTTATCTTCGTGGCGAAGTCCAATAACGTGACCGAGGCGGGAAACTCGCTGAAAATTTCGGCATCGACGGTGTCGCGCAAGATCGCCGCACTTGAGGAGTCGCTGAGTGCCGTGCTGTTCCTGAAAAAGACCAACGGCTATTTCCTGACGGAAGCCGGCAGAGCGTTGCTTCCGCTGGCACTGGAGACGCAGGAGCGCTTCAAGCTCATGGAGCGTCAGATATCGCAGCCAAATGACCGGATGGCTGGTCCGGTGCGCATCGATTGCCCAGAGCTGATGGGCACGCACCTGATCATTCCCGGGCTGGCGGACTTCCGTGATCGATACCCCGAGATCAGCTTCGACTTCATCAATACGGCGGTGTCGTCAAAACTCACGCAAAGCCATAGCGACATCATTATCCGCCTGCGCAGGCCGGAAAACGGTAACTTCACCATGCGCCGGGTCGGTACGCTGATGCAGGGGCTTTTCTGTTCGGACGGGTATGCGACCGCTAACAAACTGCCCGCGACGCCGGATGACCTGAAGGACCACCAACTGATTGGCTGGACCGAGGAGATGTCTTATATGCCGCTCGCGCGATGGCTCAATGAGGTGAGCGGCGAGCAGAAACCGTGGATGCGCGTATCCAATCTCAATGCCCAGCTCAAGGCGGTGGAAGCTCATCTGGGGATCGCCGCGCTGCCGACCTATGTCGCACACCAGTCGGGCTTGCGTCAGGTCCTGGCCGACAGCCCGCTGCACAGTTCCGATATATGGCTGCTGCGCAATCAGGCGACGCAGGGCGTGGGTCGCGTCGATCAAGTGGTGGACTACCTGACGGAGCTGTTCCACAGCAAAACGGCAGAGATGTAATAGCGTGCGGTGGATGAAGGGTCATGGCACCAGGATCAGTGAGCCTTGGGTTTGCCGGTCCTGCATGATGCGATGAGCCTCGGCTGCCATGGCGAGCGGAAGGCGCGTTATGAGGGGCACAGCAATCAAACCTTTGGACAGCGAAGCGAGCACCTGTGCGGCACTGCTGGCAAGTTCGGTGTCCTGACCGACGTAGTGCTTCAAGGACGGTCGCGTTACATGCAGCGAGCCCATGCTTCCAAGCCGAGACAAATTGAACCCCGTCACGTCTCCCGATGCATTGCCAAACAGCACCAGATGACCGCGCTGACGCAAGCTGGCCAATGACAGCTCAAAGGTAGCGCGTCCGACAGAGTCGAATACGGTGTGAGCGCCCTTGCCGTCGGTCACTTCACGAATGAACGACAAGGCTCCGGGAGCATCGGAGTCAAGGGCCGCGTAGCAGCCGGCATCCAGCACTTGGCGCCGCTTGGCTTCGCTGGAAGCAAGCCCAATCACCCGTATGCCCCTGGCCGCCAGCCAGCCTGTGGCAATGCTCCCCACACCGCCAGCCGCCGCATGCCACACGACCCAATCGTCAGGCGCGAGCGGTACGCAGCGATGAGTCAGGTATTCGGCGGTCAGCCCCTTGAACATCAATGCAGCGGCGGTTTCACTCGATACGTCATCGGGCAGTCGAATGGCGCGAGTGGCTGGCAGTACAGCGTGACTGGCGTAGCTGCCTGTGGAGCTGTCCACGAATGCGACCCGGTCGCCGGGGCTCAAACCTCGCACCTGCGGTCCACAGTCGACCACCCTTCCTGCACCCTCCACGCCCAGGGTTCGTGGAAAGGAAGATCCATCCTCAAGCGCCCCGGAGCGCCGATGTACATCGATGAAATTGACGCCAGCCGCCTCAATGGCAATGGTGATTTCCCCGGGGCCGGCTGCCCGCAATGGGTAGTCCCGTAGTTCGAGGACCTGAGGCTCTCCAGGCTTGGCGAAGACAACAGCATAGGCATGGGTCATGCGACCTCCTTACAGTGGGCCGGTACGCAGGAAAATCCAAACCGCTACCGCGATCAACATCAACCCAAACACCGCGTTCTGTAACACCAGCAGCTTGGGCCGCGCATGGATCAGTCTCTGCACGGACGAGCCCATCGATACCCAGACGACATGGGAAAAGAAATTCAGCGAAATCAGTGCAGCGCTCAAAATCAGGACCGTGCTGCTGCTGGTCTCTCCGGAGGGCATGAAGGTGGAAAACATCACCATCAGCATCACGATGCCCTGCACATTGCCCAACTGCACGACGATGCCGTCTCGAAACTGCAGATGTATGGCTTTGTCGCCAGGCGCCTTCAGCGGACGACGCAGCAGGCGTACACCCAGCCACAGAATGTAGAAACTGCCGAGCACTTGCAGGACCCACACCAGTCGCGGGCTGTTCATCAGCGTGTGGTAAAGCCCCAGCCCGACCAGCACCGCCAGCAGGAAATAGGTGATGTCCAGGCCGATGATGAACTGCACCGAACGACGTACACCGCTTTGTGCGCCCGATGTCGCAACCATCAAGTTTCCGGGCCCTGCACTAAGCGTCAGCGGGGCCATGGTTGACAGCCAAAGCAGCCAGTTGATGCTGAATATCTCTTGCACGTTGTTATCCTCGATCACAGCATGGAATGCACGGTTCAAGTCTAATTGGCAGTTGCTTATAAGGTTATAGCGAAGAGCGCAAAGTGATATCCCATAAATGGGGCAAACGGGGCGGCGCTTGTTTTGTGGCCGGGAGGGAGGGGGCTCGCGCCCTTCCCGGTTATTTGATGCCTGGAGAGTCCGGGGGGATTCAACTTTCAGGGGGCTTGCTTCTGAATCGTAGGATTAGAGACGGCTTCATGCTGGTCACGCTGTGCGCTTTGATCACCCGGGAGAAATCCAAGGCAAAAAAAAGCCTGCATCTCTGCAGGCTTCTCTTTATGTTGCTATCTGGCTCCACGACCTGGACTCGAACCAGGGACCCAATGATTAACAGTCATTTGCTCTACCAACTGAGCTATCGCGGAATGCGCCGTATGTTACTGATTAAAAAGGAGAAGTCAAGCCTTGCCTGGCATTCGGTGGCATTAAACCGGATAGCCGGTTGAATCGGCGTGTTCCTTGGCCAACTCCAGCCAGGCCAAGGCGGCGGGTGGCAGGTGGGCGCTGGCGCGCCAGGCCAGGGCGATGTGCCAGTCGGTGTGGGGTTCGTCCAAGGGGACCAGGGCGATGCCGGCGTGTTGATGTTTGTGCGCCAGCATTCGCGGCAGGAAGGCCACGCCCAGGCCGGCGGCGACCAGGTCGACGATGAAGTCGATCTGCCCGCTGCGGGCGGTCACCTTGGGGGTGACGCCTTTGTGCTCGCAGGCGGCCAGGATCTTGGCGTTCAGGGCGAAGCCCGCTTCGAACAAGATGAACGGCGAGTCCGCCAGGTCGGTGAAGTCGATGCGTGTGTGCGAAGCCAGTGGATGGCTGATGGGCAGCACGGCCATCAGCGGTTCATTGCGCACCGGTTGGTAGTTAAAGTCTTCGTCGACCGGCAACAGCAGGGCCGCCAGGTCGACCTCTCCTGCTTCCAGGCACTCGCGTAGTTTTTTGCTGCCGTATTCGGTGAGTTCGATGTCGATGTCCGGGTAGCGGCTGCGGTAGGTGGCGAACATCGTCGCGAACAGCACACCGCAGCCAACCGGCGGCAAACCGATACGCAGCACGCCACGCTTGAGGCCACGCAGGTCGTTGATCTCGGCCACCAGGTCGTTGTGCTCCGCGAGCAGCACCAAGGCACGGCGGTAGGCGATTTCTCCGGCGGCGGTGAGTTCGTTGCGGTGGCCAAGACGATTGAGCAGCGGCGTGCCCAATTCCTCTTCCAGGGTCTTGACCGCCTTACTCACGGTGGATTGGGTCAGGGACACCACCTCGGCGGCCTGGGAGAAACCACCCTGGCGCACCACTTCGACAAAGGCACGCAATGTTCTCAAGTTCATCAGTATTCCCTTGGCGACTGGATACCAGTGATAAAAGTTGTTTTTATCATGACAGAAATTTACCTATCCTGATCCGCCCTGCCTCGTGGAGACACCGTTCATGATCATCTCGTCCGCCTCCGACTACCGCGCAGCCGCCCAGCGCAAGCTGCCGCGCTTCCTGTTCGACTACATCGACGGCGGCGCCTACGCCGAACACACGATGCGTGCGAACAGTTCGGACCTGGCCGAGATCAGCCTGCGCCAGCGCATCCTGCGCAACGTGGATAACCTGAGCCTGAAAACCACAGTGTTCGGCCAGGAACTGGACATGCCGGTGATCCTCAGCCCGGTGGGCCTGACCGGCATGTATGCGCGGCGTGGTGAAGTTCAGGCGGCTAAAGCGGCGGCGAACAAAGGCGTTCCGTTCTGCCTGTCGACGGTGTCGGTGTGCCCGATTGAAGAAGTCGCGTCACAAAGCGCGCGGGCGATCTGGTTCCAACTCTATGTGCTCAAGGACCGAGGCTTTATGCGCAACGCGCTGGAGCGCGCACAAGCCGCGGGGGTCACCACACTGGTCTTTACCGTGGACATGCCCACGCCCGGCGCGCGCTATCGCGATGCTCACTCGGGCATGTCCGGCCCGTTCGCCGCGCAGCGACGTATGCTGCAGGCCATGACCAAGCCGCAGTGGGCTTTCGACGTCGGCTTGATGGGCCGCCCGCACGACCTGGGCAATATCTCCAAGTACCTGGGCAAACCCACGCATCTGGAAGACTACATCGGCTGGCTCGCCAACAACTTCGACCCGTCGATCAGTTGGAAAGACCTGGAGTGGATCCGCGAATTCTGGAAAGGCCCGATGATCATCAAAGGCATCCTCGACCCCCAGGACGCCAAGGACGCAGTGAGTTTCGGCGCCGATGGCATCGTGGTGTCCAACCATGGCGGCCGCCAACTGGACGGCGTGCTGTCCACCGCCAAGGCCCTGCCACCGATTGCCGATGCGGTGGGCGATGACCTCACGGTGCTGGTGGACTCCGGCATCCGTTCCGGGCTGGACGTGGTGCGCATGCTTGCCCTGGGGGCCAAGGCGTGCCTGCTGGGTCGCGCCAGCGCCTATGCCCTGGCTGCCGATGGCCAAAACGGCGTGGAAAACCTGCTGGACATTTTCGCCAAAGAAATGCGCGTGGCGATGACCTTAACCGGCGTAACGTCGATTGACCAGATTGACCACACCACCCTGGTAGGCCAGCGGCAGTAAGACGGACATCAGCCAAATAACCGGCGCGCTGATTCAACGACTGCTTTCTGATTAGGGAGTAGTCGTTGTTTTATAAGAACATTTAATAATGTTAAACAAATTGGCATGAATATCGCTCTAACCAATCCCAAGCAGGTTAAGCGATGACAAGACGTGCGGCGGTGCCCAGGGGTTATAACCCACTGCAAAGCGGTCTAAACTGTTACTAATGTTTTACGGAACTGAAGGAACAGTAAGACGCTTGGCACTTGCCACTCTCATCGAGCCTGTAAGACAGCTTAGTGCTTAGAGGCCGATCGCTTATGAAAACACCTACCCAGACCAACGCAATTGACTTCGACAGTGCCAAATTGCAACGCCTGGGGTTTGGTCAGCCATCCCTCCTTCCACGCCGCCCCACGACCCTTGCTCAACTTCGCCAACAGCTAGGCCAGCAATTGCAAACCAGCCTGGAGCCGGAGCGCATCCTCGGCGTGTTCTTCCGCGAGATCCAGCGCCTGGTGCCCTTGGACGCCCTGCAATACCGTCATCAAGCCAGCGACCTGCGCCTGGAATTCGGCCATCGCGGCCACCATTCGGTGAGCTACAGCCTGAGCCATGAAGGCGAACACCTGGGCGAGCTGATCTTTCGGCGTAACCAACGGCTGTCGGAAGAGGAGCTGGGCCAGCTCGAATCGCTGCTGGCCCCCCTGCTCTACCCGATGCGCAACGCCCTGCTGTATCGCGCCGCCACCCGCAGTGCCCTGCGCGACCCGTTGACCGAGACCGGCAACCGCATCGCCATGGACCAGACCCTGCAACGGGAAATCGACATGGCGCGCCGGCACCTGAACCCGCTGTCCTTGTTGATGATCGACATCGATCACTTCAAGCGCATCAACGACACCCATGGCCACGCTGCGGGCGATAATGTATTGCGCGCCGTCGCCGCGGCGATCAAGGGCCAGTTGCGTAACGTGGACATGGTGTTCCGGTTTGGCGGGGAAGAGTTTCTGATCCTGCTGTCCAACACCGGCCGAGACGCGGCGGCGATGGTCGGTGAGCGCCTGCGCCAAGCGGCACAGGCCCAGGACTACTGGGCGGATGACACGCGGATCGAATTGACGGTAAGCCTCGGTTGCTCGACCTTGCTGGCCGCCGAGTCTGCCGAAAGCCTGCTGCGCCGAGCCGACACCGCGTTATACGTGGCCAAGCGCGAAGGCCGTAACCGCCTGGCGATGGCGGGGTAACCCCGCCAACGCGCGACACTTCAATGCTGGCGAGGGAGCAAGCTCCCTCACCACAGGTCAAGCTTCGCTGGCGACCCGCGCCTGGCGCTCACGCATCACTGCGGGGGCTTTCTCTTTCTCCAGGCGCATGCAGCTTTCCAGGAACAGGAACATGTAGTCGTAGCTCTTGCACACGGCTTGGCGCAGTTCTGCCTGCAGTTCCTTGGTCGGGTTCATGCCGGCCAGGGTGCAGATGATTTCCAGCGCTTCCCACGGGTGGGCATCATCGTACTGGGCGTGCATTTTCAGCCACTTCATCGCACGTTTGCGCTCTTCCTCGGGAAAAGCCGCCGCATAGACGCCGGTGGAACACACCACGGCGGACCATTCCCCGGTCGCCCCTTCGATCGCGTAGTTGGTCGCGGCGATGGCCACAATCAGCGAATCGGCGGAGCTGGTGTGCCAGCACCAATGGCTCAGTGCATGCAACTCCGGCGATACGTTCTGGGCCTGCAACTCCTCCAGGCTCACACCATGGGCACGGGCCCAGTGCACCCAATAGTCGGCGTGGTTGAGTTCCACGCGAATATTGCGCATCAGCCAGCGGCGCGCCATGTCTTCCCCAGGATGGCGGGCAAATTTGGTCTTGGTGAGGTTCTGTGCCATGTACAAGGCAAACTGTTCCACCACTGGCCAGCCACCGATCAGGTAATGGCGCATGGTTTTGGCGCTGAGCGTGTTATCGCGCATGCGCTGGTACAGTTCGTGTTCGACAACTCGACGCTTGCTCTCGCTACAGTCCAGGATCAGTTTCTGAGCCCAGGCGGGGTAACTCGAGGCTTCCATAAGCGGGCCGGTTCTGTTGAATGTGTCGATCACTGTTAAGGCTCCTTTTTAAGTGTGATTGTACAGACCAGCAAATGTTTCAGCGGAATGTGCCGGGCGCCTTGAATAACAGAGGCTGCGGCCGCACAGGTCGACACTGCAAGCTATCAAAGGTAAACAATTGCGGTCGTTCAATCAGGTAGCCCTGAGCGTAATCCACACCAATTTCGAGTAACGCCTGTTCGATTTGCGGTGTCTCGACAAACTCTGCAATTGTGCGCTTACCCATGACGTGGCCGATGTGGTTGATCACTTCGACCATCGCGCGGTTAATCGGGTCGTCCAGCATATCCTTTACGAAACTTCCATCGATCTTCAGGAAGTCTACAGGTAAATGTTTGAGATAGGCGAATGAGGACATTCCGGCACAAAAGTCATCCAACGAAAACTGACAGCCTAAGGCTTTGAGTTCATTAATAAAGCGGATCGCACTGCCCAAGTTTGCAATAGCGCTGGTTTCGGTTATTTCAAAACAGATCATGCCGGGCGGAATTGCGTAAGTATGAAATTTCTCACGCAAAAATCCGAGAAAGTCATCATCACCAATAGTTATGCCTGACAGATTGATCGCACACATGGCCATAGGGCGACCCGGACGCTCGTGCAGGCAACGGGCGATGATCTTGAACACATTCTCCACCACCCAACGGTCCAGGGATGTCATCAGACCGTAGCGCTCGGCGGCCGGGATAAAACTGTCGGGCAAGATGATGCGCCCGGCTTCGTCGTGCAGGCGCAGCAGGATCTCGATATGCCCATCACCACCGTCGGTCTGCCCCAGGGGTGAGATTTCCTGGGCATACAGGCAGAACCGGTTCTCTTCCAGGGCCATGTGCAGACGCTGCACCCAGGCCATTTCGCCAAAGCGCAGCGACAGTTCCGAGTCGTCGGCGTGGTACACCTGCACACGGTTGCGGCCCTTTTCCTTGGCCATGTAGCACGCCATGTCGGCGGCGCGCAGTGAGGTTTCCAGGGTGGTCGGGGTGTGCCCCAAGTGCACCAGGCCGATGCTGACGGTGGTCATGAACGGCCGGCCCTTCCACACAAAGTGCAGGCTTTGCACGGTATGGCGCAGGCTCTCGGCGATTTTCTCCGCCACCGCCGCCGGGCAATTCTCCAGCAGGATGCCGAATTCATCCCCGCCCAGGCGCGCCAGGGTGTCGCCTTCGCGCAGGTCCGATTGCAGCAGCGCGCAGATATGCCGCAGCAGCTCATCACCCGCCGCGTGGCCACAGGTGTCGTTGACCAGCTTGAACTGGTCCAGGTCAAGAAACATCAAGGCATGTCGCCCGCCGTACTGCTGAGCAGCAGGATGCAGCACCTGTTCCAGGCGGAACTCGAATTCGCGACGGTTGGCCAGGCCGGTCAGGGCGTCGTGAGTCGCCTGCCAGGACAGGTTGGCAATGTATTGACGCTCCTGGGTCATATCGTGCAACACCAGCACCGCCCCGGTGACTTTACCCCCGCTGCGGATCGGCGCGCCCACCAGGGTCACCGACACCGTACTGCCATCCAGGCGTTGGATGGTTTTCGAATGCTCACTGCCGCCGCTCAATTGGCCCTTAACGATATGTTCGATCAGGGTAAAGCCGTCGGGCTGGGCATTGTCATCCAGCAAGTTGAACAGCGCTGCCAGGGGTAACCCTTGCGCCTGGGCCGAATTCCAGTGGGTCAGCGCCTCGGCCGCCGGGTTCATATAGCTGATGGCGCCGTCGACGTCGGTCGTGATCACCCCATCGCCAATCGACTCCAGGGTGATCTGCGCCCGCTCCTTCTCCTGTTGCAGGGCATCGGCAAAGGCGTGGCGCTGAGCCAGTAACTTATGCGTACGCAACAACGCCAGCACAATCAGGCCGAGCGCCGTGGCCAGGTTGGTGATCAGCAGCAACCCCAGGATCATCCGCGAGCCTTCGCCCAACGCATCACTAAAGGCCTTGGCAGCGGGCGTCACGCCTTCGTTGATGGCGATGATATGCGCCTTCCATTGCTGCACATCGTTGGCGCTGACCTGGTCGCGAGTGATCGAGCTGTGCATCTCACGCGCCAGTTCATCCAATTGCACCAGGTAGCCATCGCCGACGGTCCACAGCTCGATGGCTTTTTCCAGGTAGCTGAAATGGCGAAAATTGAGGTACAACCAGATCAGGCTGGAAACGTCATCCGGGTGGTTGCCGCCTTTGAGAATGCCCAGGCGTGCAGCGCTCAGGTCGGGCGTGGAACGGTCCAGGGCAATGCGCAGTTCATGCCCGCCCTGAGGCACGGCAATGGCCTGCTGGTACTTGAGGTAAGTGGTTTCGTCGCGGTTATCGGCGTACAGCGTCAGGTAATAGATGGCGTCTTTCTGGCCCTTGGACCACAGGCTTTCGCCGGCCACATAGCCACGTACTGCCGAAAGCACGTAAAGACTGACGCAGCCTAACAATGCCTGGAACAGTACGACGGCTATAAAGGGCCAGACAATGCCCAACAGCCTTGGCGTTCCGAGAGTCCGCTTTTGCTTCATGAAGTCCCTTGCACATGCACTGCTGGATACGCACGCGAAAATCCGCTTCTGATAGCTCAGCCTAGGCTAAATCAACGCACTTGTTGCAGGTGTCCATAGAGTTTGGCGTACAGGCCGCCGTCGGCAATCAACTGTTGATGATCACCATCTTCAGCAATGTGACCGCCGTCGAACACTAATACTCGATCGGCCTGCTTAACCGCCGACAGGCGGTGGGCAATAATCAGTGTAGTACGCCCGCTGAGGAAGCGCGCGAGCGCCTGGTGCAGGTTGTACTCGGTGGCGGCGTCCAGGGCGGAAGTCGCTTCGTCGAGGATCACCACTTTCGGCTCGGCCAACACCATGCGCGCAATCGCCAGGCGCTGACGCTGCCCGCCGGAAAACCGCACTCCGGAACGCCCCACCACACTGTCCAGGCCCATCGGCAATGCCTTGACGGTAGCCTCCAACTGCGCAATTTCCAGTGCCTGCCAGCAAGCTTGGTCACTGCGCTCGCGGCCCATGGTCAGGTTGGCGCGCACGGTGTCGTTGAACAGCGCCGGGTGTTGCAACACCACAGCGACGTGCTCGCGAATGGTCTCCAGGCCAATTTCCTGCTGGGTGGCGCCGCCAAATCGGATCGTCCCGGCCTGGGGCGTGTAAAGCCCGAGCAGCAGCTGCACCAGGGTGCTTTTGCCGCCACCGCTGGCGCCGACGATCGCCACCTTTTCACCGGGCGCGATGGCCAGGTTCAACTGGTCGAGCACCCGGTCTTCGCCATAGCCGAAACTGAGGCCGCGCACCTCGATGCCCACGGTCTCACGCCCGGCAAACGGGTCTTGGCCCCCGGCGTACTGCGGCTCATCGGCACGCGCCAGCAGTTCGTTGATCCGCGTCAGCGCCCCGCCCGCCGCGTAGTAGGCGTATTGCAGGTTCAGCAGCTGTTCCACCGGGCCGATCATGAACCACAGGTAACTGAACACCGCGAGCATCTGGCCAATGGACAGGTCGGAGAACAGCACCGTGAGCATCGCGGCGGCGCGGAAGATGTCGATACCAAACTGGAACAGCAAACCACTGGCGCGGCTGGAAGCGTCGGTTTTCCACTGGGAATGGATCGCGTAGTCACGCACCTCCTGGGCACGCTGGCCGAGGCGCCCGAGGAAGAAACCCTGGCGGTTGCCGGCGCGCACTTCCTGAATGGCGTCCAGGGTTTCGGTCAGCGCCTGGGTAAAGCGCGAGGTGCTGTCGTTCTCCAGCTTCTTAAGGTGTTTGACGCGCTTGCCCAACTGCACCGTGGCGTAGATCACCAGCGGGTTGAACAGCAGGATCAGCAAGGCCAGCTGCCAATGCATCCACACCAGAATGGCCGAGGTGCCCACCAGCGTCAGCATCGCCACCAGAAAGCGGCTGAGGGTTTCACCGACGAATTTATCCAGGGTGTCCAGGTCGGTGACCAGGTGCGTGGTGACCGTGCCGCTGCCCAGGCTTTCATATTCGCCCAGGGAAATACGCTTGAGCCGTTCGATCAGGCGCACGCGGATGCGGTACACGATGTCCTTGGCCAGCCGCGCAAACAGCCGCGCCTGCACCACGTTGAATACCAGCGCACCGCAGCGCAGCAACAGGGTCACCAGCAGCATCAGGCCGATATAGCCGGCCGCCTTCTGCCAACCCAGAGGCAGCGCGTGGTTCATCACGTTCAGGGCCGCATCGCCGTGGCCCAGCAGCACTTCGTCCACCAATAACGGCAACAGTAAAGGGATAGGAACGCTGCACAGGGTCGCCAGCACGGCAACGCCGTTGGCGATCCACAGGGATTTCTTGTGGCGCAGGGCCAGCCGGCGAATTTCTGCCCAGGTCAGGCGATCGGTGCGTTGAGGGCGTTCATGCACAGGTTGCCCGCTCCAGCCATCGGCCCAATAACGGCGACAGCTCGGACAACGGCTGGTAACCATTGGTCAGCAGGGCCAACTGGCCATTGCGCTCGGCCAGCAGCGTCGGAAAACCAGCGATGCCCAGATCCTGCACCCACGTAAAGTCGGCAGCGGTGGCGGCGTGTTGCTCGGCACGGTCGAAGGCGCCCGCAAACTCGATACGCGGGATGCCCGCTTGCTCGGCCAACTCCACCAGCACACTGGCCAAGGTCACGTCGCGACCCTCGACATAAAATGCGCGCTGGATCAGCCCCAGCAGCGTCCAGGCACAGTCCGGCGCCAGGCTGCGGGCGGTGACGATGGCGCGGCACGCCGGCTCGGTGTCGTAGACAAAACCATCGGGCAACGCGCCTTCACGCTTGAACGGCTGGCCGGTGGCCTCGGTGACCGCCTGCCAGTGCTCCAGGATGTAGCGCCGAGTGGTTGGCTCCAGCGCCGCACCGCTGCCGGTGCGCAAGCCGCCCACCACCAGGTGCAGTTCCACGCCGGCCGCCTGGGCCTGCTCCACCAACGCCTCGGCCACCGGGGCAAAGCCCCAGCACCAGGAACACATCGGGTCCATTACGTAGAGCAGGCGCGCGGACATGGCTCAGGCCTCGGAAGGGGTTTGCTTGTAGTTGAAACCAATCGGGTGCGGCATGTTGCGGGCCTTGGCCAGCTCGATCTGCTTTTGCCGGTCGATCGCGCTGCGACGGGTTTTCTCCGGCAGCTTATCCCAGCAATGCGGGCAACTGATGCCAGCCACGTAGTGCTCGGAGGCGCGGTCTTCAACGCTCACCGGTGTGCGGCAAGCATGACATTGATCGTAGTCGCCTTCGCTCAAGTCGTGGCGTACGGTCACGCGATTATCGAAAACAAAGCAGTCGCCCTGCCACTTGGTTTCCTCCTGGGGCACCTCTTCGAGGTACTTCAGGATGCCGCCCTTGAGATGATAAACCTCATCGAAGCCTTCGCTGAGCATGTAGCTCGAGGCCTTCTCACAGCGAATGCCACCTGTGCAGAACATGGCGACTTTCTTATGCTTGGCGGGGTCGAAGTTGGCTTTGATGTAATCGGGAAATTCGCGAAAGCTGGTGGTTTTCGGGTCGATCGCGCCCTCAAACGTGCCGATGGACACTTCATAGTCGTTACGGGTGTCGATCAACAGCACTTCCGGGTCGCTGATCAGCGCGTTCCAGTCCTGCGGCTCGACGTAGGTGCCAACTTTCTTGTTCGGGTCGACGCCCTCGACGCCCAGGGTCACGATCTCTTTCTTGAGCTTGACCTTGGTGCGGTAGAACGGCTGGTCGTCGCAGTAGGATTCTTTATGGTCGATGTCGACCATGCGGGGGTCGGTCTTCAGCCAGGCCATCAGGCCATCAATGCCTTCACGGCTGCCGGAAACGGTGCCGTTGATGCCTTCTTCGGCGATCAGCAAGGTGCCTTTGATGCCGTTGTCGACCATCGCCTGCAACAGTGGCTCGCGCAGGGCGACGTAATCTTCGAGAGTGACGAACTTATACAGTGCCGCCACGACGATCGGTTGAGTCATGGGTGTTCTCTCCAGGTGGCTACCCTCGTAAGGGGTGAACCGGATGCAAAAAAAACGCGCCGGCTAAGCGGCGCGTTGCGGATTCTAACAAAATTGGCGACGTTTATGGACCGCCTCTTTACTGTGGCGAGGGAGCTTGCTCCCACTGGGCGGCGAAGCAGCCCCAACAAGCCCATGCGCCAGAGTGTCAGTGCCCGCCGGCGCAGGTCGGCGAGGCCGGGGCTGCGTCGATTTTCGCCCATTCATCAGGCGTGTAGGTATGCAGCGCCAGCGCATGAAACTCGCTCATCAGGTCACCCAGGGTGGCGTAGACCTTCTGGTGGCGCTTGACGCGGTTGAGCCCCTCGAACTGCGGGCTGACCAGCACGGCCTTGAAGTGGGTCTGCAACCCACGGCTGTGCATATGGCTTTCATCCAGCACGCTCAAGTGGTCGGTGCCCAGGGCGGCAAGCGCCGTTTCGATACGCTGTTGCATGGTCATTCCTGCTTACTTCTTCTTGGCCGGTGCGGCGGCTTTTGGCGTCAGCTCGTTGGTCATGTCTTCCAACAGCTTGTTCACCACCGGCACGGCGCTTTCCAGCTTTTGCTGGGT
The DNA here is from genome assembly GCF_058145955.1 of Pseudomonas sp. A39. Classification (NCBI taxonomy): domain Bacteria; kingdom Pseudomonadati; phylum Pseudomonadota; class Gammaproteobacteria; order Pseudomonadales; family Pseudomonadaceae; genus Pseudomonas; species Pseudomonas sp. A39. The sequence continues at coordinate 17,887 of NZ_JBYVMD010000003.1, forward strand.
CATCTGGGCCGATTGCTGGGTCAGTTGCGGCATTTTTTCCAGGACTTTCTTGCCCAGTGGCGACTGGTAGAAGGCAACCAGGTCCTTGAGTTCGGATTCGCTGAAGTTGGTGGTGTAGAGCTTGACCATGTCAGGCTTCAGCTTTGGCCAGCCGATAGCCTGGTCCAGGGCGGCGTTGGCCTTGGCCTGGTAGCTGTCCAGTACGGACTGCTTGGCGGCAGGCGCCTTGGTCTGTTCGAAACGCTGGGCGAACATTTGCTGCACTTGCATGTACACCGGGGTACCCAGCTTGTCGGCATGGGCCAGGGTAAGGAAGGCTTCGGCACTGGCGTTGTGGCTGGCGGTATCGGCAAAAACCTGGCCGCTGGCGCAAACCAGAGCAACCGCGGTACAGATGGCACGAAGACGAGTCATCGAGTTTCCTTTTCTAGCAGGCGAGGTAAGACCCCAAGGGCGCCCATTCTGCGCCTAAAAAACGCCATGGCTCAACCCCACGCCTTGTAGGGCCTGGATTTGCGGCGCCCAATCCGATGAAAAGTCTTTTAGGGGAACCCCCAGGGCTCATCACAGCCTAAACTGCGCAAACGAACCTGAAGGAGTGTGCCCGATGAGCCGTATCGAAACCGACAGCCTGGGAGAAGTCCATGTCCCGGATGACGCTTACTGGGGCGCGCAGACCCAACGCTCGCTGGTGAACTTCGCCATCGGCGAACAACGCATGCCCCTCGCGGTACTGCACGCCCTGGCCCTGGTCAAGAAAGCCGCGGCACGCGTCAACGACCGCAATGGCGACCTGCCTGCCGACATCGCCCGCCTGATCGAACAGGCCGCCGACGAAGTGCTGGCGGGTCAACACGACGACCAGTTCCCCCTGGTGGTCTGGCAGACCGGCAGCGGCACCCAGAGCAACATGAACGCCAACGAAGTGATCGCCGGCCGCGCCAATGAGCTGGCGGGCAACCCGCGCGGCGGCAAGAGCCCGGTGCACCCCAACGATCATGTTAACCGCTCCCAGAGTTCCAATGACTGCTTCCCGACCGCCATGAGCATTGCGACCGTACAAGCAGTGCATCAGCGCTTGTTGCCGGCGATCGCGACACTGTCCGGCGGGCTGGCCGAGTTGGCCGCGCGGCATATGAAGCTGGTGAAGACCGGTCGCACCCACATGATGGATGCCACGCCGATCACCTTTGGCCAGGAACTCTCAGCCTTTATCGCCCAGCTCGATTACGCCGAACGCGCGATTCGCAGCGCCCTGCCCGCCGTGTGCGAGCTGGCCCAGGGCGGCACCGCCGTCGGCACCGGGCTGAATGCGCCCCATGGGTTTGGCGAGGCGATTGCCGCCGAACTGGCGGCGCTGTCGGGACTGCCGTTTGTCACGGCGCCGAACAAATTCGCCGCCCTCTCCGGCCACGAGCCGCTGGTGACCCTGCATGGCGCGCTGAAAACCCTGGCCGTGGCCCTGATGAAAATCGCCAACGACCTGCGCCTGCTGGGCTCCGGCCCGCGCGCCGGGCTGGCGGAGGTGAAGTTGCCGGCCAACGAACCGGGCAGCTCGATCATGCCCGGCAAGGTCAACCCTACCCAGTGCGAAGCGCTGTCGATGCTGGCCTGCCAGGTCTTGGGCAACGACGTGACCATCGGCATCGCCGCCAGCCAAGGGCACTTGCAGTTGAACGTGTACAAGCCGGTGATCATTCACAACCTGCTGGAATCGATCCGCCTGCTGGCCGACGGTTGTAATAACTTCCAGGAACACTGCGTGGCCGGGCTCGAACCTGACCCCGTGCAGATGGCCGCACACCTGGAACGTGGATTGATGCTGGTCACAGCGCTCAATCCGCACATCGGCTACGACAAGTCCGCAGAGATCGCCAAGAAGGCTTACGCCGAAGGGTTGACGCTTCGGGAAGCGGCGCTGGACCTGGGCTACCTCACCGATGCGGAATTCGACCAATGGGTTCGACCGCAAGACATGCTGGGCGCCTAGCCTAGGACGTCACCCGTAACCGCCGGGCCTTGAGCCCGGCGAGCAACGACGGCGCCAGCGCCACGGTCGCCGAGCCCAGTACCACCACCAACGCCCCGGCATACCCCAGGGCGTTGATTTCTTCGGCCTGCACATATTCGGGCCACAGCCAAGCCGCCAAGGCCACCGCCACAAACGTCACCAGCGGCGTGAGCGACAGCGTCGCACTGACCCGCGAGGCTTCCCAGTGGGCGAGCGCTTCGGCAAAGGCGCCATAGGCCACCAGGGTATTCATGCAGCACGCCAGCAACAGCCAGCCTTGCAGCGGGCTCAGGTCCAGTGCCTCCAAGGGATGTGCCCAGGGCGTGAGCAACAAGGCGCAGGTGAGGTAGATCACCATCATGACCTGCAACGAATTCCACACCGTCAGCAGCTGTTTCTGACCCAGGGCGTAGAACACCCAAATAGAGGTGGCGAGCAGGATCGTCAGTACCCCGGCCGTGTAGGCGCCGAGGGACGTCAGCAACTCTTCCAGGCGCTGATTGAAGAACAGGCCAAAGCCTGCGATCAACACAAATAACCCCAGCACCTGCCCGCGACTGAAGCGCTCCTTGAACACAAACACACTGGCGATCATCAAAAAGATCGGCCCCATCTGCACCACCAACTGCGCGGTGCCGGGGCTGAGCATTTTCAGGCCCACCAGGTACAACACATAGTTGCCCACCAGGCCACACACCGCCATTCCCACCAGCCAGCCGCCCTTGGGGCCCAGCACCTTGCGGCTGGGCAGGCGCTTGGTAAGCGCCAGGTAGATGAACAGGCAACCACCGGCCACGGTCAGGCGAAACCAGGTGACGGTGATCGGGTCCATCACCTGCAGGACCTGTTTGAGTTTGATCGGCAGAATGCCCCAGAGCAGCGCGGTCAGCAGGGTCAGGAGAAAACCATAGACCCAGCGGCCGGAAGAGATGTGCATGAGCGCCCCAGAAGCCAGAGGAAGTGGAGCGGGCATTCTAGGGGCAAGCGCACAATTGTAGATACGCCGCAGTTCAAAATAGGGAAGCAGGGTGGGTGTAGTGAGCAGGCTTGCCCTGCGCTGGGCTGCGAAGCGGCCCTGACCCAGGCGCCGCGTTCTTTCAGGCAGAACTGATTGGCAGGTTTTGGGGCCGCTTCGCGCCCCAGCGCAGGGCAAGCCTGCTCACTACACAAGTCCGCTTCCGGTTCTAGCGCACGGCTTCGAAGAGCCCCGTCGCGCCCATGCCGCCGCCCACGCACATGGTGACGATGCCGTAGCGCAGATTACGCCGCTGCAACTCACGCACCAAATGCCCGACCTGCCGTGAACCGGTCATGCCGAACGGGTGCCCGATGGAGATCGAGCCGCCGTTGACGTTGTACCGGGCATTGTCGATTTCCAGGCGATTGCGCGCATACAGGCACTGGGAGGCGAACGCTTCGTTGAGTTCCCACAGGTCGATATCCGCCACCTGCAACCCCTTGGCCTTGAGCAGCTTAGGCACCGAGAACACCGGGCCGATGCCCATCTCGTCCGGCTCGCAGCCCGCCACGGTAAACCCACGGAAAAACGCCTTGGGCTTAAGCCCCAGGGCCAGGGCTTTTTCCAGGCTCATCACCAGGGTCATCGACGCACCGTCGGAGAGCTGCGAGGAGTTGCCCGCCGTCACCGAGCCGTCTTCGGCGAACACCGGTTTCAAGCCCTGCAAGCTGGCCAGCGTAGTGTCGGGGCGGTTGCAGTCATCGCGATCAACGACGCCGTCAAGCACCTGTACTTCGCCGGTGTTCTTGTCCTCGACCTTGTACTTGACCGCCATCGGCACGATTTCATCATTGAACAGTCCATCGGCCTGGGCCTGGGCAGTACGCTGCTGGCTTTGCAGGGCATACAGGTCCTGTTCTTCGCGGCTGACGTTGTAGCGACGCGCAACGATCTCGGCGGTCTGGCCCATGGGGAAGTAGAGGCCCGGCACCTGCTCTTTCAACAACGGGTTGATCAGGTTGTCGGTGTTGACGCTTTTCAGGGTCAGGCTGATGGATTCGACACCACCGGCGACGATGATCTCGCTGCAGCCCGAGGCGATCTGGTTGGCGGCGATGGCAATCGCCTGCAACCCCGACGAGCAGAAACGGTTGAGGGTCATGCCCGCCGTCCCCGTGCCCAGTTGCGAGAGCACCGCCACGTTGCGGCCGATGTTGTAGCCCTGCGCGCCTTCGTTGGAACCGGCACCGACGATGCAATCTTCCACCGTGGCCGGGTCGATGCCGTTGCGGGCGAGCAGCGCGTTGACGCAATGGGCCGCCATATCATCCGGGCGGGTCTGGTTGAACTTACCGCGAAAGGATTTGGCCAGGCCGGTTCGCACGCTGTCGACAATCACTACTTCACGCATGGGCTACCTCGATCGTGTGGTGGTTGGATCGAGCATAGAGCCAGCCCCGCGCAACCGCGACGATCATTCACCCGGCGTATACAAAAGCATGGCCCGCGTGCTCGCCCTGCAGTGACCTGGATTGTTTTGGTGATTGGGGCTGTTGTAGTGAGCAGGCTTGCCCTGCGCTGGGCTGCGAAGCGGCCCTAAAACCTGCCAATCAGGTTTGTCTGAAAGGACGCGGCGCCTGGGTTGGGGCTGTTGTGGTGAGCAGGCTTGCCCTGCGCTGGGCTGCGAAGCGGCCCCAAAACCTGCCAATCAGGTTTGCCTGATAGGACGCGGGGCCTGGGTTGGGGCTGCTTCGCCGCCCAGCGCGAGGCAAGCCCGCTCACTACAATAGGCAAGCCTGACGGCCATTATTTCTTTTTCTTTTTATCGTGCTTGTCGGACTTGGCGAACGCCTCCTCCAAGGCCAGGTTGATGGTGCGCAACACCTTGACGCGCGCCCAGCGCTTATCGTTGGCTTCCACCAGGGTCCAGGGCGCGACTTCGGTGCTGGTGCGGTCGACCATATCGCCCACGGCGGCGCGGTAGTCATCCCACTTGTCGCGGTTGCGCCAGTCGTCTTCGGTGATCTTGAAGCGCTTGAACGGGATCTCTTCACGCGCCTGGAAGCGTTCCAGTTGGGTCTGTTTGTCGATGGCCAGCCAGAACTTGACCACGATCACCCCTGCGTCGCGCAGTTGCTCTTCAAAGTCATTGATCTCGCCATAGGCGCGCAGCCAGTCGGCCGGGGTGCAGAAGCCCTCGATCCGCTCCACCAGCACACGGCCGTACCAGGAGCGGTCAAACACGGTGAACTTGCCCCGTGCCGGGATTTTCTGCCAGAACCGCCACAGGTAAGGCTGGGCACGTTCGTCTTCGGTGGGCGCGGCGATCGGCACGATATGGTACTGGCGTGGGTCCAGCGCCGCCGCCACCCGGCGAATCGCCCCGCCCTTGCCTGCCGCATCGTTGCCTTCGAACACCGTGACCAGAGCGTGCTTGCGCATGCGTTTGTCGCGCATCAGGCCGGAGAACCGCGCCTGCTCGGTGATCAGCTGTTCTTCGTAATCGTCCTTGTCCAGGTGCAGCGTCATGTCGAGGCTGTTGAGCAGGCTCATCTGGTCGACAGCCGACGGCAACGGTGCCGGGTTCATGCCGCTGGCCTTGCCCTTGGGCAGTTTCAAGGCGTTTTGCAGGCCTTCGAGCAGGATCTTGCCCACGGTGAGGCTGCGATAGTTGCTGTCGACGCCTTCGATCACATGCCACGGCGCGTAGTCGCGACTGGTACGCCGCAGCACGCGCTCGCCGAAATGCACGAACTTGTCGTAGGTCTCGGACTGCTGCCAGTCTAACGGGCTGATGCGCCAGCTGTGCAACGGGTCATCGGCCAGGGCCTTGAGCCGCGCCTTCATCTGCTTCTTGGACAGGTGGAACCAGAATTTGAAGATCAGCGCGCCTTCGTCGCAGAGCATTTTTTCCAGGCGTTCGGCGCCGGCAATAGCCTGGTCAAGCCGCGCGTCCTTGATCTGCCCATGCACCCGGCCTTGCAGCATCTGGCTGTACCAGTTGCCGAAGAAAATCCCCATGCGCCCTTTGGCCGGCAGTTGGCGCCAGTAGCGCCAGGCCGGTGGCCGGGCGAGTTCTTCGTCGGTCTGCTGGTCGAAAGTGCGCACTTCAATCAGGCGCGGGTCCATCCATTCATTCAGCAGCTTGACCGTCTCGCCCTTGCCGGCGCCTTCGATGCCGTTGATCAGGATGATCACCGGGAAGCGCTTCTGCTGCTGCAGTTCGTACTGCACTTCCAGCAAGGCTTCGCGCAGGGCCGGCACTTCGGCCTCAAAGGTGTCTTTGTCGATGGCGTGACCGATTTCGGCGGATTCGAACATGGGCAGCTCCGTTTCAAGATGGCTCAAGACTAGCGGATTGGGCAACGCCGTGCGGGAGGAAATTCCACGCATGCTTGCCGTAGGTCAATTCAACGCTTGTTGATCAGCTAGAATGGCCGCCTTGCCTTTGCCTGCTTCTATTGCCTATGAGTCGCCCATGAACCCCGTTACCCACGCCCAGCTCGACTGGGATGAGCAAGGTCGCCCACACTCGCGGGTCTTCGACGATGTGTACTTCTCCGACAAGTCGGGCCTTGAAGAAACGCGCTACGTGTTCCTCGAACAGAACCGTTTGCAGGAGCGCTTCGCCGCCCTGCCGGCCCAGGGCCACTTGGTAATTGGCGAAACCGGTTTCGGCACGGGGTTGAATTTTCTCTGCGCCTGGCAGTTGTTCGAGCAACACGCCGTGGCCGGTGCCCGCCTGCATTTTGTCAGCGTGGAAAAGTACCCGCTGAGCCACGCCGACCTGCAGCGCGCCCTCGCCCTTTGGCCGGAACTGCAGCCGTTTGCCGATCAGTTGCTGGCGCAGTACATCGCCATTCATCAAGGCTTCCAACGGCTGGTGTTGGCTCACGGCCGCGTGACGCTGACGCTGCTGATCGGCGACGCCCTTGAACAGCTGCCCCAATTGGACGCCCAGGTCGACGCCTGGTTTCTCGACGGGTTTGCCCCGGCCAAGAACCCCGACATGTGGACCGCCGAGCTGTTTGCCGAACTGGCGCGGCTGGCGGCCCCCGGCTCGACCATCAGCACCTTTACCAGTACCGGCTGGGTGCGCCGCTTGATCAACGCCGCCGGCTTCAAGATGAAGCGCACGCCAGGCATCGGCCACAAGTGGGAAATCCTGCGCGGCGAGTTTCTCGGCTGGCCCGCCGAAACGCCCGCGCCGGAAGCTATCAAACCCTGGTTTGCCCGCCCCGCGCCGCCGCCCGGCGCGCGCACGGCCCTGGTGATCGGCGGCGGCCTGGCCGGCTGCACGAGCGCCGCCAGCCTGGCGGCGCGCGGCTGGCAGGTGACGCTGCTGGAGCGTCACGCGGCGCTGGCGCAGGAAGCCTCGGGTAACCCGCAGGGCGTGCTGTACCTCAAGCTTTCGGCGCATGGCACGGCGCTGTCGCAATTGATCCTCAGCGGCTTCGGCCATACCCGCCGGCTGCTCGAACACCTGCACCGTGGCGTCGACTGGGACGGTTGCGGCGTGCTGCAACTGGCGTTTAATGCCAAGGAGGCCGAACGCCAGGCGCAGCTGGCCCAAGCCTTCGCGCCGGAGCTTTTGCACGTGCTGGATCAGGCGCAGGCCCAGGCGCGCGCCGGCGTGGCCTTGGAACACGGCGGGCTGTTTTTCCCCGAAGGCGGCTGGGTGCATCCGCCGGCACTGTGTGAGTGGCAAGCGTCACATCCGCTGATCACGCTGTTGCAGCATCGCGAGGCCCTTGAGTTGCGCCAGGTCGATGGCCAATGGCACGCCCACGACGGCCACACCCTGCTGGCCAGCGCCAGCGTGGTGGTACTGGCCGGCGCCGCCGAGATCAACCGCTTCCCGGTCAGCGCCGAGCTGCCCCTCAAACGCATTCGCGGGCAAATCAGCCGCCTGCCGCAAACCCCGCAAAGCCAGGCACTGGCCACGGTGGTGTGCGCCGAGGGTTACGTCGCGCCTGCGCGCTTGGGGGAACATACGCTCGGCGCCAGCTTCAACTTCGCCAGCGAAGACCTCACCCCCAGCACCGCCGAACACCTCGGTAACCTGCAGATGTTGCGGGAAATCTCCGTTGACCTGCTGCAACGCCTGCACGCCGACACCCTTGACCCCGAGCACCTGCAAGGCCGTGCGGCCTTTCGCTGCACCAGCCCCGACTATCTACCGATTGTCGGGCCACTGGCCGACCGCGAGGCGTTCCACCTGGCCTACGCGGCGCTGCGCAAGGATGCTCGGCAAGTCCCGGACATTGCCTGCCCCTGGCTCGATGGCCTGTACATCAACAGCGGGCACGGCTCGCGAGGTTTGATCACCGCCCCGCTGGCGGCAGAGCTGCTGGCCGCCTGGCTGAATGACGAACCGCTGCCCGTCCCCGCCAGCGTCGCCCACGCCTGCCACCCCAACCGTTTTGCCCTGCGGGGATTGATCCGGGGCACGTCCTGAGGGTTTTACACACTGCACGCCTGGGCAAGTCGCCGGTCAGTTGAAGAAGGGCCGCCAGCCTCATCTCGGAACTCAAGGGTTGGGGTGTTTCAGAAGGTACGGCCGGCATGGCAATTGTCCGTATGGCAGGTGTTTCGCCAAACCTTATCAACGGGCTTGAGGCTGTTGCGCCTACCTATCTACCCCCCCTCGACTGACGCATCACCGCACTGATGCCCAATCGCCTTATAACCGATCGTTCTAAAACTCCCATCCACCACACGGGTCAGTTTCTCAACGCCCGGCCTTTTTGGCGTGCGGCATTTCATCCCTCCCCAACGGAAAAACCGGTAAGGAATTTATGTGCGGATTAGCTGGAGAGTTACGTTTCGATGCCCAACCTGCCGACCTGGCAGCTATTGAGCGCATCACCCATCACCTGGCCCCGCGTGGGCCTGACGCTTGGGGGTTTCATGCCCAAGGGCCTGTCGCGCTGGGCCATCGGCGCTTGAAAATCATGGACCTGTCGGATGGCTCTGCCCAACCGATGGTCGACGCCCAGCTGGGGCTGTCCCTGGCGTTCAACGGCGCGATCTATAACTTCCCCGAACTGAGAGAAGAGCTGGAAGCCCTCGGCTACGCCTTCTACTCCGGCGGCGACACCGAAGTGCTGCTCAAGGGTTATCACGCCTGGGGCGAAGCGCTGCTGCCCAAGCTCAATGGCATGTTCGCGTTCGCCATCTGGGAACGTGATGCCCAACGCCTGTTTATTGCCCGCGACCGTCTGGGCGTGAAGCCGCTGTACCTGTCGCGCACCGGCCAGCGCCTGCGCTTTGCGTCGGCCTTGCCGGCGCTGCTCAAAGGCGGGGATATCAACCCGATCCTCGATCCGGTGGCACTCAATCACTACTTGAACTTCCACGCCGTGGTGCCCGCGCCGCGTACCTTGCTGGCAGGCATCGAAAAACTGCCGCCGGCGAGCTGGATGCGCATCGACGCCAACGGCAAGACCGAGCAGAAAACCTGGTGGACCCTGCCCTACGGCCCACATGACGATGAACGCAACCTGAGCCTGGAAGACTGGACTGACCGCGTACTCGACAGCACCCGCGAAGCCGTGGCCATCCGCCAACGCGCCGCCGTGGATGTCGGCGTGCTGCTGTCCGGCGGCGTCGATTCGAGCATGCTCGTGGGCTTGCTGCGTGAAGTCGGCGTGCAAGATCTGTCGACCTTCTCCATCGGCTTTGAAGACGCCGGTGGCGAGCGTGGCGACGAGTTCCAGTACTCGGACCTGATCGCCAAGCACTACGGCACCCGTCATCATCAATTGCGCATCGCCGAAAGCGAGATCATCGAGCAACTCCCGGCGGCGTTCCGTGCCATGAGCGAGCCGATGGTCAGCCATGACTGCATCGCCTTCTACCTGTTGTCACGGGAAGTGGCCAAGCATTGCAAGGTGGTGCAGAGCGGCCAGGGCGCCGACGAACTGTTTGCCGGTTACCACTGGTACCCGCAGGTGGACGGCGCCGCCGATCCCTACGCCGCGTATCGCGATGCGTTTTTCGACCGCAGCTACGACGACTATGCCGCCACCGTCGCGCCAAAATGGCTGACCGCCAACGACGCCGCCGGTGACTTCGTGCGCGAGCACTTCGCCATGCCCGGCGCGGATGCGGCAGTGGACAAAGCCCTGCGCCTGGACAGCACGGTCATGCTGGTGGACGACCCGGTCAAACGCGTCGACAACATGACCATGGCCTGGGGCCTGGAAGCGCGTACGCCGTTCCTCGACTACCGCTTGGTTGAGCTGTCGGCCCGTGTACCCGGCAAGTTCAAGTTGCCCGACGGTGGCAAGCAGGTGTTGAAAGAGGCCGCGCGCCGCGTGATCCCGAACGAAGTGATCGACCGCAAGAAAGGTTACTTCCCCGTGCCAGGCCTCAAACACTTGCAGGGCGATACGCTGAACTGGGTGCGTGAATTGTTGCTGGACCCGAGCCAGGATCGCGGCCTGTTCAATCCCGCCATGCTCGACCGCTTGCTGACCGACCCGCAAGGCCAATTGACCCCGCTGCGCGGCTCCAAGCTGTGGCAACTGGCGGCGCTGAACCTGTGGCTCAGCGAACAAGGAATCTGAGTAATGAAACCTCTCGCAGCGGCTTACAGCCAACGCTTGTTGAAGGGCCAGGCGCCGACCTATGAGCGCCTGCAGGCCCGCCTGGCGGAAGATGGCAGCCCCTTGGCCGCCGAGCCGATTGCCGTGCATTGCGGATGGGGCCGCTTGTTGATCGGGCACACCTTTCCCGACCCGGCGACCCTGGCCCAGGAACTGCTGAATGAACAGCCGGGCGAGCGCGACATCGCACTCTATGTGGCTGCACCGCAGCAGATTCTCGGGATCGATCCGCAGCAACTGTTCCTCGACCCGTCAGACACGCTGCGCCTGTGGTTCACCGACTATCGGCCGGCCACCCGGGTATTTCGCGGGTTCCGCATTCGTCGGGTGCAGACCGAAGCCGATTGGCTGGCCGTCAACCAGCTCTACCAAGGACGCGGCATGTTGCCCGTCGACGCCGAACGCCTTACGCCGCGCCATGCCGGTGGGCCTGTCTACTGGCTGGCGGAAGATGAAGACAGCGGCGCGGTGATCGGCAGCGTCATGGGCCTCAACCACCAGAAAGCCTTTCATGACCCGGAAAACGGTTGCAGCCTGTGGTGCCTGGCCGTGGACCCGCAGTGCACCCGCCCTGGCGTGGGTGAGGTGCTGGTGCGCCACTTGGTGGAACACTTCATGAGCCGTGGCCTGAGCTACCTGGACCTGTCCGTGCTGCACGATAACCGCCAGGCCAAGAACCTTTACGCCAAGCTGGGGTTCAGGGCGCTGACCACCTTTGCGATCAAACGTAAGAACGGCATCAACCAGCCGCTGTTTCTCGGCCCGGGTCCGCAGGCAGGCTTTAACCCTTATGCCCGGATCATCGTCGAAGAAGCGCATCGGCGCGGTATCGATGTGCAGGTGGATGACGCCGACGCGGGCTTATTCACCCTCAGTCACGGGGGGCGCCGTGTGCGTTGCCGTGAGTCGTTGAGCGACCTGACCAGCGCCATCAGCATGACCTTGTGCCAGGACAAGAGCCTGACCCACAAAGTGCTCAAGGCGGCCGGTTTGAAACTGCCGTCGCAACAACTGGCGGGCAGCGCCGATGACAACCTGGAGTTCCTCGACGAGCACCAGCGCGTCGTCGTCAAGCCGCTGGACGGTGAGCAAGGCCAGGGCGTGGCGGTGGATTTGCAGAGCATCGAAGAGGTGCAGCAGGCGATTGAAGCGGCGCGCCAGTTTGACAGCCGTGTGCTGCTGGAAAGCTTTCATGAAGGCCTGGACCTGCGCATCCTGGTGATCGGTTTCGAGGTGGTTGCGGCTGCGATTCGTCGTCCTGCGGAAGTGACCGGTGACGGTCAACATTCCATCGGCGCGTTGATCGAAGCCCAGAGCCGTCGTCGCCAGGCGGCGACTGATGGCGAAAGCAAAATCCCTGTCGACGCCGAAACCGAACGCACCCTGCACGCGGCCGGCTACGACTACAGCAGCATCCTGCCACGTGGAAAAACCCTGGCCGTGCGCCGTACCGCCAACCTGCACACCGGCGGTTGCCTGGAAGACGTCACCGCCATCCTGCACCCCACGCTGGTGGACGCCGCCGTACGCGCCGCCCGCGCCCTGGACATCCCCATGGTCGGCCTGGACCTGATGGTGCCTGCCGCCGACCAGCCCGAGTACGTGTTTATCGAAGCTAACGAACGGGCCGGCCTGGCCAATCATGAACCGCAGCCTACCGCGGAAAAATTTGTCGATTTGCTGTTTCCCCATAGCTGAACGATCCGAACCCCAGGAGTCTTTATGAGCCGAACCATCCCAGAACCGGATCTGAATTACCTGCAAAAAGTCCTACTGGAAATGCTCGCCATTCCCAGCCCCACCGGATTTACCGACACCATCGTGCGGTATGTCGCCGAGCGCCTGGAAGAACTGGGCATCCCCTTCGAGATGACCCGGCGCGGCACCATCCGCGCCACCCTCAAGGGCCAGAAAAACAGCCCTGACCGTGCGGTGTCCGCCCACTTGGACACCATCGGCGCCGCCGTGCGTGCGATCAAGGACAACGGCCGCCTGAGCCTGGCGCCCGTAGGTTGCTGGTCGAGCCGGTTTGCCGAAGGCAGCCGCGTCAGCCTGTTTACCGATAATGGCGTGATCCGTGGCAGCGTGTTGCCGTTGATGGCCTCCGGGCACGCGTTCAACACCGCCGTGGATGAAATGCCGGTGAGTTGGGACCACGTCGAGTTGCGCCTCGACGCCTACTGCGCGACCCGTGCCGATTGCGACTCCCTGGGCATTGGTATCGGCGACTATGTGGCCTTCGACCCGCTGCCGGAATTCACCGAGAGCGGGCACATCAGCGCCCGCCACCTGGACGACAAGGCCGGCGTCGCCGCCCTGCTCGCCGCGCTCAAGGCCATCGTCGACAGTGGCGAGCCCTTGCTGATCGACTGCCACCCGCTGTTCACCATCACCGAGGAGACCGGCAGTGGCGCAGCGGCCGCCCTGCCCTGGGACGTGAGTGAATTTGTCGGCATCGATATCGCTCCGGTCGCTCCCGGCCAGCACTCCAGCGAGCATGCGGTGAGCGTGGCCATGCAGGACTCCGGCGGGCCGTATGACTATCACCTGTCCCGTCACTTGCTACGTTTGGCGTCTGACCACGAACTGCCGGTGCGCCGCGACCTGTTCCGCTATTACTTCAGCGATGCGCACTCGGCCGTGACCGCCGGGCACGACATCCGCACTGCACTGCTGGCGTTTGGTTGCGATGCGACCCACGGCTATGAGCGCACCCATATCGACAGCCTCGCGGCGCTGAGTCGCCTGTTGGGCGCCTACATTCTCAGCCCGCCGGTGTTCGCCAGCGATGCGCAACCGGCACAGGGCTCGCTGGATCGGTTCAGTCATCAGATCGAGCACGAGACGCAGATGGAGAGCGACACACGCGTGCCCTCGGTGGACAGCCTGGTCGGCAATAAGTCCTGACGCTGGCAACTCTGATCCCGGCGCAGTAGGATCGCCGGGATCCATCACCCGAGGCTTGTATGCTGATTCCCTACGATGCACTTGAAGTCGACACGCTGACGCGCCTGATCGAAGACTTCGTCACACGTGACGGCACCGACAATGGTGACGACACGCCCCTGGAGACCCGCGTGCTGCGCGTACGCCAGGCGCTCACCAAGGGGCAGGCGCTGATCGTGTTCGACCCGGACAGCGAGCAGTGCCAGTTGATGCTCAAGCACGACGTGCCCAAGCATCTGTTCGACTGAGATCAGAGATTGGGCACCGGCACCGGATGGGTCGTGGCGCCCAGCCGATCGCGGATCTTCTGGTAGACCTCGGCACGGTGTACATGCACCCCGTTCGGCGCCTCCACACCGAATTTCACTTGGCTGCCGTTCAATTCAAGAATGTGTACGGCGATGTCATCACCGATAGAGATGACTTCGCCTACGGCGCGGCTTAAGACCAGCATGGCGGATGTCCTTATTAGCAATGAAAGGACCTCGACCATGCGCGCTCGGTGTCGGAGCATCAATGGCTTGCGACGAAATCAGGCAGGCCCTACGTACGCAGGTAAATTGCCTGACAGACCGCTACCGGCTCAGGCCTTGGCAGCCTGAGCCTTGGCGCGCATCTTGTCGGCCATAGTGGTCATTTCATCATAGAGCAACTGCGGATTCTTCTGCTTCAACGCCCAGGCCATGCGCCCCTGTTCGTGGGGCAGGATCATGAACTCACCCGCCGCGACGCGTTGATAGATGTAATCGGCGATATCCGCCGCCGAGATCGGCGAACTCTCCAGCAGCTTGCCCACTTGGGCCTTCATCGCTGGGGTCGGTCCACGGAACGAGTCGAGCAGGTTGGTCTGGAAGAACGATGGGCAGACCACATGCACGCCGACCTCCTGTTGCTTGAGTTCCACCAGCAGGCTTTCCGACAGCGCTACCACGCCAGCTTTGGCCACGTTGTAGTTGCTCATCGCCGGCCCCTGCATCAGCGCGGCCATGGACGCGATGTTGATGATACGGCCCTTGCTCTTTTCCAGCAGCGGCAGGAACGCCTTGCACCCCTTGACCACGCCCATCAGGTTGATTGCGATCTGCCAGTCCCAGTCCTCCAGGGACAGTTCGGCAAAGAAGCCTCCCGAGGCGACGCCGGCATTGTTGACGATCACATCAACCCCGCCGAGCTTTACCTCGCAGGCTTGGGCGAATGCAGTGAGCTGGCTGTAGTCGCGCACGTCGCAACGCTGGACGAAGCCATCACCCCCGGCTTCACGCACCAATTTGAGGGTTTCCTGCAGCCCCGGCTCGCTGACATCCGACAAGGCCAACTGCCAACCCTCGCGGGCCCAACGCAGCGCGATTTCACGACCCAGGCCGGACCCGGCGCCAGTGATCATCATGCGATTTTGCATAGAAAGTAGCCTTGTGGTTCACGGAAGAAGTGACCGGCAGTGTAGCGAAGGTTTTTCCAGCACCCACCCACCATCAGATTGATGAATGCCCCTGGCAAACCAGCGGCTGGGTCGGAGGGTTGCGTATAGCCTAAGTTCAATATTTTTCAACTAATCGGGCGCAGTTGCGAACTGCATTAAAAGAAATAAGCAAGTGTGCGAAATGCTTTAAAAAAATACTGAATTTTCCACCAGGGGCACCAGTCGGAGTTGTTAAGGCGTTCGTTATTAAACTGCGGGCCTATCGTTAAATAACCGGTCTTTGCAGAAGGCCAATAAGGAAAAAAAACCATGAGCCTCATTCTGATCATTATCTTGATCCTCCTGCTGGTCGGTGGTCTGCCAGTGTTCCCTCACTCGCGTAACTGGGGTTATGGCCCGTCGGGCATCCTGGGTGTGGTACTGGTGGTCCTGCTGGTGCTGTTGTTGCTCGGTCGGATATAAACGCCGGGCAAAAAAAAGAGGCCTTTAAAGGCCTCTTTTTTATTGCCGGTTAATTAATCCGGCTTGCCGTCAATCACACCGGCGGTGTTATCCAACAGGCTCTTGGTGGCCGTCTGCAGGAACGACTCAAGTTTCTGCCTCAGTGCCGCCTCGTCCGGCGATTCAGCAATCACTTTACCGGTCGGGTTGGCGCCCAGTTCGTATTCCCACAGCTTCGGTGGCATTTCCTTGGGCAGTACCAGTACACGGTCGCCGGTGAGCAATGCCACGGTCTGGTCGCTGCCCGATGGCTTGATCACGCCGAAACCTTTATCGCCTTCCGGCAGGTTCAACAGGTCACGGCCCCAGCACTGGTGCAGGGTCTCGCCGCCCAGGCGCCCCATGATGGTCGGCACGATGTCGATCTGAGTACCGACGGTATGGTTGCGCTCGCCGAACTTCTCCTGCATGCCCGGCGCGATCATCAGCATCGGCACGTTAAAGCGGCCCAGGTCCATTTCGGTGATTTGCTGCTCGTTGCCGAAGCCGTGGTCGCCGACGATCACGAACAGGGTTTCCTTGAAATACGGCTCTTTGCGGGCTTTCTCAAAGAACTGACCCAGGGCCCAGTCGGAGTAGCGCATCGCGGTCAAATGCTCGTCGAGGCTGCCACGGCCAGTGACTTTGTCCACCGGCAACGGGGTCGGCAAAGCGTAAGGCGTGTGGTTGGACAGGGTTTGCAGCAACGCGTAGAACGGCTTGCCGCCTTCACGGGCTTTCAACTCTTCCAGGCCACGGTTGAACATGTCCTGATCGGACACGCCCCAGGTGGGGTCAGAGAACACCGGATCGACAAAGTCGTTGCGACCGATGAAATTGGTCATGCCCTGGTTGCTGAAGAAGCCCGACTGGTTGTCCCAGGCGAAGTCGCCGTTGTAGACATACACGTCGTCAAACTTGCGTGCGCTGAGCAACTGCGGCAGGCCCGACAGCTTGTGGCTGCCTTCCGGGGTCTGCATCAGGTATTCGAAGGCGGGCAGGTTCGGGAAGCACGCCATGGTCGCGAACATACCCTGGTGGGTATGGGTGCCGTTGGAGAAGAAGCGGTCGAACAGCAGGCCTTCCTTGGACAGTTTGTCGAAGTACGGCGTGATATTGCCCGGACGACCCAGCGCCCCCACCGAGTGACCGGCGAAGCTTTCCATCAGGATCACGACGACGTTTTTGATCGGCAGGGTTTTCTCGGCCGGTGGCGTGAACTCGCGGCGCACAGCGGCGGTGTCGGTATCCACCAGTTTTTCTGTCGGCAGCACCAGCATGTCGCGCACGGTCTGGGTTGCCAGCGGCTGCTCCAGCGTGGCTTTCCAGGTGTTATCCCGGTGTTCCGAGAAGCGGGCCTTGGCCGCGCCGATCAGCGACAGCGTGCCATTGAGGCCCAACTGGTTGGCGAAGTTCGAGTCGGTGGTGTACACGTCACCCCAACGCAGCGGCGGGCCCTGGCGCAGGGTGCCACGGGCGGCGACCACGGCGATCAGCAGGCAGACCACGAACACCGCGATGCGCGAGTACCACGGCGCGACCTGGCGGGTGCCGATGCTGCCACCGCTGAAGGGGCCGCGCGGGCGTGTCGCACGGTCGGCACCTTTGAACGCCATGCTGAGGATCAGCGTGCCCACGGCCCAGGCCAGCAGGTAGCGCACCACCGGGAAACCGTACCAGAGCATGCTCATCACGGTTTTCGGGTCTTCCTTCACGTACTGGAAGACCAGGCCGTTGAGGCGCTGGTGGAACTCGCGGTAGAAGTCCATTTCCATCAGGCCCAGGAACAGGGCGATGCTGGACGCCACGGTCAGCCAGAAACGAAAGAACCCGCGGGCTGCCATTGCCCGTACGCTGAACAGTGCCAGCAGCAACGGAGTGATCAGGTACACCACCAGACGCAGGTCCAGGCGCAGGCCGTTGGCGAACGCTTCAAGGAAGGTCGAGGCCGGCGTATCGAGGATCATCTCGCGGTTGTAGACCAGCAGCGCCAGGCGCAGCAGGGAGAACATCACCATCATGACCAGTGCGCAGAGCAGCGTGTACGCCAGATGGGATTTGACGGTCGGTTGCAGCAGGCGATTAGAAGCTCGCTGCTGACTCAGGGCGTCCGGGTTTGCCATGTCGTTTCAGGACCCATTGGAAGTTTAAGTGACGAAGTGGTGCAGTGGCGCGAATGGTGCCCGATCAATCACAGCAAGGCTATTAATTACTGAACGAGCAGCGCCGTCCCGCGTTTAAGACACCTTGAGGCAGGGCCTTGGCAGGGAGATTCAACCGGCGAATTGTCTTGGATAAGATGTGAAAATTGTGTGCAGCGAATATTTCGATACACAAATCTCAGGGGTGTGGTGAGAGGGTTCACTGGAGATCGGATGGGGCTGCTTCGCAGCCCGGCGCGGGGCAAGCCCGCTCACCACAACAAGCCCGCTCACCACAGCAAGCGCGGTCACCACAGCGAGCCCGCGCCTACATGGATTGTGCTCACTCTAGAGCCGCACATTTCCCCGTGGCCCGGCGATCGCCCAGATGATCAGGCCCAGCACCGGCAGCAGGAGGATCAACAGGATCCACAGCACCTTGGCGCCCGTGCTCGCGCCGCTTTTGAATACGTTGATGATCGCCCAGATATCCAGCGCCAGGATAATCAGCCCGATCAAGCCATTAAAAGTGGAACCCATGGTGTTGCTCCTAAAGTGAGGGCATGCACCTTTAGGATAGCCAGCCCTGGCCGGGGTTCCGTTTTATTTCAGACGTGGACGGCAACTTTCAGCGCTTCCAGGGAGGGTTCGGCCTTAATGCCGACTTCGGCACACAGCTCGAGCACGCGCGGCAGGTCGTTACCGTAGACCAACACGGCCTGGATCTCGTCATCCAACGGTTGGCTGAAGTTGAGCAGCACATAGCCGCCGTCTTCCGGGCTGAGCGCGCTCATCTGGATCTGGATACGGTTCAGGGCCGTCAGGGCTTCGGTCTTGGCCAGTTGCTTGGGCGTGAGATTGAACGCCACGCCTGGGCCGAACGACGCGACGATCTGCGCGAACAGGTCGCCGTAGGTGTCGGCCTGGAACACCACGGTGTCCGGCAGGCTGCCCACCACGACCCACTCCCCCAACGGAATGGGGAATGTGTCGTCGTAGTTGATATCCGGGTTGGCCGCCAGAAACGCCACCGGGTCCGCGTAGGCCTGCGCCGCTTCATCGGCGATACGCGCCACCTCGTCCTCGCCCATGACGCCGGCGCTGATGTTGCTGATAAGTTCGACGAGGGCGGCTTTCATGGGGTGATCCTGTAGCGGGCTGGTTTTCGAGGGCGCAAAGCCTACACCAGTTTTTGCAATTGCGCCGCCGTATCCACCGCGCCCATGGTTTGCGCGGCGGCCAATGCCGTCGCGCCCTGGGCATCGGTGGCCTTGGGGTTGGCGCCCTGGCCGAGCAGGTAGTCGACCATTTCAACGCGATTGAACATCGCTGCCATCATCAATGCGGTACGGCCATCGGAAGAGGCCGCCTCGACCGGCGTACCGCCTTCGATCAGCGCCTTGACCACTGGCAGGTTGCCCTTGAACGCCGCACCGGCGATCGGCAATTGGTTCTTGTCATTGGCGATCAGCGGATCGGCCTTGAATTCCAGCAGCACTTTTACCGCCTCGGCATGGCCGTGGTAGGCCGCGAGCATCAGCAAGGTGTCGCCATTGTGGTTACGAAAGTTGGCCGGCAAGCCTTTGGCCAGCAACGCGGCGAGCATGGCGGCGTCGCCTTTGCGGGCAACGTCAAACACCTGCTCGGCAAATTCTGCGGCTTCGTCGTCGGTCATCTGTTTGGCTTGGTCTGACATGTGGGACGGCTCCGTGTGTGGTCCTTTATAGGCGCCCAGTGTCGCGATGGAGTTCCCACCTGTCATGGCTTTTTTGTCAAAAGCCCCCATAGGCATATTCAATAGCGCTGCCTTTAATAACGAAAGTGCCCACCCTGAATCTGCGCCAACAACTGGCCGGTCACTGGCACGTAGCAATCCGACCCCGGCAGCCAGGCGTAGACTGGATCATTGCCCGCCTTGTCCGGGTCGAACGCTTCCTCCTTGAGCCGTACCTTCTGGTACTTGAAGGTGCCCGTGGTTTCCATCTTCACCTTGATCCGCAGAAACAGCGGCACCGCATAGTGCGGCAACTGACCGTGGGCAAATTGCAGTAACTCACGCATGTCCAGCGCGGCCAGGGATTCGCTCGGGGTGATGGCAACCATCCCGGCGCGACCATTGGTGTTTTCGATTTCCACCCCATAGGCCACTGCTTCGGCGATCTGCGGGTGCTGCAACAGGACGTTTTCCACTTCGGTGGTGGAGACGTTTTCGCCCTTCCAGCGGTAGGTATCCCCCAAGCGGTCGACAAATTGCGCGTGGCCGAAGCCAATACTGCGCACCAGATCGCCGGTGTTGAAATAGCGGTCGCCCTTCTCAAACACGTCAGTGAGGATCACCTTGCGGTTTTTTTCCGGGTCGGTGTAGCCGTCATAAGGAGATTTTTCATCGATCCTCGCCAACAACAGCCCCTGCCCGCCCTTCTTCACTTTATGCATGAAACCATCGCTGCCACGCAGCGGCTCACCGGTGTCGTGGCCGTAGTCCACCAGCGCCCAGTGCTGCAGGCAAAAGCCGACGGTGTTGTCAAAATTCAATACGTTGGTGAAGCCGATATTGCCGTCGCTGGCGGCATACAACTCGCACACATGCTCGACGCCATAACGCGCCTTGAACTGCGCCCACACGCCAGGACGCAAGCCATTGCCGACCATCTTGGTCGCGCGGTGATCACGGTCGTTTTCGCTGGCTGGCTGATCGAGCAAATACCGGCACAACTCGCCGACATAACCGAGGGTGGTCGCCTCGAATCTGCGGACATCGCCCCAGAACTGGCTGGCACTGAATTTACGCCGAATGGCGAAGCCCGACGCCCCGACCACTGCCGAGCCCCAGCACACACACAGGCCAGTGGCATGGTAGAGCGGCAAGGTGCAATAGAGGACGTCGTCCGGCCCCATGTCCAGGGCAATGCGGCCGAAGCTGATGGCGGTCTTGGTCCATCGGCCATGTTTCATGATGCCGGCCTTGGGCAATCCCGTCGTGCCGGAAGTGTAGATATAGAAGCAGGGATCGTTAAAGAAGATCTGCGCTGCGCTGGCGAGGTTCTCCACCGGACATTCAGCGCTGGCGGCCATCAGGTCGCTGTACCCCTCGGGCACCGCCGCGCCCTGCTGCTCGGCGACGAACCAGCTGCGCTGCGCAGGGATCGCCACCTGATCGCGCACCGCCTCATAGGCGGCCACCAATTCCGCCCCCACCACAATCGCCGCCGGGCTCACCAGCGTCAGGCTGTGCACCAGCGCCCCGTGGGTTTGCGCGGTATTGAGCATGGCGCAGACACCGCCCAGCTTGGCCACGGCCAGCACGCTCAACAATAATTCGGGACGGTTTTCAATAAACATCGCCACCACATCGCCCTTGCCGATGCCTTTTTCTTGCAGGTGGCGGGCGATGCGATTGGCCTGCTGGTTGGCTTCGGTGTAACTGATCACACGGTCGCCATACAGCAAGGCGGTTCCCTGCGGGTTACGCAGGGTGGCTTGTTCGAAGTGCCAGCCCAGTCCGCAGGGCTGCTCGGGGTCGGTGACATTGGCAGCACGCATCCCTCGCACCACGCGCGGCAGGGCACGCACAATCGCGGGCACCTTACGCAGCATCATGCGCCAGGTGATCATGTCATTTTGCGAGTGGCTCATGGAGGAACGTCCTTTTTCTTATTCTTCGAATGATCCTGTAACACCCGTGCGCCCATAGGCGAGAGACCGAGTGCCTTGCAGGAAA
Organism: Pseudomonas sp. A39; assembly: GCF_058145955.1. Classification (NCBI taxonomy): domain Bacteria; kingdom Pseudomonadati; phylum Pseudomonadota; class Gammaproteobacteria; order Pseudomonadales; family Pseudomonadaceae; genus Pseudomonas; species Pseudomonas sp. A39. Next base: position 39,174 of record NZ_JBYVMD010000003.1, read on the forward strand.
ATACGTCAGCCCTTCTTCGGCTGTACACGCGGGATTTGAAAAGTTTTGTATCCCAAGGGGCGACCGCTGATAAAAGGAATTTCGCGGTGCTGGCGCAGTCATTTAAGAATGAGGCGCGCCCGCTCAACCCGGCTGAGCCACGCAAAATGCAGGATGCATGATGGCCATTCATGCAAATTGCACGAAATCGAAAATTTGTTATTTTTTTAAGTGATTGTTTTATAAAGATATTTTATCTAACCGCTAGATGGCACAATCACTGCACCTATCACTCCATGCTTGCCAACTTGAGCCAACGGAGCTGATAGACATGAGCCTGATCCAAGATAAATTCGCTTCAGTATTCTCCAACTACGACGTCACCACCCAGCCTCGCCCAGACGGCGGTATCCTGCTGACGCTGCGCAACAGCGAAGGTAAGCAGGTCAAGCGTTCGATCTCCTATCAGCAGTTGCACACTGCCGATCAGCTGACCTGGGTGATCAGTGCCATTCGCCGCGACCTGGCGGAACAAGCCAGCGAGCTGCCGCAGATTTCCATGCTGCAAAGCCAGAACCGCTTTGCCCTGCCGACTTATCATTCGGCTTAAACGCCAGGCCGTAAAAAGGGCCGTGACACCGTTGAGTGTCGCGGCCCTTTTTTTGCCTTCAGCAAAGTCCCTGACGCGCCGCTTCGTTCATCGCCTGCACACGGTTACTGACTTCCAGCTTGCCGTAGATATTGCGCAGGTGAAATTTCACCGTGGCTTCGGACGTGGTGCGAATCTGGCTGATCTCCCAGACGGTCTTGCCTTCCGAGGCCCAGCGCAGGATCTCTAACTCCGCCGGGGTCAGCGGTTTTCCCGCCAGGTTCAGACGTCGTCTGACCGCATTGGGCACCGTATACGGTGGTATCAATAATTCCTTGGGGGCGTTCATTCAATCCTCTCCTTATTTTCTGTCTCTGCCGCGCCACATTCGGATTCCTCCTATTGACAGGCGACATAAACGTTGATGCCGGAGAGAGTTACATAACGAGTGGTATTAAGGCGCAGGGCCCAGAATAAACAGCCGAGCCTTACAGAAGTTTAAGTTTCTTCCCACAGAAACTTCCAACCTATAGGGATTGTAGTTTCTGATAAATCTCGGTTAGTCGTCCAAGCCAGGGAAGTGCCGGGCGATAGTGTCGCCCGTCAATAGGGGCACCAGCCCTTGTGCGGTATTGAAACACCGCAAGGCAACACAATGCGGGTTCTCGCCCATATCGAACCAGTGCTTGATACCGGCCGGGATCACCAACAGGTCATTTTTCTCACAGCGCACGGCGTACACGTAGTCGCCAATGTGCAGGGAAAACAAACCCTGCCCCGCGATGAAAAAACGCACCTCATCTTCGCTGTAGCAGCGCTCGTCAAGAAACTGCGCACGCAGTTCAGCCTTCTGCGGGTGATCGCCGGTCACGCGTACCACCTCAATAGCCTCGTAGCCAAGGGCATCAATGTGCATCTGGTACGCCGCAATCATTTCAGCGTCACTGGCCCCTTGCCCTATCGGGCTCGGCTGCCAGCGTTCAAAGCGCACGCCGTGCTCCGCCAGGGTCGCGGCGATATCGTCAAAATGGGTCAGGACCTTGTTCGGCGTGTCCGGTGAAGCGGCGGAGTAAACAGCGACATAGCTCATTGAAGGGTTCCTTGGTTCTGCTCTTGCAATCGAAGACCGATGATAGCGGCGGCGGCCAGGGCCGCGACGCTGGCGATGCTGAAGGTCAGGGTCGGCCCCAACAGGTTCCAGCTGTAACCGGAATAAAGGGCACCCAGCGCACCGCCTGTACCCGCCAAGGCGGCGTACAACGCCTGGCCCTGGCCTTGTTGCTTATCGCCAAAACTGCGTTGCACGAAGGCAATCGCCGCGGCATGGAAACTGCCGAAAGTGGCGGCGTGCATTACCTGCGCCACTAACAACACCCAGAAAAACTCGGCAAACGAGCCCAACAGCAACCAACGCAGCGCCGCCAACAGGAAACTGGCCAGCAGCACCCGGCGCACCGAAAAGCGCGAGAGGATGCGGCTCATCGCCAGGAACATCAGCACTTCCGCCACCACGCCCAGGGCCCACAGCAGGCCGATCACGCCACGGCTGTAGCCCAGGTGTTCGAGGTGCAGGGTCAGAAAGGTGTAATACGGGCCATGGCTCATTTGCATCAACGCCACACAGGCATAAAACGCCAGCACGCCAGGGCTGCGCAATTGTTTCAGGAAGCCATCGCCAGCCAGGCGATTGCCGTGGGTGGTGGGCTGCGCATTCGGCACCCACAGGCTGGCGCCAATGATGCCGGCCATGATCACCACGACGACGACCGGGTAGATGTCCAGGCTCAGCCAATCGAACAGGCGACCCATGATTACCACGGTGAGGATGAAACCGATGGAGCCCCACAGGCGGACCTGGCTGTAGCGGGAGGTCTGTTTTTGCAGGTGCGCGAGGGTGATCACTTCAAACTGCGGCAACACCGCATGCCAGAAGAACGCATGCAAAGCCATCACCAGGGCCAGCCAGGCGTAGGTGTGGCTGACGAAGATCAGCGAAAAACTTGCCAGGGTGCACACCGCGCCAAAGCGTACGATCGCCAGGCGCCGACCGGTGTAGTCGCCCAGCCAGCCCCACAGGTTGGGCGCCACGCAGCGCATCAGCATGGGGATGGCCACCAGCTCGCCGATGCGCGCGCTGGAGAACCCCAGGTGATCGAAGTACAGCGCCAGGAAAGGCGCGGTCGCCCCGAGGAGGGCGAAGTAGAAGAGGTAGAAGCTGGAGAGGCGCCAGTAGGGAAGTGGGGGCGTCATGTCGATTTTTGGGGCTGCTTCGCAGCCCAGCGCGAGCAAGCTCGCTCACTACAACGACAGCAAGCGCGCCTGCCATGACAGGCTGTCACAGCTGGCCCAGCACCGGCGTACTCACGCGCACATTGGCGTTTTGCCCACGGTTGCGCAGCAGGTGGTCCATCAGCACGATGGCCATCATTGCTTCGGCAATCGGCGTGGCACGGATGCCGACGCAAGGGTCATGGCGGCCCTTGGTGATCACGTCCACCGGGTTGCCGTGCACATCGATCGAACGGCCCGGCGTGGTGATGCTGGACGTCGCCTTGAGCGCGAGGTGCGCCACGATCGGCTGGCCGGAGGAAATACCGCCGAGGATGCCGCCTGCGTTGTTGCTGAGAAAACCTTCCGGGGTCAGCTCATCGCGGTGCTCGGTGCCGCGCTGGGACACGCAGGCAAAGCCGGCGCCGATCTCTACACCCTTGACCGCGTTGATGCTCATCAGCGCGTGAGCCAGTTCAGCGTCGAGGCGGTCGAAGATAGGCTCGCCCAGGCCGGGTTTAACGCCTTCGGCCACCACCGTGATTCGGGCACCGACGGAATCCTGGTCGCGGCGCAGCTGGTCCATATAGGCCTCCAGCTCCGGTACTTTGTCCGGGTCGGGGCTGAAGAAAGCATTGTCTTCGACGCTGTCCCAGGTTTTGAACGGGATTTCGATCGGGCCCAACTGGCTCATGTAGCCGCGAATAATGATGCCCTGGGTGGCCAGGTACTTCTTGGCGATGGCACCCGCGGCCACACGCATGGCCGTTTCGCGGGCCGAGCTGCGGCCGCCGCCACGGTAGTCGCGCTCACCGTATTTATGGTGGTAGGTGTAGTCGGCGTGAGCCGGGCGGAACAGGTCCTTGATCGCCGAGTAGTCCTTGGACTTCTGGTCGGTGTTGCGAATCAGCAGGCCGATGGCGCAACCGGTGGTGCGGCCTTCGAACACGCCAGAGAGAATTTCGACTTCGTCGGGTTCCTGGCGTTGGGTGGTGTGGCGGCTGGTGCCGGGCTTGCGGCGGTCGAGGTCACGCTGCAAGTCCTCCAGGGACAGCTCGAGGCCGGGCGGGCAGCCGTCGACAATGGCGACCAACGCCGGGCCATGGCTTTCGCCCGCGGTGGTGACAGTGAACAGCTTGCCGAAGGTATTGCCGGACATGCAGGGCGCTCCGTGAAATCAGTTGAATCAAGTCAACCGTAATAACTTAAGGCGGCCAGTATACGCAGGCTAACCGACTAGTTCATCCTCGAAACCTTACCGGTAGACCTTGGTCCAACCGGCACCTTCCTCATGATGGCGCGATGATGCTTCGAGTTCTGCTTTTGACCCTCACTCTGTTTTCCAGCCTTGGCTTCGCCGCCTCCCCTGTCGTGCTGCAACGGCCCATCAGCCTGGACACCGGCAGTGGCGAGCTGTTTGGCTCGCTGTTGCTGCCCCAGTCGGACACCCCCGTGCCGGTGGTGCTGATCATCGCCGGTTCCGGCCCCACCGACCGCAATGGCAACAGCGCCGACGGCGCGCGCAACGACAGCCTCAAGCGCCTGGCCTGGGTACTGGCGCGGCATAACATCGCCAGCGTGCGCTACGACAAGCGCGGTGTGGCCGCGAGCCTGGCCGCCACGCCGGATGAACGCAACCTGACCCTGGACGCCTATGTGTCCGATGCAGTGGCCTGGGGGAAACTGCTCAAGGCCGACAAACGCATGGGCCCGCTGATTGTGCTGGGCCATAGCGAAGGCGCCCTGGTGGCCGCCCTTGCCGCGCCGCAACTCGATCCGGCAGGCGTTATTTCATTGTCCGGCAGCGCTCGCCCCGTGGACCAGGTGATCCGCCAGCAACTGGCCGATCACTTGCCCCCGGCCCTGTTGCTGCGCAGTAATGAGATCCTCGATCACCTCAAGGCCGGCCAGGTGGATGCCGATGTGCCTGGCCCGCTGGAAGGTATTTTCCGACCCAGTGTGCAGCCCTACCTGATCAGCCTGTTTCGCGCCGATCCCTCGGCAGCCTTCGCCAAGCTGCGTATGCCCGCGCTGATCATCCAGGGCACCAACGACATCCAGGTGGGCGTCGGCGACGCCCAACAGCTGAAAAAAGCCAAGCCCGACGCCCAGTTGACGGTGATCGAAGGCATGAACCACGTGATGCGCATCGTGCCCAACGACGTAAAGCAACAATTGGCCTCCTACAATGACCCGCAACTGCCTCTCGCCGCCGAGCTGGGCAGTCGCCTGGTGCGCTTTATCGACGGACTTCAGCCCCGTTAAACGACAAATTGCCTCCAGTCCTGACAAAAACGGCCGATAAGCCCAGGGTCGACAGTAAAAAGACTGTCGACTGGCTGGGTTTGGACAGGATCGCACGCATGACAACCACTGAAGCAACACCGGAACCGACTGCCGAGAGCCCGGCTGAAAAAACCGAGGCCGTCGACACGGCGCCCCTGCCGTGGGCGGAGGTTCAGGCCGAGCATTTCAAGATGCTGCGGTTGGCGCCCCTGGCCATCGACCGCGCCACCGGTGTGCGGCCGTTGCGGTTCGTGCAGTTCGGCTATGCCGAGCGCAATGACAAACACCACAGCCTGTTGCGCATGGTCATCCAACTGCCGGGCCAGCGGGTGCGCCGTGAGCAGAACCACTTGGACATTTGGGTCGATCACGACAAACACCGCGTGCACTTCGGCCCTGGCAACAGCCTGGAAATCGAACCGGCCAACCGAGGCATCGGGCGCTTCCTGGTCGCTCAAGGCGCCGCCTGGGCGAAGAAGAAGTGGTCACATTACCGCGTCGACGGTGTCGACCTGGCCAACAAAGACGCGTTGAACGAAGCCACCCGCCTGCGCCGCGATCATTTCCTGCGTGTCCAGGGTTTTGATGTGGCCTACGCCGATGTGCAGCACCTGAAGGGCAACGTGCAGCCCGGCAAGGTCAGCGATGTGCTGGACAGTTGGAACACCGAAAAAGTGCAGTTCGTGGAGATTCTCGAAGCGGCGCAGATGCTGCAACAGGCCGAGCAGAACCTGATGGAGCAGGAAGTGAAGCTGCGCAAGGAAGAGGAAAAGGTCACCAAGTTCAAGCGTGAAGACAGCGGGCTGCGCTTTACCATCACGTGCCTGGTGGCGTTCACGGTGTTTCAGGCCGGGCTGTTGATCTGGATTGCCACGCACCGGTAAGTCGGGGCGTACCTGACTGTACCGGTTCCAGCGGTGGGAGGGGGCTTGCTCCCTCCCACATTGACCGGTTTAAACGCGGGCGGCGAAGACGGCCTGATGCTGGCGGCACTGCTCCGCCGTCAACATGAACACCCCGTGCCCACCGCGCTGAAAGTCCAGCCAGGCGAAGTCCACTTCCGGGTACAGCGCCTCGACATGCACCTGGCTGTTGCCCACTTCAACAATCAGCAAACCCTTCTCGGTCAAGTGGTCCGCCGCCTCGGCCAACATCCGCCGCACCAGGTTCAAGCCATCATCACCGCAGGCCAGGCCCAGTTCCGGTTCGTGCTGGTATTCATCCGGCATGTCGGCGAAGTCTTCGGCATCCACATACGGCGGGTTGGACACAATCAGGTCAAAGCGCTGGCCCGGCAGACCGTCGAAACCATCACCCTGCACGGTGTACACGCGCTCGTCGACGCCATGGCGCTCGATGTTCTGGTTGGCCACTTCCAGGGCTTCGAAGGACAAGTCCCCCAGCACCACTTCGGCGTCCTGGAACTCATAGGCGCAAGCGATGCCGATGCACCCGGAGCCTGTGCACAGGTCGAGGATGCGTGCCGGCGGTTGGGCCAGCCAGGGCTCAAAGCGGTTTTCGATCAGCTCGCCGATCGGCGAACGCGGGATCAGCACGCGCTCATCAACGATAAACGACATGCCACAGAACCAGGCCTCTTTCAGCAGGTAAGCGGTGGGCACGCGCTCGTGGATACGGCGATGCAGCAAACGCTGAACGTGGGAAATCTCTTCTTCTTCCAAGTTGCAATCCAGGTAGCTGTCGGCAATTTCCCACGGCAGGTGCAAGGCGCCGAGCACCAATTGCCGGGCTTCGTCCCAGGCATTGTCGGTACCATGCCCGAAAAACAGCTCTTCCCCATGGAAACGGCTGACAGCCCATCGGATGTGGTCGCGCAAGGTGCGCAGGCGGGAAGTGATCACGGGGGCAAACTCCTGGAAAAAACGACTGGCGATTCTAACAGTCTTCACCGGTACCGACGATGTACGAAACCCCTTCGCCATCCGTCGGAATTCATCCAAATTGCCATCATTGGGTTAAACACGCACACCTCTTGACATGGCTGCACGCCAACAACGGCGTACCTTACGATGGTAGCGATTCACAGAACCGCTCAGCCAGTGGACAATGTCACAAAAGCCCCCCTCACAGGAGCCCCAGAATGTCCGTTCCAAAGACGATGTTTCAACTCAGCGGTCGTGGTTACGCAGCAGCGAACCTCAGCCATGCGACCCTCGTGATCATCGACGCCCAGAAGGAATACCTCAGCGGTCCACTCGCCCTCTCGGGCATGGACGCAGCGGTTGGCAATATCAAGCAACTGGTCGCCGCAGCCCGCAACGCCGGGCGCCCGATCGTGCATGTGCGCCACCTGGGCACCGTTGGCGGCCTGTTTGACCCGCAGGGCGAGCGCGGCGAGTTCATCCCGGGGCTCGCGCCTGAAGGCGACGAAACCATCATCGGCAAGCTGCTGCCCAGCGCGTTCCATGGCACCGGGCTGGAAAAGCACCTGCAGGACCTCGGCTCGCTGGACCTGATCGTCTGCGGTTTCATGAGCCACTCCAGCGTCAGCACCACCGTGCGCGCCGCCAAGAACCTGGGCTTTCGCTGCACCCTCGTGGAAGACGCCTGCGCCACCCGTGACCTGCCTTACAAAGGCGGCATCCTGAGCGCCGAACATGTGCAACAGACCGAAATGGCCATCATGGCCGACAACTTCGCCACCCTGGCGCTGACCAAAGATCTGATCTGATCGTCCTTCTGATGAGCGGCGCGACCTGTTTATGTCTCCGCTCATCAGCAAATGCCTGTCATTTGCTGCAATTGCCTCGGGTACAGGAACAACCTGTGTATTGTCCGGTCGAAGGGCCGATACCCTGGAGGAAAGGTCGGAATGAAGATATCCGATGGTTTTGATGCTCGTCGCTTGCGCCCCAAGGGCCCGAGCAACTGGCGTCTGCGCCTGGTGGCCGGCATTGCCGCGCTGCTGGCGATTGTAGGTGTGCTGTTGGCCGGCGCTGGTGGCGCCGGTCTGTTCGGTCACTCGCCGGCCCTTGGCGAACTGAATGCCAGCCCAGGCGGCTCGGCAATCCTTGCAGTGATCGGACTATTGGTGCTGTGGTTGGGCGTGTGGTTGTGGCGCCGTAGCCGTCGGAAGATGCGTCAGCCGTTGTCGCTGAACATCGCTTCACACCTGATGAAAAAGCACGACTGATGGCGCTTGGATAGCGTTTCCTGCGCCCTGGCCGCCGCGATTTAGGTAAACTGCCCGCCCTTCGCGGAGGCTGACATGCAAGACGACGATTTTTCCCTGTTCAAAAATGAGCTGCGCGGCGTCAAGCCGATCAAACACGACCGCGCCGACACGGGCAAACCCAAGGCTGACCGTGCGCAGATCGCCAAGCTGCGCCAGGCCGCGACCGTACGCACCGATGCCACCACGGTGGACGGCCTGTCGGACCAGTTCGTGATCGACGTCGGCCCCGAAGACGAGCTGATGTGGGCCCGCGACGGCGTACAGGAAAGCCAGATGCGCAAGCTCAAGGTCGGCCAGATCCCGTTCGAGGGCAGCCTCGACCTGCACGGCATGACCGTGGAGAAAGCCCGGGAAACCCTGTGGGCCTTCCTCGCCGAAGCGACCAAGTTCGAAATCCGCTGCGTACGCGTTACCCACGGCAAGGCGGTGCGGCTGGACGGCAAACGCCCCATGATCAAGAGCCACGTCAACACCTGGTTGCGCCAGCACACGCAGGTGCTCGGCTTTACCTCGTGCCAGGCCCGCCACGGCGGCGCGGGTGCGGTGTATGTGATGCTCAAGCGCACCATGATGGAAGGGCGCGACGAGTAACAAGTGCCATCGTCAGGCTTGCAGCGATGTGTCCGCCACCGTAACCTTGCGCTTTGCGAAAATCCCACAGGTAGTTTCATGTCCCTGGAACAGAATTACACCGCGATCCTCGGCCAACTCGGCGAGGACGTTTCCCGCGAGGGCCTGCTCGACACGCCAAAACGTGCCGCCAAGGCCATGCAGTACCTCTGCCGCGGCTATGAGCAGACACTGGAAGAAGTCACCAACGGTGCCTTGTTCAGCTCCGACAACAGCGAAATGGTGCTGGTCAAGGACATCGAGTTGTACTCGCTGTGCGAACACCACCTGCTGCCGTTTATCGGCAAGGCTCATGTCGCCTATATCCCGAGCGGCAAAGTGTTGGGCCTGTCGAAGGTCGCGCGGATTGTCGACATGTATGCGCGCCGCCTGCAGATCCAGGAAAACCTCAGCCGCCAGATCGCCGACGCGGTGATGCAAGTGACGGGTGCCCTGGGCGTGGCCGTGGTGATTGAAGCCAAGCATATGTGCATGATGATGCGCGGCGTGGAAAAACAGAATTCGTCGATGATCACCTCGGTGATGCTGGGTGAGTTCCGCGAAAACGCGGCCACCCGTAGCGAATTCCTCAGTCTGATCAAGTAACAGGCTGCGTAGGAAAAGACCGGCGTTCATCGCCGGTTTTTTTTCGCCTGCAGAATTAAGGTAAGCTGCGGCCCCTTCTGTCATGGGCAAGAGGTTTCAGCCATGTTCGTCAAAGCACTTCGAGTCGGCCTCGGCCACGTCATCATCGCGGGCGACTACCTGACCCGCCCGCGCAAAAAACAGCGCCCCGCCGAACAGCAGGCGCAGGTGAACGCAGCGGCCAAGGAATTGACCCTCTACCAGTTCCACGCCTGCCCGTTCTGCGTGAAGACCCGCCGCACCCTGCACCGCCTGAACGTACCGGTGGCCTTGAAGGATGCGAAGAATAATGAGCAAGACCGCCAGACCCTGCTGGAGCAAGGTGGCAAGATCAAGGTGCCATGCCTGCGCATTGAAGAAAATGGCCAGACCACCTGGATGTATGACTCCAAGGTGATCATCGACTACCTCGACAAACGTTTCGCGGCGGTCTGACAGACACTGGATAACCAATGTGGGAGGGGGCTTGCCCCCGATAGCAGAGTGTCAGTCACACATAAGTTGACTGATACACCGCCATCGGGGGCAAGCCCCCTCCCACAGTTACGGTATTTACAGGTCGAGATCCAATAATGCAGAGCCCAGGCACTTGCCATGGGCATCCAGCGCCAGCGAACGCGTGACGCCACCCCGCAAGATCCCCGGCAGCACGAAGTTCAGTGCCTGCACGTTAGGCAATTCATAACGCCGCACCGGTGCAGCGCCGGGCTCCAGCTGGTCCGCAAAAAACTCAGCCACGCGCTCGGCGGTCAGCGTTTCGCACAGCAGCGAATAGTCCTCGGCACGGTACGCAATAATCGAGATGTTCGACGTATCGCCCTTATCCCCGGTCCGGGAATGGGCCAGCGTGTGCAGCTTCATGCTTCGATCCTCGGGTTGACCACGTTACGCGACAGCAGCAACGATGCCACTGCCACCACCTGGCGTACGCTTTTGCTGGCGCCGCCGCCACCAGACGGGCCGTTGGTGTAGAGCGTTTCCACTTCATTGCCCACACGCACCGCTTCGCTGCGTGCTTCACAGCGGGCCGCCACGCGCAGGCGCACTTCCCAGGGCTCGACCGTGCTGCGCGGTCCGTGGAGCGCGTCCATGCCGATCAGTTCGGCACGCACGTCCTGCATCTTCACGCCCGTCAACTCAAGACGCTTGAGGACGACATCCCGCGCCAGCTGCGCTCGTGCAACAGCACCGGGGCCACCGTAGGACATCTGCCCTTCGCCGATCCAACCGTCCAGATAACCGACGCTGACCTTTAACTGCTCGGGTCGCGCACGGCCACCCGCACCCACGGCGCGAACGCGATCAGCGCTTTCCTCGAAAAATCCCACGTGGGAAAAATCAGCGGTCACGTCAGGCGTGAGGTACGCCGCCGGGTCGTGCACTTCGTAGATCAGCTGCTCCGTGCACGTGGCGCGGCTGACCCGGCCACCGGAGCCGGCGACCTTGGTGATCAGCGCTTCACCCTCGGCATCGATCTCGGCCAGGGGGAAGCCCAGGCGGGCCAGGTCCTCCACCGCCTTGCGACCAGGGTCGGCAAAATAGCCGCCACTGACTTGCCCGGCGCACTCGAGCAAATGCCCCACCAACGTACCGCGTCCCAGGCGCTGCCAATCATCCGCTGCCCAGCCGAACTCAAACATCTGCGGCGCCAGGAACAAGGAGGGGTCGGCCACACGCCCAGTGATCACCACATCCGCATCCGCGCGCAACGCATCCAGAATGCCATCGACGCCCAAGTAGGCATTCGCGGAAATGATCCGCTCGCCCAGGGAACCGACCGTCTGGCCGTTATCCAGCAGAAACTCGGGCTGCAGCACCGTCAACACGTCGTCGCCGACCACGGCAACCACCTTGAGATCAAGGCCCAGCTCGCCGGCAATCCGCCGCACTTCAACAGCCGCCGACAGCGGGTTGGCCGCGCCCATATTGGTGATCACCCGCAGACGGCGACGCCCGGCGCTTATCCCTACGAAGGGCAGCACACGACGCATGCGTTCACTCAACAACGGGTCATAACCGCCAGCGGGGTCGGTGATCCGCGCCTGCTGCGCCAGGGCGATGGTGCGTTCGGCCAGGCACTCGAAGACCAGGTAATCCAGGTCGCCCTGCTCGGCCAGTTCCACGGCAGGTTCGATACGGTCGCCGGAGTAGCCGGCGCCGGAACCGATGCGCAAGGTTTTCATCTCAAATCACTCCCAGGAGCAACGCGGTCAGGGTCATCAACACCGACGCGGCAAACAGAAAAGGGATGGTAAAGCGCTGGTGATCGGCCAATTCGACCTTGCACAAGCCCACCAACAGAAAGGTCGCGGGGGTCAGCGGGCTGACCGGGAAGCCGGTGGTGTGTACGCCCAACAACGAGGCCTGGGCCACTTGCAGCGGGTCGACGCCGAGGGCCTTGCCGACTTCGGCGATCACCGGCATTACGCCGAAATAGTAGGAATCGGGGTCGAATAGCATGCTCAGAGGCATGGAAATAAAGCCCACCACGGCCGGGATCAGCTTGCCGTGGCCGGCGGGAATCTGTGCCACTGCCACTTCGGCAATCGCCTTTAGCATCCCGGTGCCTTGCATGATCCCGGTAAACACCCCGGCGGCGAGCAGGATACTGGCCATGGTCAGGGCGGTTTTTGCATGGGCGTCGATGCGGGCGCGTTGGGCATCCACGTTCGGGTAGTTGATGCACAGTGCCAGCACCGTGCCGAGCATGAACATCACCACCGGGTCGACCCAGCCGGCGATCATCACCACCATGACCAGCACAGTCAGGATCAGGTTGACCCAGAACAGCCGAGGGCGACGCAGCTTGATGTCATCGTCGCTGAGTACCCGTTGCGGCACCGCATCGACGGTTGAACCGGCGCCCAGGCCCAGGCGTTTTTCTTCGCGACGGCCGAGCCACCACGCACAGCCGAAGACGAAGACCAGGCCGACGATCTGCACTGGAATCAGCGGTTGGAACAGGTCGGCTACCGGCACATGCAGCGCCGCCGACGAGCGCAACACCGGACCGGTCCATGGCAGAAAGTTGACCCCGGCCGCCATCGCGCATACGCAGGCGAGGATACGTTTGTCGATGCCCAGCCGGGTATACAGCGGCAACATCGCCGGCACCGTCACCAGGAAGGTCACCGCACCGGAGCCATCCAGGTGCACCAGCAGCGCCAGGGTCGCGGTGCCGACGACAATCCGCGTAGGACGCGTGCCTACCGTACGCAGGATGCGGTCAATGATGGGGTCGAGCATGCCGGCATCGGTCATGATCCCGAAAAACAGGATCGCAAACACAAACATGCCCACCACGGGGGCGACGTTCTTGATACCGGTGATGATGAAGGCGCTGGTCTGCAGGCCGAACCCACCAAGCAGCGCGGCGATGATCGGTAAAGCGATCAGCGCCACCAGCGGTGAAAGGCGTTTGCTCATGACAGCAGCGAGCAGGCACAGGATGGTGATGACACCCAGGGTAGCGAGCATGGGTTACTCCAGAGCGGCCTTGGTGGCCGGTTATTGTTTTCCCTGGAGTATTGGAAGCGAGGTAGTCTTTGTAAATTGGAATATTCACCAGCTAGTGTTCGGAAAAACAAAATGAAGAACAGTATCCAACACATTCAAGCGTTTCTTGCGGTGGCTCGCACAGGCAGCTTCACCAAGGCGGCCAATGAACTGCATCTGTCGCCTTCCGCACTGACGGTGCAGGTCCAGCAACTGGAAGACTGGCTCGGCGTCGCCCTGCTCGACCGCAGCCCGCGCCATGTGAGCATCACCGCCGCCGGCCAGGAAGCCCGCGGGCCCATGGAAAAACTGCTGCTGGACCTGGACAACATCGTCACCGGCTCCCGCGATTTGGCCGCCCTGCGCCGGGGCGTGGTCACCATCGCCGCCCTACCCTCGGTCTGCGCCGGCACCCTGCCGCCGGCGCTGCGCCTGTTTCGCGAGCGTTTTGCCGGGATCGAAGTGCGCCTGCATGACCTGGTGGCCCACCGGATTCATGCCCAGGTGCGTTCCGGCGAGGTGGATTTCGGCATCGGCGTGCGCGCACGGCTCAGCCATGGCCTGGAGTTCGTGCCGGTATTGAATGATCGCTTGTGTGCGTTCGTGCCGGTGGATCATCCCCTCACCCGCCACCGTCAACTGAGCCTGGAACAGTTGGCGGACCAGCCGATCATCCTCACTGGCCGTGACAGCAGCGTGCGGGAGCAAGTGGATGCGCTATTCGATGAGACACGCCTGACGATGAACGCCGGCATGGAAGCCAACTACATGTCGACAGTGCTGGCGTTGGTGCGCCAGGGATTGGGCATCAGTGTGCTGCCGGAATCGGCGGCGGACAGCCTGGAAGGGTTGAAGCGCATCAGCATCGATCACCCCGGCGTGAACCGGGAGATCGGGTTGATCAGCCGCAGCGGGATGGGGTTGAGCCCGGCGGCGCAACGCTGCTTTGACCTGTTGAAAGAACAACTCTCTGACACACCACTGAGCTGAATGTGGGAGCTGGCTTGCCTGCGATGCAGACGACACTGTCTGCCAGTTGCACTGCGGCGATACTATCGCAGGCAAGCCAGCTCCCACATTTTGACCGAGTGAATCAGTCCAGCATGGCCACATGCTTAGGATGACTGGCAACACGTTTCAACCACGCCTGCACACCCGGATAAGCGTCCAGCTCAAAACCACCCTCATGGGCCACATGGGTATAGGCATACAAGGCCACGTCCGCGATGGAGAACTGATCACCCACCAGGTACGGCGTCAGTTGCAGTTGGCGCTCCATGACCTTGAGCGCCTTGTAGCCACCCTTGTGCAGCTTCTTGTATTCCTCCAGGCGTTCCTCGGGCAGCCCCAGGTAGAACTGGATAAACCGCGCCACCGCAATGTACGGCTCGTGGCTGTACTGCTCGAAGAACTGCCACTGCAACACCTGGGTACGCAGGCGCGGTTCGGTCGGCAGGAACTCGCTGCCATCGGCGAGGAAGTTGAGGATCGCATTGGACTCCCACAGGCAGGTGCCGTCTTCCAGTTCCAGTACCGGGATCTTGCCGTTGGGGTTCTTGGCCAGGAATTCGGCGGTCTGGGTGTCGCCCTTGAGGATATCGACATCGATCCATTGGTACGGGATGCCCAGCAGGCTGAGCATCAATTTGACCTTGTAGCAGTTGCCCGACTTGTAATCGCCATAAACTTTGTACATGGGGCTCCCCTTATGCCGCTTGCGCGTGCTGTGCTTGACGGACCACCGCGGCCAGGCGCTTGAGACCTTCGTCCAGGCGGGCCGGGTCGATATGGCTGAAATTGAGCCGCAGCGAACCCAGGTGTTGGTCCGGCTCGGAAAAGAACGGTTCACCGGGCATGAACGCGACGTTCTGTTCTAACGCTTGCGCCAACAAGGTGCGGGTGTCGAGCGGCTGTTTCAAGGTCAGCCAGAAGAATAATCCACCCTGGGGCACCTGCCAGTCGGCCAGGTCAGCGAAGTGATGCGCCAGCGCCACTTGGAATGCGTCACGGCGCTCGCGGTAAAAGCTGCGCAGTTCTACCAAGTGCTGTTGGTATTTTTCCGTGCCGACCCACTGCATCGCCTGCCATTGACCGACGCGGTTGGTGTGCAGGTCCGCCGATTGCTTGAGCTTGAGCAAGTGCGGGAACAGGTCCGGGCTGGCGATGAGGTAACCCACGCGCAAACCGGGCAACAACGTCTTGGACACAGTGCCGGTGTAGATCCAGCTGGCTTTTTTCAGGCGGCCAACGATGGGCTTGGCACTGCCGCCGTCAAAGGTCAGTTCGCGGTAGGGCTCGTCTTCGATCAGCGTCACCCCAAACTCGTCGAGCAAGGCGGCGACCGCTGCGCGCTTGGCCTCGCTGTAGCGTACAGCCGACGGGTTCTGGAAGGTTGGAATCAGGTAGATAAACGCCGGGTGGTGACGTTCGAGGTTAGCGCGCAACGCGGCCAGGTCGGGACCGTCGGTTTCCAGTGGCACGGTGAGGCAGTCGGCACCGAAGAGTTGGAAGATCTGTAAAGCAGCCAGGTAGGTCGGGCCTTCCAGCAGGATCTGGGTGCCTTTGTCGATGTACAGTTTGGCGGCCAGGTCCAGGGTTTGCTGGGAGCCGCTGACCACCAGCACCTGGCTGGCCTGGCACGGTACGCCCAAGGCGCGAGCCTGCGCAGCGAGCAGTTCGCGCAAGTGGGGTTCGCCTTCGCTCATGCCGTATTGGCCGATAGTGAGCGGCATGTCATCCCAGTCCAGGGCGGGCAGCATGGCTTGCGCGGGTAGGCCACCGGCGAACGACATCACTTCCGGACGCTGGGCCGCCGCGAGGATTTCACGGATCAGGGAGCTTTTGAGGCGCGTAACACGTTCAGAGAAGGCCATTAGGGTCACCGGTAGCGAAGACTGTAGAAAATACGTCAAACTGGTTGACCGAAATTACGACGACTTCAGTGGATACGTCAATATGCTTGACCTTAAAAACCCGACCAGCCAGCAAACAGCCATGGAGGCGTTCTTCTTCGGCTACCAGGCCTTTACGGCCAAGGCCGACGAAATGCTTGAGCGCCGTGGCCTGAGCCGGGTGCATCAGCGCATCGTGTTTTTTATCGCACGCTACCCCGCCCTGAGCGTGAAGGAACTGCTCGAATTGCTCGGGGTGAGCAAACAGGCGCTGAACATGCCGTTGCGTCAATTGCAGGAAATGCACCTGGTGGACAGCGTTGCGTCCGAAACCGACAAGCGCAAACGCCTGCTGGAATTGACAGAGGAAGGTCGGCGTTTCGAGCAGTCATTACGCCGTGAACAGGTGAAGCTGTTACAGCGCGCGTTCAGTGAAGCGGGCGAAGACGCGGTGGCGGGATGGCTGGCGGTGAATCAGGCGTTAAGTGCGGCTAATTAGCCTTTCATCCCCTTTTACCCAGTCAATCGAAAACATTATTTGCTTTATTTGTATACAAAAGCATAATTCGCTTCGTGCGAGTTCCTGACCTATTGGTCAACAAACCCGCCAGTACCTCTCAGCGCCTACGCGCTGGCCATAACAATAAAATGCTTGAGGAGTACTCGCTGTGGATAGCCGCAAATCCGAAGCCTCACCCCTGGACCTCCAACCCACCCACACCGGCTGGCTGGAACGCCTGTTCAAACTGCGCTTGCATGGCACCACAGTGAAGACCGAGCTGATCGCCGGCCTCACCACCTTTATCACTATGGCGTACATCATCTTCGTCAACCCGAACATCATGGCCGACGCCGGCATCGATCATGGCGCGGCGTTCGTCGCCACCTGCATCGCCGCCGCGCTGGGTTGCCTGTTGATGGGCCTGTACGCCAACTGGCCAGTGGGTCTCGCACCAGGCATGGGGTTGAACGCGTTTTTCACCTACACCGTGGTCGGCACCATGGGTTACACCTGGGAAACCGCGCTGGGCGCGGTGTTTATCTCCGGCGTGTTGTTCATGGGCCTGACGCTCTCGCGGGTGCGTGAGTGGTTGCTCAACAGCATTCCGGTCAGCCTGCGCCATGCCATGGGCGCGGGCGTCGGTTTGTTCCTCGGGGTGATCGGTTTGAAAACCGCCGGGATCATCGTCGACAGCCCGGCCACGCTGATCAAGCTCGGCTCGCTGCATGAACCCGCGCCACTGCTCGCGGCCGTGTGTTTCCTGCTCATCGCCATTCTCAGCTACCACCGCGTGTTTGGCGCGATCCTGATCAGCATCATCGCCGTCACCCTGGCCGGATGGGGGCTGGGGCTGGTGCACTACAACGGCATGATCTCAACCCCACCGAGCCTGGCGCCGACCTGGATGGCCATGGACGTGAAAGGTGTGTTCAATGTCAGCATGATCAGCGTTGTATTTGCCTTTCTTTTTGTACACATGTTCGACACCGCAGGTACACTGATGGGCGTCGCGCAACGAGCCGGGCTGGTCAATGCCGATGGCAAGATCGATAACCTGTCCCGCGCGTTGAAGGCCGACAGTGCCTCCAGCGTGTTCGGTGCCATGGTCGGCGTGCCACCGGTGACCAGCTACGTGGAAAGTGCCGCCGGTGTCGCCGCCGGTGGCCGCACCGGGCTGACGGCCGTGACCGTGGGCGTTCTGTTTGTGGCGGCGATGTTCTTCGCGCCGCTGGCCGGCATGATTCCTGCGTACGCCACGGCCGGCGCGTTGATCTATGTCGCAATGCTGATGATGAGCGGCATGGCCCATATCAACTGGGACGACGCCACCGACAGCATCCCGGCGATTGTTACGGCGATCATGATGCCGCTGACCTTCTCGGTTGCCGACGGGATCGCCCTGGGTTTTATCACCTATGTGGCACTGAAGGCCGGTACCGGCAAGCATAGGGAAATTTCTGTCAGCCTGTGGGTGCTCTGCGCGATCTTCATTGCCAAGTTCGCGTTCCTGTAGGGACACCGGTTTGACCCCGCCTCACCCCGTCGGGTGGGGCTTTTGTATGAAGGGAGGAACGCAATGAGTCTGGAAACCTGGCTGCTGTTCAGCGGCGCTGCGCTGGTAGTGATCCTGATCCCAGGACCGCTGTCATTGCTGATGATCAGCAACAGTTTGAATTTCGGTCTGCGCCGCTCCTACCCGGCATTTCTCGGTGGCGTGTCTGCCTCGATCTGCCTGTTGAGCGCATCGGCATTAGGCCTGGGCGCCCTGCTGCTGGCGTCGGAACACCTGTTCAGCGCGTTGAAAATTGTCGGCGCGGTCTACCTGTTTTATCTCGCCTGGCAGAGTTGGCAGCAATCGCGCCAACCGGCCCAAGGTGCCGTGGTACCGCAGGCCGTCGCTACGCCGCGCTTTCGCACGCTGTTTGGCCGCGCCTTTATACTGGGCGCCAGCAACCCCAAGGACATCCTGTTTTTTGCCGCCTTCCTGCCGCAGTTCCTCAGTGCCCAGCAGGCGTTTGTGCCACAGCTGTTGATCATGATCGCCACGTGGACCGTACTCGACCTGCTGTGCAAGCTGGCCTACGGCCTCGGCGCCCATGGCGCAGCGCAGTACCTGCGCAGCGGCAAGGGGCAACGCTGGTTCAACCGCATCAGCGCAGGGTTGTTCAGTGGTGCGGGCGCGGCGTCACTGCTCAGTCGCTGATCGTTACCTAGTCCGTCACCTTAATCATGAACACCGTAAAGTAACCCGCGCTGCGGTTGTGCTGTATGCCCACCAGCATTTTGACCAGGCGTTTGTCCTTCATGGCTTGCTTGACGGGCTCGTACAGCCCCTTCTTGCTGGCAGGGCTATGGGTCAGGGTTCGTCGAAACCAGGTGTCGGACAACTGCAGCACATCCGTGGACTGGATATTCAGGCTGCTCGACTCCGTCCAGCGCGTCATCATGAAGTACACATTGCTGGATTTGGGATGGGTGCAGATAAAGTTGTACTGGTTGCCCATCTTGCGTTTCTCCACTGCCGTGACGGTAAAACCCTGGCGCTCAAGCACTTGCCTGACGGCCTTGCGCACGGTCAAGTTTTTGGTGTGCGTACTCGCGGTGCCTTTTGGGCCAGACAGTGCAGGAGGCAGTCGAAAAGGCACGATGAAGTCCACGCGGGCAAACCCCATCCCAGTGCTTTCAGTGGCGATGTTGATGCTCGCTCGCTTCTCCAGTCGCAGCGGCTTGAGCATCCTTAACAGGTCATCCGTCTGCCCCAGAACGCGGGGCACCGGCGGCAGCCAATCATCGAGGGTCGCGCGAATATTGAGCAGGCGCGTTGCGGTCATTGAGCTCCCCGTATCGGCCAGTTCTACCAGACGATGGGCTACGGCGTACTGACTCGAACGGGTCAAGCCAGGAAAAGCCGTAGCCACCGACTCGACCAAGGGCCCAACGAACAGCGGTTGACGCGGCGTCCACAGGCCGTCGGCCCCCAAGGTAAAAGGAATGGGCTGGGAAGCCAGGTCATCGCTGAGCCAGTGGACCAGTTCGTCATAAGACCCTTCTCCCATGCGTACGCTACGCCTCACGAAAACCAGATCGTCCGGTGCCTTCGCGCCTGCGGGGAGGATCTCGTAATATTTATTGCCCAACAGCAGTGCGTCGTAAGGTCGGGGGCCAGGCATACGGTACAAGCGCTTGGACTCGGATATCGCCTGCGGTGGCTCGGCCGGTACTTCCTGCCCCCAGCCCTGCCAGGCATGATCCGCCAGCACGGCGCGGTCCCGATAACCGGTGCGGGGAGGAGCCTGCGGTGCCGACCAGCCGGTGTTCCCCTCCGTTGTATCCCAAGGCCTCCACCGCCCGGAGCTGGGACCGGGCGTCGGCTCCGGAGCGTCGGCCCCCAGTAGCCACTCGGAGGGTTCTTGAATACGTAGCACCAGTTCGTTCTCACCGCCGGCCTTGGTGTTTTTCATGCGCAGGTCGCGCTCCCCTGGGCGACGATAAACGGCGTAGCGCTCTGCACCGTCGACCACAAACTGTTCGCCGCCTTTCACATAACTGCCCTTGCTGTGGCCACGAAGGGCAATCGCACCGTCGACGGTGGTCGAGGTGCTATAGCCGTCAAGGCCCTTGAGCGAACGCGCGCCGGGCGACGAACGCAAATAAAAGTGGCCGCCATGTGCCATTCGCTGCTGGCGGTGCAACTGCTTGAGGGCCTGGCGCAGGGTCGCGGTGCTGAGGCCACGACTGCCCCGCGCCAGGATGCCGGGGCTTAAGGTCATGAGCGCTTCGACCACGGCCATGTGGACACTCGACACCAGGTCGAACACTGCATGTGGCGAGGCGCGTTGATACACCCGCCTGGCAGCCAGCAATACTTCGTACACCTTGACACCCAGGCCCACCCCCGGCACGTAGGACAATAGCCCGCGCCGCCTGGCGTCGACCTGTTCACCCAAGCGCCATTCGCGATAGGCCTGCAACTCTTCACGGGAGTTGGACTCACTGCGCGCCTGGCGCTGGACACCGAGTACCCGAGCATGGGCCACCATGGCCAACAGGTGACAGCCGTTGCTGAGGGTAATCCCCAACCACTGACGCGGTGCTGCGGCCTGTTGCTCACTGATTTCGGCTTCGATCTCCGTCAAGGCGTTGGCCGGCTGTACGCGCCAGGTCATGAACCATCGCCGCACAGCCTTTGCGATGCCCGGCCAACCGTTGCTTGCAAACCCGTGGATGACCCTCAACCAGCTCAATGGTTCGGCAACACGGTGCAGGACTTCCGGGTAACTGCCGAGGGCCTGAGCCTCCCAACCCGGCGCGATTTTGCGGGCAATGTCCAGACAGATGTCCGGTTCAGCCGCAAGGTCGATCAGTGCCTGACGAGCTCGCGCCAGGTTCAGATGCTCGGTTAACGCCGGGTGCCCTGTTGCCTCGGGCCAATACACCAAGCACCGGCCATCGACTTGATCGAGGATCACCACAATGCCGGCCACATGTCGCGGCTGGGGTAACGTCAACGCCTCCAGCCGAACGCAACACAACTGAACCCGATGACCGTTACGTTCCAGGTCAGACACCGAGCGGGCGCTCAGCGCAACGTCAAACAGGCTTTGCGCACGGGCACTCAACCCCGCGTTGACGGCACTGAACCGCTCCCATCGCGCCGCCAACCGAAACGCCCGTAACAGGACAGCCCGCAGGCCAGTCGAACCCTCGCCATCACCATAAAACGCCTGACTGATCTGGTGGTCGTACTGCCCGCCCAGGTCCAGGGCCGAAATCGTTTCAAGCAAATAGTCAGGGGTCAGGCGAGTCTTCCAGGAGGGTTCCAAGTAACGCGCATGGCGCAACCTCTGTCGTGTCCAGGGCGCCTCGGCATCCAGGTTGCTCAGGGCCAGTTGTAACAGGCTGAACTGGCTGCGTTGCTGGCTGACCACCGTCTTGATCCCCGACCCGCCCGCCGGGCGTTGTGGGTGGCCTTCCCAGTGGGTGCTGACATCATCGGGCAACTCCAGCATCGGTTGGTCGATGTTCACCTCGGGATAAAAACCATCGGCGGTCAACTGCGCGATCAGCGCTTGGCGAGCAAACGTCGCCAGCGCCGGCAACTGGTGCAACAGGCCGCGCTCGAGGGCCTGGCGCGCACTCAGTGCCTGGGTTTGCAGCCGTCCATATTGCCTGCGTTGGGCCACTGCGGCCTGGGCCATCCAGGCGGGCAAACGCTTGACCTGCGCCGCCGCCAGGCGCAAGACCTCGACATTGGCCAACGCCTGGTCCCGCGTGTCGTTGGGTGGGATCTGCAAGCTGCTGGCCGCTTCATCGGCCAACAGCATTTTGGCCAAGGCGGTGTCACTGACTTCGCCAAAAACTTGCTCGCCTTTTTCCACGCTCACCCGCAGTTGATTGAAGCCTTCGAGCTGCTCACGAATCGCCAGCATCAGCGCGTGCCCTTCAATCACCGACCAGGTCACCGTCAACGGCTGGTCGGTCGCCAAGGCGTTGACTTCAGCCATGGCCCGTGCGCGCTTCGGACGGTGAACGCTGCGCCACAGGGGTGAGCCGTCCGCGTCTTTAAGACTGGCGTCCAGCGCGGCAGACAGTTGCTCCAGTGAATTGAACCCTTGAAGCCCACCGTGGATACCCGGCAAATAAAACAGCACCGGCTCTTGGCGAACCGGCCGAGCCACAGCCTCGGCAGTGGTGATGACCCATGCTCCGAGCAAGCGATGGCCGCTGCCGATCGAGACACCCAGCCACCGCGTTGTACTGCGTGCATCGGCGGTGGCTGGTTTTTTTTCCAGGGCTTCAAGCCCGACCTTCAGATGGCGGGGCCCAATCACCTTCAACTGGTGTTGCAGGCGCACCTCGGCATCCAAAGCCGTATGGCATGCCTTCAGCAGTTGCGAAGCCCGTGAACGCTGGCCTGCGGGGCTATATTTCCAGTATTCGAGGTCTGCCAGGCGCGAGTCAGAGACCAGCGTTTGCGCAGCGGCAAAGGCCTCCTGCCACTGCCGGTGCAGCGCTTGGAAGTCGCTATGCGCGGAGGTCTCATGGTTCAGGTCCGTGGGGTCCAACAGCCCCGACAGCGCTTTCTCATAGCGCAGCAGCTTGGCTTCGCGGGTTTTGATCGCCAGGTCCGAATCCAGGCTGGCAAAATCGATGTGCTGCAACCGACGCAGCCGGTCCCACTCCAGCATTTGCTCCAACGCAGCGTGAAGGTCCGGTCGTGGCTGGATCCACTGCTTGCGCTCCTGCTCAACCCGCTGCAAGCGCTGGATAATACTCCCCTCGCTGCCGCGTACCGCGTCGCGAGGAAACACCAGGACCAAGTTGATCTGCCGGACACAATCGCGCTCATTTTCCCATTGGACGCGCACCACGCTATCGGCGCTGTGGTGCAGTGCGTTATCCGTCAGCGGTTGCGGGGGCTGGACGGTGAGAGGAACGGCATCCTGTGAGACAACGTCCGGTAATTCGTGTCGACGACTCAGGGGCAAACGTGGCCACACGGCCTCCAAATGCCGATTGATCAACCTCGGCAGTTGCTCTTGCAAGCTGATCAAGGAGCCAAATTCGTGAAACACCTGGGCCAACCCCGGCAGAACAATCACCTGCCGCTGATGGCGGCGCCCCTCGTCCTGATAGATATGCAAGGCGCCGCCCAACAGCACGCGGACCGCTCCCTTGGCCGGCCAAAATAGCGGTGAAACCTGCAAACCGCCCCAAAACCCACCCGCCTGCTGCCGCGCCGCCAAGGTGGGCGCGTCGAGGATGCCCTGGACCATCTCCACGCCATGATCCGACAGCTCCAACACGCCGTGAGCCAGCAACGCCTGGTCGGCTAACCACTCGCTGTAGACCTCACGCCAACGTGCCTGGCGTGACAGCCAGGAGTCGCCCGCCAATCCCGTCCAGTAATCCGCCTGGGCCTCATCAAGCTGCGCGTGGTCCCACTCTCCAAGAGCATCCAACAAGGCCGCCTGGGACGTGTCATCCAGCGTACACGGGGCCACGCCATCATCATCGGGCTCCGACGCCAGCAACCTCAGGCTCGCCTCGATCAAGTCCGGCAGTGAGCATAGCTGGCCCTCCTGCATCGGCACTTTGCCCGACAGGGCTTCAAAGTTCACGCCGAAGGCCTTTTGTAATGCCACGCGCGTAATCCGGCGAATGCGTGGGGCACGGCTCAGTAAGGTGTTCAGGCGTTTGGTCGATGCCCGGGCTCGCAGGCTGGCGGCGTGCAGCTCGTTGATCGTGCGGCTGGGCGAAGCGCTGGAATTGATTCGGCGGGTCAAGCCGTCCTTGATAGGGTCATCGTCCACACGTCCTGCCTGAGAGTCGGGTACCTCGCTCATCTTCGCCTCCGTTGCTCTGAAAAACACGAGGCTACGCAGATCGACGACTGCTCCCGATGTACATAAATAACCTTGGCCTAATAAAAATATCGCGGGCGCTCTCCCTGTTCATATGCCAGGGGAACCTTAGAAAGCGCCCGTGCCGGATCGCCCTCCTTGAACAACACTCGAAAAAAAGCCCGCAGTGTGGGCGGGCCAAAACCAACGAAGTCAGTGGTGTACGTTAGTCAGCTACCGCGGTAAGTCGAATAGCTGTAGGGCGAAATCAGCAGTGGGACGTGATAGTGGTCCTGCTCGGCGCTGATGCCGAACCGCAGGACCACCACATCAAGAAACGCAGGCTCCGGCAATTGCACGCCTCGAGCGCGGTAGTAGTCACCCGCACTGAACTGCAGCTGATAGACACCGCTGCGGTAGTCATCACCTTGCAGCAGGGGGGCATCGCAGCGGCCGTCGCTGTTGGTCTGTGCGGTGGCAACCAGTTCCAGCTGCGCGCCTTCGACGCGGTACAGCTCGACCTTGATTGCGCTGCCGGGGCAGCCGTGTGCGGCGTCCAAAACGTGTGTGGTCAAACGTCCCATGGCGTCTGTGCGCCTCCCGTGGTCAGTAATAGAGGAAACCGCACTCTTTCAGGGCATCAAAAAAGCCGGCGATGAACGATTAAGACACTTTTCAAAAAACTTGTACACAATAAATTTAACAAACACCCGGTCCCCGTGAGTGACGACCAGGGTGGCGACAGTGGTGCACCTGCTATACCCAGTTAGAATGCTTGCCGGTAAGCTAACGCCTACAGGTGGGCGTCTACCAAAAAGTTTTTAGGCTTTAGCTGACCAGTCAGGCAGGTTTCTTGCAGTAACTTAAACGCATGCCATTCGGAAAAAATGCAGAAATGCAGGCTTACAAACTGAGCAATAAGTTGTATACAATCACTCATCGCTACTTCGACGAACAAGAAGGAAGACTGCAGTGAGCGCTGACTACCCACGCGACCTGATCGGTTACGGCAGTAACCCTCCTCACCCCCATTGGCCGGGCAAGGCGCGCATTGCGCTGTCTTTCGTACTCAACTACGAAGAAGGCGGCGAGCGCAATATTTTGCACGGAGACAACGAGTCCGAAGCCTTCCTCTCGGAAATGGTCTCGGCCCAGCCGCTGCAAGGTGCGCGTAACATGAGCATGGAGTCGCTGTACGAATACGGCAGCCGTGCCGGCGTATGGCGCATCCTCAAGCTGTTCAAAGCATTCGATATCCCGCTGACCATCTTCGCCGTGGCCATGGCCGCCCAGCGTCACCCGGATGTGATCCGCGCGATGGTCGAGGCCGGCCACGAAATCTGCAGCCACGGCTACCGCTGGATCGACTACCAGTACATGGACGAGGCCCAGGAGCGCGAGCATATGCTCGAAGCCATCCGCATCCTCACCGAACTGACCGGCGAACGCCCGCTGGGCTGGTACACCGGGCGCACCGGCCCCAACACCCGACGCTTGGTGATGGAGGAAGGCGGCTTCCTCTACGATTGCGACACCTACGACGACGACCTGCCCTACTGGGAACCCAACAACCCCACCGGCAAGCCGCACCTGGTGATCCCCTACACCCTGGACACCAATGACATGCGCTTCACGCAGGTGCAGGGTTTCAACAAGGGCGATGACTTTTTCGAGTACCTCAAGGACGCGTTCGACGTGCTCTACGCCGAAGGCGCCGAAGCGCCGAAGATGCTGTCCATCGGCCTGCATTGCCGCCTGATCGGCCGCCCTGCCCGCCTGGCCGCCTTGAAGCGTTTTATCGAATACGCCAAGGGCCATGAACAGGTGTGGTTCACCCGCCGCGTCGACATTGCCCGTCACTGGCACGCAACCCATCCGTACACGGGAGCAGCGAAATGACTGCATTCCAAACGCTGAAACCGTCGACCCTGAGCCGCGACACCTTCGTCCAGGCTTTCGCCGACATCTACGAACATTCGCCATGGGTGGCCGAAAAGGCCTTCGACCTGGGCCAGGACGCGTCGATCGACCAGATCGAAACCCTGCACCAGCGCATGAGCGACATCCTGTTGAGCGCCGATCATGCCAAGCAACTTGCACTGATCAACGCTCACCCGGACCTGGCCGGCAAAGCCGCCGTCCAGGGCCAGTTGACCGAAGCCAGCACAAATGAACAGGCTGGCGCCGGTATACACCAATGCACGGCCGAAGAGTTCTCGCGCTTCACCGAGCTGAATGAGGCCTACAAGGCCAAGTTCAAGTTTCCCTTCATCATGGCGGTAAAAGGCAGCAACCGGCATCAGATCCTCGCCGCGTTCGAAACGCGCATCCACAACGCGGTGGACACCGAGTTCAAGTGCGCGCTGGACGAGATCAACAAGATCGCGTTGTTCCGCTTACTGACCCTCTAAACGACCATCCCCAGCCACTTTATCTAAGGCAGACAAGAAGAATGAAAGCTTACGCCGCACCTTTCGAGAAGTTCGTCAACCTGGCCGACGCCCGCTTGGGCACCAAGATCATCTCTGTCACCGATGACTGGTTCGCCGACGCCAACCGCCTGTTCCAGCCGACCCCGGCCGTGTGGAAGGAGGGCGTTTTCGATGACAACGGCAAGTGGATGGACGGCTGGGAGTCGCGCCGCAAGCGCTTCGAAGGCTACGACAGCGCGGTGATCCGCCTGGGCGTACCGGGCTCGATCAAGGGCGTGGACATCGACACTTCATTCTTCACCGGCAACTACCCGCCGTCGGCCTCCCTGGAAGCCTGCTTCCTGGCCTCGGGCGAGCCTGACGAAACCACCCAGTGGGTGGAAGTGCTGTCGGCCGTCGAGCTGCAAGGCAACAGCCACCACTACCACGAGATCAACAACGACCAGGCGTTCAGCCACCTGCGCTTCAACATCTACCCGGATGGCGGCGTGGCGCGTCTGCGTGTGTACGGCGTGCCGTTCCGCGACTGGTCCTCGGTAGGCGACAACGAACAGGTCGACCTGGCTGCCGCACTCAACGGTGGGCGTGCCCTGGCGTGCTCCGACGAACACTTCGGGCGCATGAGCAACATCCTCAACCCAGGTCGTGGCGTCAACATGGGCGACGGCTGGGAAACCGCGCGTCGTCGTACACCGGGCAATGACTGGGTGATCGTCGCCCTGGGCCACCCGGGCGAGATCGAGAAGATCATCGTCGACACCCTGCACTTCAAGGGCAACTACCCGGACACCTGCTCGATCCAGGGCGCGTTCGTGAAGGGCGGCACCGACAGCCAGATCGAAACCCAATCGCTGTTCTGGCGCGAACTGCTGCCGGCGCAGAAGCTGGAAATGCACGCCGAACACACCTTCGCCGAGCAGATCAAGGCGCTGGGGCCGATTACCCACATCCGCCTGAACGTGTTCCCGGATGGTGGCGTGAGTCGCCTGCGCGTACTGGGTAAAGTTTCGAAGTAAGCGGTGAACCCTGTAGTGAGCGGTCTTGCCCCGCGCTGGGTGGCGAAGCCGCCCCAATCCAGCCACCGCGTTCTGTCAGACAGAACTCAGGCGCCTGGTTTTAGGGCGGCTTCGCCACCCAGCGCGGGGCAAGCCCGCTCACTACAGAAGCAAAACAAACACACAGAATCCGGATAAGAAGACAACCATGCGCACACTGATGATCGAACCCCTGACCAAAGAAGCCTTCGCCCCTTTCGGAGACGTTATCGAAACCGACGGCAGCGATCACTTCATGATCAACAACGGGTCGACCATGCGCTTTCACAAACTGGCAACGGTCGAAACCGCCAAGCCGGAAGACAACGCCATCATCAGCATCTTCCGCGCCGACGCGCTGGATATGCCATTGACCGTGTGCATGCTGGAGAGACACCCGCTGGGCAGCCAGGCTTTCATTCCGCTGCTCGGCAACCCCTTTCTGATCGTGGTCGCGCCACTTGGCGATGCACCTGTATCGGGCTTGGTCCGCGCCTTCGTCACCAACGGCAGGCAGGGCATTAATTACCATCGCGGCGTCTGGCACCACCCGGTGCTGACGATCGAAAAGCGGGATGACTTCCTGGTGGTTGATCGCAGTGGCACAGGCAATAACTGCGATGAGCATTTTTTTGAAGAGGATGAGCGGTTGATCCTCGCCCCCCACCAATAAGAGAAGGCCGGATCACCCGACAACAAGGGTGAAAGGCGAGAGGTAAAGACTGTGGAAGCACATTTGATGGAATGGCTGAACCTGAGCGTGCGCTGGGTTCACATGATCACGGGCGTCGCGTGGATCGGCGCTTCTTTCTACTTCGTCTGGCTGGAAAACAACCTTAATCGCGTCAACCCCAAGAGCGGCCTGGCCGGTGACTTGTGGGCGATCCACGGTGGCGGTATCTACCACCTGGAAAAATACAAACTGGCCCCACCGACCATGCCGGACAACCTGCACTGGTTCAAATGGGAAGCCTATTTCACCTGGATGTCCGGGATAGCGCTGCTGTGTGTGGTGTTCTACTGGAACCCCACGTTGTACCTGCTGGCACCGGGCAGCAGCCTCAGTGGTCCGGAAGGCGTATTGCTGGGCATTGGCTCATTGTTCGCCGGCTGGTTCATCTACTCCTTCCTCTGCGACTCGGCCCTGGGCAAGCGCCCTGCCCTGCTCGGTTTCATCCTGTTCGTGCTGTTGATTGCCGCCGCGTACGGCTTCAGCAAAGTGTTCAGTGGCCGTGGCGCCTACCTGCACGTGGGTGCGGTGATCGGCACCATCATGGTCGGCAACGTGTTCCGCATCATCATGCCGGCGCAACGCGCACTGGTCGCGGCGATTGCCGAGAACCGCACGCCGGACCCGGCGCTGCCAGCCAAAGGCCTGCTGCGTTCGCGACACAACAACTACTTCACCTTGCCGGTGCTGTTCATCATGATCAGCAACCACTTCCCGAGCACCTACGGCAGCCAATACAACTGGCTGATCCTGGCCGGTATTGCGGTGGCGGCGGTGTTGGTGCGGCACTACTTCAACACGCGGCATAACAGCCAGAAGTATGCGTGGACCTTGCCGGTAGGCGCCTTGGCAATGATTTGCCTGGCGTACGTGACCGGGCCTAAACCGGTGTCGACGACCCCGGAAGTGGCCAAGGCGCCGGCGGCCATCGAGTATCAGCCGTTGCCGGAAACGGCGTTGGGCGGAGGTTTGAAACCCGCCGCGCCCGCTGCGCCTGCCGAAACGGCTGCAGCCCCTGCGGCACCTGCCCAGGCGACGATTGATTTCGACAAGGTCCATGGCGTGATCCAGGAACGCTGCGCCGTATGCCATTCGGCCAAGCCGACCAGCCCGTTGTTCAGCACCGCACCGGCCGGGGTGATGTTCGACACCCCGGCGCAGATCCAGCAGCAGGCCGCGCGCATTCAAGCGCAGGCCGTGGCGAGCCAGATCATGCCGCTGGGCAACATCACCCAAATGACCCAGCAGGAGCGGGATCTGATCGGCACCTGGATCAACCAGGGAGCGCGCACCCATTAACTGATTCACAGAGATCCAGTGTGGGAGGGGGCTTGCCCCCTCCCACCTTTGGGCCTGCCGTATTTTGAAGATCGAGTTACACCCGGCAATTGAATGCCGAACAACACAACAATAAAAAGATCCGAGGTGTTGCATGACCGAGTTAGTCGAACCGCAGATTCCTGCCGCGCCCGCCATGGTGCGGCTGCCCCTCTTGCAACTGATTCTGGTAGGCCTGCAACACGTCTTGCTGATGTACGGCGGCGCCGTCGCCGTGCCCCTGATTATTGGCCAGGCCGCCGGCCTGAGTCGTGAAGAAATCGCCTTTCTGATCAACGCCGACCTGCTGGTGGCCGGCATCGCCACCCTGGTGCAGTCGTTCGGCATCGGCCCGGTGGGCATTCGCATGCCGGTGATGATGGGCGCCAGTTTTGCCGCCGTCGGCAGCATGGTCGCCATGGCTGGCATGCCGGGTATCGGCTTGCAGGGGATCTTCGGCGCAACCATCGCCGCCGGGTTCTTTGGCATGTTGATCGCGCCGTTCATGTCCAAGGTCGTACGCTTTTTCCCACCGTTGGTGACCGGCACGGTGATCACTGCGATCGGCCTGTCGCTGTTTCCGGTGGCCGTGAACTGGGCCGGTGGCGGCAGTGCCGCTGCGACGTTTGGCTCCCCCATCTACCTGGCAATTGCCGCGTTGGTTCTGGCCACCATCCTGCTGATCAACCGCTTCATGCGCGGATTCTGGGTGAATATCTCGGTGCTGATCGGCATGGGCCTGGGCTACGCCTTGTGCGGGGCTATCGGCATGGTCGACCTGAGCGGCCTGGCCCAGGCGCCGTGGGTGCAAGTGGTGACGCCGCTGCACTTCGGCATGCCCAAGTTCGAGTTGGCGCCGATCCTGTCGATGTGCCTGGTGGTGGTAATCATCTTTGTCGAGTCCACTGGGATGTTCCTCGCGTTGGGCAAGATCACCGGCCAGGACGTCACGCCGAAGATGCTTCGTCGCGGCCTGCTGTGTGATGCCGGTGCGTCGTTCTTTGCCGGCTTCTTCAATACCTTCACCCACTCCTCGTTCGCCCAGAACATCGGCCTGGTGCAGATGACCGGCGTGCGTTGCCGCTCGGTGACGATGATGGCCGGCGCATTTCTGATCGTACTCAGCCTGCTGCCCAAGGCCGCCTACCTAGTGGCATCGATTCCACCGGCGGTACTGGGGGGCGCGGCGATTGCCATGTTCGGGATGGTGGCGGCCACCGGGATCAAGATCCTCCAGGAAGCCGACATCGCCGACCGTCGCAACCAATTGTTAGTGGCGGTGAGCATCGGCATGGGCCTGATCCCAGTGGTGCGCCCGGAGTTCTTCGCGCAGCTGCCGCTGTGGATGAGCCCAATTACCCACAGCGGCATCGCCATGGCCACCCTCAGCGCGTTGTCGCTGAATATCCTGTTCAACATTTTCGGCGGCGCAGAACGACCTGCCGTTGCTCACACGCATTGATTCCTTTGTTAGTAAAACAATAACAAGACAGGGAACCCTCACATGCACACCCTTCACCTGGGGCCGGCCACAAGCCGTGCCCCATTCTCGCCCCACGCGCGCTGTTACAGCGCACTTGAGCCCAAGCTTTGGAGCCAGTATTCTCCGCGCCCGCTCGAATCAACTCAAAAAAAAACAGCGAATGTAAAAGCTGACTGCAAGGCCAACTTATCCCGGCCTTATGTCCGCGGCCAACGTGCGCAAACGTCCTCTGAATTCGACTGCATCCGATGCAGCCGACGGGGATTTTTTGGCTTTTTAAACACCTTGGCGCAGCTCTTGCTAAAAGCACTAAAGCTGACCAAACAGACGATTTTTGCAGCGAAGCCAAAGGCGCCACACCAGAGCGCCTGCGTAGAAGAAAAACCATAAAACTTTAACTCGGGAGCAACCGAATGAAACCTATGTTCCAAGGCCTGATGCTGGCGGGATCCCTGCTGGCCGGTGGCCAAGCCGTGGCCGGTGACCTGTTGCAGTGGCAGAACAACAGCCTGACTTACCTGTGGGGCAAGAGCTTTACCGTCAACCCGCAGATCCAGCAAACCGTCACGTTCGAACATGCCGATGCCTGGAAGTACGGCGACAACTTCCTCTTTGTCGACCGCATCTTTTACAACGGCAAGGAAGACGGCAACGTCGGCCCAAGTACGTATTACGGCGAAATCAGCCCACGGCTATCATTCGGCAAAATCCTGGACAAAGACTTGTCCTTCGGCCCGATCAAAGATGTGCTGCTGGCACTGACTTACGAGTTCGGCGAAGGCGATAACGAGTCGTATCTGGTCGGCCCCGGCTTTGACTTGAACATCCCCGGTTTCGATTACTTCCAGTTGAACTTCTACCAGCGCCAGACCGAAGGCAATCGCCCGGGTGACGGCGTTTGGCAGATCACCCCGGTCTGGTCGTACACGATTCCGGTCGGCAACTCCGATGTGCTGATCGATGGTTTCATGGACTGGGTGACGGACAACGACAAGAACGCCCGTGGCACTTACCACGCCAACCTGCACTTCAACCCACAGGTCAAATATGACCTGGGTAAAGCGCTGCATTGGGGCGACAAGCAGTTGTATGTGGGCTTTGAGTACGACTACTGGAAGAACAAGTACGGGATCGAAGATTCCGGCGCGTTCAAGACCAAC
Organism: Pseudomonas sp. A39; assembly: GCF_058145955.1. Classification (NCBI taxonomy): domain Bacteria; kingdom Pseudomonadati; phylum Pseudomonadota; class Gammaproteobacteria; order Pseudomonadales; family Pseudomonadaceae; genus Pseudomonas; species Pseudomonas sp. A39. The sequence goes on from NZ_JBYVMD010000003.1 coordinate 71,133, forward strand.
CAGGACACGGCGAGTTTCCTGGTCAAGTACCACTTCTGACAGAACACTGCAGATCTAATGCGGGAGGGGGCTTGCCTCCTCCCACATTTAGTTCTGTTTCAAACCGAGGAACCGAGTGATTTCTTCACGCTTGGCCAACGCATCCCGCCGCCCCAGCTCAATCAACTCGCTGCAATACCCCGCCTCGAACAACAAGTAACTCAACACCCCCGCCCCACTCGTCTTGGTCGCCCCCGGCCCGCGCAAAAACAACCGCAACGCCGCCGGCAATTCCTGGCGATGCCGTGCCGCGATTTCGTCGATGGGCTGACTGGGCGCAATCACCAGCACTTCCACCGCCGCCACCCCAGGCGCGGCATGGCTGAACTGGTTCAAGCGCTCCAGCAATTCGATATCGCTTTCCAGGCTATCAATGAACGTACTGTTGAGCATGTGCCCACCGATCTGCGCCAGGGTCGGTTCCTGGCCGGTGTAGGTGCGTTGCGTCACCGGCTCAATGCCACGCGGGTTGCCACTGACCCCCACCACCAGCACGCGACTGGCCCCCAGGTGCAAGGCCGGGCTGATCGGCGCCGACTGCCGCACGGCGCCATCGCCGAAATACTCCTGGTCGAGTTTCACCGGGGCAAACAGCAAAGGGATCGCCGAGCTGGCCAGCAGGTGCTCCACCGTCAGTTGGGTCGGCACGCCGATGCGGCGGTGGCGCAACCAGGCGTCGATGGTGCCGCCGCCCTGGTAGAAGGTCACCGCTTGCCCGGACTCATAACCGAAGGCCGTCACCGCCACTGCGTGCAAGTGTTTGTGGCGGATAGCCTCGTCGATGCCGTCGAGGTTCAAGCGATCCTGCAACAGCTCGCGCAGCGGCGAGCTGTTGAGCAGCGCCACCGGCACTTGGGCGCCGATGCCCAGCAGGCTGTGGATGAAAAAGCGGCCCGCCTGGCGAATCACCCCCGGCCAATCGCTGCGCAGCACCAGATGGCTGCGAAAGCCCTGCCAGAACGCGGTCAGGCGTTGGATGGCCGCGGTAAAGTCCATGGCGCCACTGGCCAGGGTCACAGCATTGATCGCGCCAGCCGAGGTGCCGACGATCACCGGGAAAGGATTGGGTGCCCCCGGCGGCAACAGCTCGGCAATGGCCGCCAATACCCCTACCTGATACGCCGCTCGCGCCCCGCCGCCGGAAAGAATCAAGCCAGTAACCGGTTCAGCTGGGCGCATTGCGTCACTCCATGTAGGGAAAGGTCTGTCTTTGTGGCGAGGGAGCTTGCTCCCGTTGGACTGCACAGCAGTCCTAATCTTCTTGCGCCTAACGCTGGGGCCGCTTCGCGACCCAACGGGAGCAAGCTCCCTCGCCACACGTGCAGTACTTATCCATCTTATCAGCGGCGTTTTTCGTACAGTTTGGCTTCACCCGGTGGCCGGCTTTTGAAGCGGCGATGGGTCCACAGGTATTGCTCGGGGCATTCACGTACCGAAGCTTCGACCCACTGGTTGATACGCAGGCAGTCGACTTCGTCGCTTTCACCGGGGAAATCGGTCAACGGCGGGTGGATCACCAGGCGGTAGCCGCTGCCATCAGCCAAGCGCTCCTGGGTGAACGGCACCACCAGCGCCTTGCCCAGGCGGGCGAACTTGCTGGTGGCGGTCACCGTCGCCGCCTGGATGCCGAACAGCGGCACGAAGATACTTTGCTTGGCGCCGTAGTCCTGGTCCGGTGCGTACCAGATGGCGCGGCCGGCGCGCAGCAGCTTGAGCATGCCACGCACGTCTTCACGCTCCACGGCCAGGGAATCGAGGTTGTGACGCTCGCGGCCACGGCGCTGGACGAAGTCGAACAGCGGGTTGCCGTGCTCGCGGTACATGCCATCAATGGTGTGCTTCTGCCCCAGCAGCGCTGCGCCGATTTCCAGGGTGGTGAAGTGCAGGGCCATCAGGATCACGCCCTTGCCGTCCAATTGAGCCTGCTTGAGGTGTTCCAGGCCTTCGACGTGGGCCAGGCGCGCCAAACGCTGACGTGACCACCACCAGCTCATGGCCATTTCAAAGAACGCGATGCCGGTGGAGGCAAAGTTTTCCTTGAGCAACCGTTTACGCTCTTTGGCGGATTTTTCCGGGAAGCACAGTTCCAGGTTGCGCGCGGCGATGCGGCGACGTTCGCCGGCCACGCGGTACATGCCGGCACCCAGCAGGCGACCAATGGTCAACAGGGCGCGGTACGGCAGTTGGGTAACCAGCCACAGCAGGCCGAGCCCCAGCCATAACAGCCAAAAACGCGGGTGAAAAAATACAGCTCGAAAACGCGGGCGATCCATTACAGATTCCGGTAAAGACAAGGGCCGCGCATTCTACAACGGTTCGACTCGGCTTGCGGCGGGTGAGTGTTCTCGTTATAAGTCTCGACACTTTTCGTGACAAGCCGCTTTTGCCGACCATGAGCCAAACCGAACCGCTAGACCAAGATCCCGTGTTCCAGCTGAAAGGCAGCATGCTCGCCATCACCGTGCTGGAACTTGCCCGCAACGACCTCGACGCCCTGGACCGCCAGCTCGCCGCCAAGGTCGCCCTGGCGCCGAATTTCTTCAACAACGCCCCGCTGGTGTTGGCCTTGGACAAACTGCCCGCCGGCCAAGGGGTGATCGACTTGCCTGGGCTGATGCGCGTGTGCCGCTCCCATGGCCTGCGTACCCTGGCCATCCGCGCCAGTCGAATTGAAGACATTGCCGCCGCCATCGCCATTGAACTGCCAGTACTGCCACCGTCCGGCGCGCGTGAGCGACCGCTTGAACCATTGGTCGGTGAAGAGAAGAAAAAACCGGAAAAACCACCCGAGCCGACGATCAAGCCGACAAAGATCATCACCTCGCCCGTACGTGGTGGGCAGCAGATTTATGCCCAGGGTGGCGACCTTGTCGTGATCTCCTCGGTCAGCCCGGGGGCGGAACTTCTTGCCGATGGCAACATCCATGTATACGGCCCGATGCGCGGACGTGCCCTCGCCGGCATCAAGGGTGATACCAAGGCCCGTATTTTTTGCCAGCAGTTGACCGCTGAGCTAGTGTCCATCGCGGGCCAGTACAAGGTTTCAGAAGATTTGCGTCGCGACCCGCTGTGGGGGGCTTCGGTGCAGGTCAACCTGTCGGGCGATGTGTTGAACATCATCCGTCTTTAACGGATACTGCCGCATTTTCCAAGCATCTCTAGACTCTGATAGCACAGCGAAACCGGCAAGACTTGCGTAGGAATAATTGAAAGTGGCGTTTTTCCTCGGGAAACCCCATCTTTTTCCTACAAAGACTGTCCGCCTGCAGCGAGTTTCAAGAGATGTTTTTCAGGGACTCAAAAGTCCTTTTTCCTTAGGGGTGAAACACCTTGGCCAAGATTCTCGTGGTTACATCCGGCAAGGGTGGTGTGGGTAAGACCACCACCAGCGCCGCTATCGGTACCGGTCTCGCTCTGCGCGGCCACAAGACAGTTATCGTCGACTTCGACGTCGGCTTGCGTAACCTCGACCTGATCATGGGCTGCGAACGCCGCGTGGTGTATGACTTCGTCAACGTGGTCAACGGTGAAGCCAACCTGCAACAGGCCCTGATCAAGGACAAGCGCCTTGAGAACCTGTACGTATTGGCCGCCAGCCAGACCCGTGACAAAGACGCGCTGACCAAAGAAGGCGTAGGCAAAGTCCTGGCTGAGCTGAAGGAAACCTTCGAATACGTAGTCTGCGACTCCCCGGCCGGTATCGAAACCGGTGCTCACCTGGCGATGTACTTCGCCGATGAAGCCATCGTGGTGACCAACCCGGAAGTCTCCTCGGTACGTGACTCGGACCGCATGCTCGGCCTGCTGGCCAGCAAGTCCCAGCGCGCCGAAAAAGGCGAAGACCCGATCAAGGAGCACCTGCTGCTCACCCGCTACAACCCTGAGCGCGTCAGCAACGGCGAAATGCTGGGCGTTGAAGACGTGAAGGACATCCTCGCCGTGACCCTGCTGGGTGTGATCCCGGAATCCCAGGCCGTCCTGAAGGCTTCTAACCAAGGCGTTCCAGTGATTCTTGACGACCAGAGCGACGCCGGCCAGGCGTACAGCGATGCGGTTGATCGCTTGCTGGGCAAGACCGTGGAACATCGCTTCCTCGATGTTAAGAAGAAGGGATTCTTCGAGCGTATCTTTGGAGGCAACTAAACAATGAAATTTCTCGACTTCTTTCGCGCCAACAAAAAGCCAAGTACCGCGTCGGTAGCGAAAGAGCGTCTACAGATCATCGTGGCGCACGAACGCGGCCAACGCAGCACGCCGGACTACCTGCCAGCCTTGCAGAAGGAACTGGTCGAGGTGATCCGCAAGTACGTCAATATCGGCAACGATGACGTGCATGTCGCCCTGGAAAATGACGGCAGCTGCTCGATTCTGGAACTCAATATCACCCTGCCTGATCGTTGATCGAACAGGCGGCCGCCACGGCGGCTCGTTCACCCTGATCCCTTTTTGCGGACCGGGTGGGCGAGCCGCCGTTGGCGTTTGTTACGAGGCTGTTTAATGCCGCTGTCCAACATCCATATCCTCTATCAGGACGCTGCCGTCCTGGTGGTGAACAAGCCCACCCTGCTGCTCTCGGTGCCTGGCCGCGCCGACGACAACAAGGACTGCCTGATCACCCGCCTGCAGGAGAACGGCTACCCCGAAGCCCGCATCGTCCATCGCCTGGACTGGGAAACCTCGGGCATCATCCTGCTGGCGCGGGACGCCGATACGCACCGCGAACTGTCCCGCCAGTTTCACGACCGAGAAACCGAAAAGGCCTACACCGCCTTGGCCTGGGGCCAGCCGGAACTGGACAGCGGCAGCATCGACCTGCCCCTGCGCTACGACCCGCCCACCAAGCCGCGCCACGTGGTCGACCATGAGTTCGGCAAGCATGCACTGACCTTCTGGAAGGTGCTGGAACGCTGTGGTGACTGGTGCCGCGTCGAGCTGACGCCGATCACCGGGCGTTCGCACCAGCTGCGTGTGCACATGCTGTCCATCGGTCATCCGCTGTTGGGTGATGGGCTGTATGCCCATGAACAGGCCCTGGCTGCGTGGCCACGCCTGTGCCTGCATGCGAGCATGCTGAGCTTCACTCACCCGCAAAGCGGCGAGCGCCTGCGCTTCGAGTGCCCAGCGCCATTTTAAAGCGGTTGCGGGAGGGGGCTTTCCCCCTCCCACATTTGTTCTGTGCACTTCTCACCCTCGAACGGTAAACTCCGCGCATTGCTGTCTGGAGCTATTTATGCGCGAAGCGTTGAATCAAGGCCTGATCGACTTCCTCAAGGCCTCCCCTACTCCTTTTCATGCCACTGCTGCCCTGGCCCAGCGCCTGGAAGCGGCCGGCTATCAGCGTCTCGACGAGCGCGAGACCTGGACCACCGAGGCCAACGGGCGCTATTACGTGACCCGTAACGACTCCTCGATCATCGCCTTCAAGCTCGGCCGCCACTCGCCGCTGCAAGGCGGTATCCGCCTGGTCGGCGCCCACACCGACAGCCCGTGCCTGCGCGTCAAGCCGCAGCCGGAGCTGCAGCGCCAGGGTTTCTGGCAGTTGGGCGTGGAAGTCTACGGCGGCGCGCTGCTGGCACCGTGGTTCGACCGCGACCTGTCCCTGGCCGGCCGCGTGACGTTCCGCCGCGACGGAAAGGTCGAAAGCCAACTGATCGACTTCAAATTGCCCATCGCCATCATCCCCAACCTGGCCATTCACCTGAACCGTGAAGCCAACCAGGGCTGGGCGATCAATGCCCAGACCGAGCTGCCACCGATCCTCGCGCAGTTTGCCGGTGATGAGCGCGTGGACTTCCGCGCCGTGCTCACCGATCAACTGGCGCGTGAGCATGGGCTGAACGCCGACGTGGTGCTCGACTATGAGTTGAGCTTCTACGACACCCAAAGCGCTGCGGTGATCGGCCTGAACGGCGACTTCATCGCCGGCGCGCGCCTGGATAACCTGCTGTCGTGCTATGCCGGCCTGCAAGCTTTGCTCACCAGCGAGACCGATGAAACCTGCGTGCTGGTCTGCAACGACCACGAAGAGGTGGGCTCCTGCTCAGCCTGCGGTGCCGATGGCCCGATGCTCGAACAGACCCTGCGCCGCCTGCTGCCGGAAGGTGATGAGTTCGTACGTACCATTCAGAAATCCCTGTTGGTGTCTGCGGACAACGCCCACGGCGTGCACCCGAACTACGCCGAGAAGCACGACGCCAACCACGGTCCCAAGCTCAACGCCGGCCCGGTGATCAAGGTCAACAGCAACCAGCGCTACGCCACCAACAGCGAAACCGCCGGGTTCTTCCGCCACCTGTGCATGGCCCAGGAAGTACCGGTGCAGAGCTTCGTGGTGCGCAGCGACATGGGCTGCGGCTCGACCATCGGCCCGATCACCGCCAGCCACCTGGGCGTGCGCACCGTGGACATCGGCCTGCCGACATTTGCCATGCACTCCATTCGCGAGCTGTGCGGCAGCCATGACTTGGCGCATTTGGTGAAAGTGCTGGGCGCGTTCTACGCGAGCCACGACCTGCCCTGATAATTTGGGCTGACTCGGTCAAAAATGTGGGAGGGGGCTTGCCCCCGGTGGCGGCGGATCAGTGACTATATTTGTAGTCTGACCCTCTGCAATCGGGGACAAGCCCCCTTCCACATTAGATCTGCGTACACCTGACCTGCATCACCTGCACTTTCTGCAATCCGACCTAGACTTGTCAGTATTCCCACTTCGACAAGGCCGTCGCACCATGATCTCCATGTCCTCCTTCCACGCCATGCTTATCCCGATTCTGATCGGCATGATCCTGTTGGCTGTAGGCTTCAACTTTCGTGACAAGCCTGTCGGCGTGTTCGGCATGTGGGTCGGCATGCTGCTGATCCTGGGCACCGTGGTGTACAAGATCCTCGCCAAACTGGCCGAATGACGATTGCACTCGTACACTCGCTCAACCCGTCGTTTTCAAGGTTGACCGCCTCGTGCTTTCCCGTCTGTTTGCCCTGCCCTGCTATTGCCTGATTGCCCTGCTCACCCTGCTGCCGCTCACGCCTGCCCAAGCCGTGGGCCTGCCCGGCCTATTGGGTAACAACAGCAAAACCCAGCCCCAGGCCGACGTGCCGCTGGGGCAGTCGTTGGACGAGGTGATCAAGACCCTGGAAAACGACCAGCAGCGCACTCAGTTGCTGAGCGACCTGAAAAAGCTGCGCGCCGCCACGCAAAAAGCCCAGCCCGCCGCCGAGCAAGGCGTACTGGGGCTCATCGGCAGTACGCTGTCGGGCTTTGAGCAGCAGTTTTCCGGCGAAGACAGCCCGGTGGGGCGTTGGTCCAACGAAGTCGACCTGGCCAAGGAAGAACTCAGTGCGCTGATGCTGCCGGCCAACGAATGGCTGCCGATCATTTTCGGGTTTGCCCTGATCCTGGCAGTGTGGAGCCTGCTCGCCGCCGCGCTGATCTGGCTCAGCCACCGCGTCCGCGAACGCTTCGGCCTGCCCGAAGAATTGCCGCAACACCCACGTACCTGGGACATGGTGCGCTTCGCGTTGCGCAAGCTCGGCCCATGGCTGATCGCCCTGGTGATCACGGTCTACCTGAGCTACGCCCTGCCCTCGTCCCTGGGCAAATCCCTGGCGATGGTCTTGGCCTACGCGCTGGTGGTCGGTACCTGCTTCTCTGCCATCTGCGTGATTGCCTTTTCGGTGCTCGACGGCCCGCATCGCCATCGCGCGCTGTACATCCTGCGTCACCAGGCGTTCCGTCCCCTGTGGTGGATCGGCAGCTTTGCCGCCTTCGGTGAGGCCTTGAGCGACCCGCGTCTCGTCCTGGCTCTGGGCCAGCACCTGTCACACACCGCCGCGACGATCGCCAATGTGATGGCAGCGCTGTCGACCGGTGTGTTTATCCTGCGTTTCCGCCGGCCCATCGCCCACCTGATCCGCAACCAGCCGCTGTCCCGTCGCCTGACCCGCAGGGCCCTCAGCGACACCATCGAAATCATCGGCTCCTTCTGGTACATCCCCGCATTGCTGCTGGTGGGCATTTCGCTGTTCGCCACCTTTGTCTCTGCCGGCGATACCAGCACCGCCTTGCGTCAGTCGCTGTTGTGCACCGTGTTGCTGGTGCTGTGCATGGTCATCAACGGCCTGGTCCGCCGTCACGCCCTCAAGCCGCAACGCGGGCACAAGCGACACGCGCTGTACTCCGAGCGCCTGAAAAGCTTCGTCTACACCCTGGCCCACCTGGTGGTGTGGCTGGTGTTTATCGAGTTGGGCCTGCGGGTGTGGGGCCTGTCGCTGATTCGCTTTACCGAAGGCGATGGCCACGAAATCAGCGTCAAGCTGTTCGGCCTGGGCGGCACCTTGCTGTTCGCCTGGCTGATCTGGATCCTCAGCGACACGGCGATCCACCACGCCCTCACCCGCTCGCGCAAAGGCCTGGCCAACGCACGAGCGCAGACCATGATGCCGTTGATCCGCAACGTGCTGTTCGTGACCATCTTTATCATCGCAGCGATTGTCGCCCTGGCGAACATGGGCATGAACGTCACGCCACTGTTGGCGGGTGCCGGTGTGATCGGCCTGGCCATTGGTTTCGGCGCGCAGTCGCTGGTGGCGGACTTGATCACCGGCCTGTTCATCATCATCGAAGACTCCCTGGCCATCGATGACTACGTGGATGTGGGCGGCCACCTGGGGACGGTAGAAGGCTTGACCATCCGCACCGTACGCCTGCGCGACATCGACGGCATCGTGCACACCATCCCGTTCAGCGAGATCAAGAGCATCAAGAACTACTCGCGGGAGTTCGGCTACGCGATCTTCCGGGTGGCGATCCCCTACAACATGGACATTGACGATGCCATCAAGCTGATGCGCGATGTCGGTCAGAAAATGCGCAACGACCCGCTGCAACGCCGCAATATCTGGTCGCCGCTGGAGATACAGGGGGTCGAAAGTTTCGAGTCGGGCAGCGCGATCCTGCGCGCACGGTTCAAGACCGCGCCGATCAAGCAGTGGGAAGTGTCGCGGGCGTTCAACCTGTCGCTCAAGCGTCATCTGGACGAAGCCGGGCTTGACCTGGCCACGCCGCGCTTGAGTGTGCAGGTGGTGACCGCCGGCACGGTGCAGGAGAAAGATCAACAACAATAAACTCAGGAGAGGTCCTTATGCGTTTAACCGGTCTGACACACACGTGGGTTTTCGGCGCGCTGTGCGCCGTTGCCAGCAGTGCCGTGATTGCCGCCAGCAGCGGCCAGGACAGTGCCCGGGAGGAAATCGCCGCCCAGGCAAAAGCGCTTGAACCGGCGTTGCTGGAAACCCGACGCGACCTTCACGCCCACCCTGAACTGGGCAACACTGAAACCCGTACGGCCGAGTTGGTCGCCAAACAACTGCGCGACCTCGGCCTTGAGGTCAAGACCGGCGTAGCCCGCACCGGTGTGGTCGCCGTGCTGAAAGGCGCCCTGCCCGGCCCGACCGTCGCCCTGCGTGCCGACATGGATGCGCTACCGGTGAAGGAAGTCGCCGACCTGCCCTTCGCCTCCAACGCCAAGGGCACCTACCTGGGCAAGGAAGTCGACGTGATGCACGCCTGCGGGCACGACGCCCATGTCGCCATCCTGCTGAGCACGGCGAAGATCCTGACCGGCATGCGCGAGCGCCTGCCCGGCACCGTGGTGTTCTACTTCCAACCGGCCGAGGAAGGCCCGAGTGATTTCATTCCCGACGGCAAAAATACCTGGGGCGCCAAAATGATGGTGCAGGAAGGCGTGATGAAAGCGCCCAAGCCAGACGCGGTATTCGGCCTGCATGTGTGGGCCGGTGTGCCCGCCGGCCAGATTGCCTACCGCCCGGGACCGACCCTGGCCAGCTCGGATGATTTGCGTATCAAGATCCTCGGCAAACAGACCCACGCCGGTCGCCCTTGGGACGGCATCGACCCGATCACCGTGGGTGCGCAGACCATCGTTGGCTTGCAGACCGTGGTCAGCCGCCGCACCGACATTTCCTCGTTCCCCTCGGTGGTGAGCATTGGCACCATCAACGGTGGCACGCGCTACAACATCATCCCTGAGTCGGTGGACATGACCGGCACCATTCGCTCCTATGACTACGGCATCCGTCAGAAGCTGCACGCGGACGTACGGCAGACCGTGGAAAAAATCGCCGAAAGCGGTGGCGCCAAGGCCGAAGTCACCATCATCGAGAAGTACGACCCCACCATCAACAACCCGGCATTGACCGAGAAAATGCTGCCGAGCCTGCGCTGGGCGGCCAAGGATGACGTGGTGCAGGGCCCACTGGTGGGCGGCGCCGAAGACTTCTCGTTTTATGCCAAGGAGGCGCCGGGGCTGTTTGTATTCCTGGGGGTCACGCCGAGGGATCAGGACATGAGCAAGGCAGCACCGAACCACAATCCGGGGTTCTTTGTGGATGAGTCGGCGTTGGTGGTGGGCGTGCGGACGCTGGCGTCGTTGGCGACGGATTACCTCTACACCCAGTAACCGCCGAAATGCGTTCTTGCGGTTAACAGGATCATTGTAGTGAGCGAGCTTGCTCGCGCTGGAGTGCGAAGCGCTCCCGGCTTCTTTGGGGCTGCTGCGCAGCCCAGCGCGGGACAAGCCCGCTCACCACAGTAAGCGCACCCTCTTCAAGCCAGCGCAGCGCCGTCCATCTTCTGGCGCAGGCTCAACGGACGCATATCGGTCCAGACCTCTTCGATGTACGCCAGGCACTCTTTCTTCATGCCGCTCTTGCCCACGGTGCGCCAGCCTTCCGGCACAGCCTTGTAGTCGGGCCAGATGGAATACTGTTCTTCATGGTTGACCACTACCTGAAACAGGATGTCGTCGCGGTCAAATACTGAGGTCATTGCTGTTCTCCATCGCTGAAAGGCTGGCTGCGCAACGCGCGCAGCACTGATACCTGTAGAAACGTACCACGTTGCAAAAAAATTAGAGGCTGGCAACCGCCGCCGCCAACGCACGTCCGAAGATATCCGCCACGCGGTCCACTTCGGTGGCGGTGATCACCAACGGTGGCAGGAAACGCACGACGCTGCCATGACGGCCGCCCAGTTCCAGGATCAGCCCGCGCTTGAGGCATTCGCGCTGCACCAGCGGCGCCAATTGGCGATGCACGGGCGGGTGGCCCTGGATGTCTGGCGGGCCATTGGGGTCAACCAGTTCCACGCCAAGCATCAGCCCACGGCCGCGGATATCCCCCAGGTGCGGGAAGTCGCGCTGCAGGATGCGCAGGTGTTCACCCAGGCGCTCGCCCATGGCCGCCGCGTGGCCGGCCAGGTCGTGGTCCTTGAGGTAGCGCATCACCGCCGAACCCGCCGCCATCGCCATCTGGTTGCCACGGAAAGTCCCGGCGTGTGCGCCCGGCAGCCAAGTGTCGAGCCAGTCGCGGTACACCACCACCGCCAACGGCAGGCTGCCGCCGATGGCCTTGGACATCACCACCACATCCGGGATGATGCCGGCGTGTTCGAAGGCAAACATCTTGCCGGTGCGACCGAAACCGCTCTGGATCTCATCGACGATCAACGCCACACCTGCCTGTTCGGTGATGCGGCGCAGACCGCGCAGCCAGTCCAGGTCAGCCGGAATCACACCGCCCTCGCCCTGCACCACTTCGACAATCACCGCCGCCGGCAGCAAAACGCCAGCCTCTGGGTCATTCAGCAGGTTTTCCAGGTAGTGCAGGTTGACCCGCACCCCTTCCGCGCCGCCCAAGCCGAACGGGCAACGGTAGTCGTAGGGGTACGGCAAGAATTGCACGCCATTGCCGAGCAACGCGCCCAAGGGTTTCTTCGGCCCCAGGCTGCCCATCAGGCTCAAGGCGCCCTGGCTCATGCCGTGGTAACCGCCCTGGAAGGACAACACTGTGCTACGCCCGGTGGCGGAGCGCACCAGCTTCAACGCGGCTTCCACCGCATCGGTGCCGGTGGGGCCACAGAACTGGATTTTCGCTTCGCGCGCCAACGCTGGCGGCAACAGGCCGAACAAGTCCTGCACGAACTGATCCTTGACCGGCGTAGTCAGGTCCAGCGTGTGCAACGGCAGTTCATCGGCCAGCACTTGCTGGATCGCCTCGATCACCACCGGGTGGTTATGCCCCAACGCGAGGGTGCCGGCGCCGGCCAGGCAGTCGATGAAACTGCGGCCCTCCACGTCTTCCACGTAAATCCCCTTGGCGCGCTTGAGCGCCAAGGGAATGCGCCGAGGGTAGCTGCGGGCGTTGGACTCCTGCTGGCGCTGACGGGCGAGCAGCGGGTTTTCGTCGAACTGGTAGAGCGTTTCATGCACCTGGGCGTCTTCGATACGGCTGGTAGCGACTGACATTTCTCGATCCCTCAATACGCTGATGATGGTGACCAAACTGCCGATCCGCTGGCGTCTGGCCCAAGGGGGCATGCGCACGGATTTCCTGTTCTGGAAACGCACCAGCAGGGGAGGGATTTAGTCACCACCGATCTTTAACTGATGGATGAGGAGCCAAGTGTGGGAATGGGCTTGCTCGCTCCCACATTTGACCGAGATCAGCAGCAAGAACCCGGTCGGCTCTAAGGCCGCCGCGCTTTGGCTTTTGATCTCAGGCGGCCCCCCAAATACCTGTCGGATTACGGGCACACCGAGCCTAGGCGAGGTGCCGAGTGTTGGGGCGAAGCGTTTTGGGTTACTTTTGGCGCTCTTCCAGAAGTGACCCGCTGTAAGAGCGGAACCCATAGCAGCCGTTACCCAAATAACGGATATGTACCTTGTCTGATCCAACATCCAGGTGAGCTGTCAGGCCGCTTTCGCGAGCAAGCCCACACATTTGAACCGCGCCAAGCTTCATAACCCAAGGTATTTTTCATTCAGCGCATACAAAATCGCGCAAGTCTCCGCATCCAGGAACCCACAATAATCCCGCGGCCGAAAGTGCATCTGAAACGCCCGCGTCCTCTGCTCGAATGCCTGCCGATTCTTTGCCGGCGCATACCCATAACGCTGAAACGCCCGCTCCACCTCGACCTCAGGCGGTAACCCAAGGCAAAACCGCCGCTGATACATGGCCCGCGTCGCCTCATCAAACCAGGCCCCTACCCCCGCCTCATGCAAACACCGCCACGGCAGCCGAGGCCCCGGATCGCTCTTGCGCCCGTACGCCACGTCCGAGTGCCCGAGGATGTCGGTGGGGCCGATCTGCGGGTAACGCCCAAGAACGTCGCGAACCAACGCAATCAACACCTCGATTTGTTCCTCCCCGTAGGCCGGAAACGTAAACACCCCGCCATCATCCCGCGCCAGGTTGACGATCTCGATGCCAATCGAGCGGCTATTGAGGTTATCGCGGCCCGCCCAATGGCTCACGCCGGCATGCCAGGCGCGCTTGCCTTCCTCCACCAGGCGAAAGACACGCAACTCTTCATAGCCAGCAGCCCGGTAACTGGGCTCATCAGGGTCGGGCAGCAAGTAGTGCGCACTGACCCCATCCTGAGTCAGGGTGCGCAGGGAGGAGCCAAAAGGTGCGGCGGTGTAATGCAGGATCACCTGCCGCACCGGCTCGCCGTTACGTTCGTTAAAGCCTTTGGCTGGGAAACTGGTATCGATGACCAACATAAGAACCGTCCTTTTCAATACAGGCCGAGTCGTTCAGCCCGTTCAAGCGCAAAAAAATTACCGCCATCCTGAAGATTTGAACCCCAGGAGGGCGGTAACTATTTGGCACGTGAGAGAAAAGTGATCAGCGCCGCAGCGGCATGCCCAAATCGACGCGCAGGCCGTCGGGCTGGCTGTCGAACTTCAAGGAGCAGGAACAGCGCTGCACAATCGCTTGCACGATCGCCAGGCCCAGGCCGCAGCCTTCGCTGTTGCCATTGCGCCAGAAGCGTTGGGTCAGGTATTGCAAGTCCTCGGTGGAGATCTGCTTGCCGTGGTCACGCACGCGGAACACCACGTTATCGGCAGAGGTGAACACGCTGAGCTCCACCCGGGTGTCCGCCGGTGTGTGGCGCAAAGCGTTGTCCAACAGGTTGCGCAAGGCGGCGACCGCCAGGCCCACCGGCATTTCTACGGGGGCGCCGGAAAGGTTATCCGGCAGGATCAGGTCAATGCGCGAATTGTCGCCGGCGTTCGCATCCTGGATGGCCAACCGCGCCACTTCCTCGGCACTCGATTGCAACCCATCGTCGAAGGACAGGCTGCCCTCCACCCGTGCCAGTAACAGCAATTGCTCAAGGGTCCGGTGCAGGCGGTCGGCGCCCTCCTCGGCATGGGCCAGGGACTGGTCGCGGGCCGCGCCTTCGGTCATGCGCGCCACTTGCAGGTGGGTCTTGATCGCCGTCAGCGGGCTGCGCAGTTCGTGGGCAGCGTCGCCGGTCAGGCGGCGTTCGCGTTCGATGGTCTTGGCGATGCGTTGCAACAGTTGGTTCTGGGTGTCGAGCAGCGGCTTGAGTTCGCTGGGCAACGGGTGGATCTGCAGCGGCTCCAGGGAGTCGGCACTGCGGCGCATCAAGGCGTCACGCATGCGATTGAGCGGCAGCAGGCTCTGGCCGATACCCAGCCACAGCAGGCACAGGCAGCCGAGCATCGCCACGCCCACCGGCACCGACGCCGCCAGCAGGATCGACAGGTTCAGCGCCTCACGTTCCACTTGGCGGTCGGCGGTGGTGATCAACAGATCGCCACGGGACAAGGTAAAACTGCGCCAGCCCACGCCATCGATGACCTGGTCCCGGAAACCGCTCTTGCGCGACTCCAGCCCCTCCTCTGGAGTGGTATGGCTGCGCGCCAGGACTTCGCCACGCAAGGAGCTGACCTGACAGGCCATGCCGCCGGGTACGTGCAGCTGTTCGGCGCTGAAATGCGCACCGCCGCTCACACTGGCCAGCCCCGGCATCTGCTCGGTCAGGCCTGCCACCATGCGCGCCGACGCCACCAGGCGCTGGTCGAGGGAGAACATCATCTGGTTGCGCAGATCGTTGAGCATCCAGGCCGCCGCCAGGGCCCAGATCAACACAAAAGCGGCGCCCAGCTTGAACGTCAGGCGCAGGCGCAGGCTTTTCACGATGCGTCCTCGCCCCCGTCAGCCGGGCCCAGGCGGTACCCGAGGCCGCGCACGGTCTCGACGATGCCATTGCCCAATTTGCGCCGCAGGTGGTGGATATGCACGTTGAGGGCGTTGCTTTCCAATTCGTCGTTGAAGCCGTAGACGCTGTCCTTGAGCTGCTCGCTGGACAGCACCCGGCCTTTGTTGTGCAGCAGGGCTTGCAGCAGCGCCTGTTCGCGGCGCGACAGGTCCACCGGCTGGCCGCCCAGGAACGTTTCGCGGCTGCTGGGGTTGTAGGCCAGGCGGCCATGCTCGATCAGGTTGACGCTGCGCCCCGCCACCCGACGCAACAGGGTTTGCAGGCGCGCGGCGAGTTCACGCAGGTCGAAGGGTTTGAGCAGGTAGTCGTCGGCGCCGGCCTGCAGGCCGTCGACGCGGTTGGTCACCGAGTCCCGTGCGGTCAGGATCAGCACCGGGATTTCCAGGCCCTGGCTGCGCTGCTGCTGCAACAGCTTGAGGCCGTCTTCATCCGGCAGGCCGAGGTCAAGCACCATGATGTCGAAGGTGGCCGCCTTGAGCATCGCGCGTGCAGCGCCCGCCGTGGCCACGCGCTCGACGGTAAAACCCTGGGCGGTGAGGCCGGCCACAATGCCGCTGGCGATCAGTTCGTCGTCTTCACAGACCAGTACGTGCATGGTGAACCCTTCATGAAAGATGGGGGTGATTAAAAGTGCAGCGGATTAAGCGCAGATTATGCCGCTAAAGGATCCACACTCCCTCTAGAATAGCCTGGGTTAATCATCGGTTAATCAACGCCACACATTGTGTGCCTACTTGCAACGAACTAAGGCTTGACGATGCGGTATCTGTTTACCTTCCTGCTGGTTTTTTTCGCGGGGTTCGCCCAGGCCTCGCCGGGCAACCCGTTTGAGACCAAACCCGATTTCCTCCCGGTGGGCAAGGCCTTCACCTTTACCTCCGAACGTCTTGAAAGTGGCGAGACCCAGCTGTATTGGCAGATTGCCGACGGATATTACCTGTACCAACAACGCATGAAATTCGACGGCCTCGTCGAAAAACCGACGCTGCCCCAGGGCGAAGCCCATAGCGATGAGTTCTTCGGCGAGCAGCAAGTGTATCGCCAGGGCCTGGAAGTGAAGATTCCGGCAGGGGTCACCGGCCAGGTCAAGCTGGGCTGGCAGGGCTGCGCCGATGCGGGCCTGTGCTACCCACCGCAGTCGATCACCGTGGACCTGGGCGGCAACCCGGCAGTCGCCGCTACCGCCCAAGCCCAGGACCAGAGCCTGGCCAGCGGCCTGCAACAACGCAGCCTGGGTTGGAGCTTGTTGGTGTTCTTCGGCCTTGGCCTGTTGTTGGCGTTTGCCCCCTGCTCGTTGCCGATGCTGCCGATCCTGGCCGGCCTGGTGGTGGGCAGTGGCGCCAGTCCGCGTCGCGGCTTCGCCCTGGCCAGCAGCTACGTGGTGTGCATGGCGCTGGTGTATGCCGCACTGGGTGTATTGGCCGCGTTGCTCGGCAGCAACCTCGCCGCGCTGTTGCAAACCCCCTGGATCCTCGGCAGTTTCGCCGCGTTGTTTGTGATCCTGGCCCTGCCGATGTTCGGCTTCTTCGAACTGCAACTGCCGGCGTTCCTGCGTGACCGCCTGGACAACGTCAGCCGCCAGCAAAGCGGCGGCAGCCTGATGGGCGCGGGCGTACTCGGCGCGCTGTCCGGCCTGCTGGTCGGCCCCTGCATGACCGCGCCACTGGCGGGCGTGCTGCTGTATATCGCGCAAAGTGGCAATGCACTGCACGGGGGCTTGATTCTGTTCTACATGGGCATCGGCATGGGTATTCCGCTGTTGCTGCTGGTGACCGTGGGCAATCGCTTCCTGCCCAAACCCGGCACCTGGATGAACGTGCTCAAGGGTATCTTCGGTTTCCTGTTCCTCGGCACCGCTGTGTGGATGATTCGCCCGGTGGTCGGCGAAAACCTGTGGATCGGTTTATGGGGCGCACTCGCGCTGGTGATGGCCTACAGCGGCTGGACCCTGGCCCGCGAGTACGGCCTGGCCGCCAAAGTGTTCGGCGCCGGCTCCCTGGTGCTGGGCCTGTGGGGCGCCGTGCTGGTGGTGGGCGCCGCGGGGGGCAGCGATGACCTGTGGCAACCGCTGAAGGTCTACAGCGGCTCGCGGGCCGCCGCCGCTCCCACCGCCCACGACGCCTTCATGACCCTCAACGACCCGGCCGTGCTACAAAGCCAACTCGACAGCGCCAAGGCCCAAGGCCAGTGGGTGCTGGTCGACTATTACGCCGACTGGTGCGTGGCATGCAAGATCATGGAAAAACAGGTGTTCGGCAAACCTGAAGTACTCGATGCCCTGAAGGACGTACGCCTGCTGCGCCTGGACGTCACCGCTGACAACGCCGCCAGCCGCGAGCTGCTCGGCCGCTACAAAGTCCCCGGCCCACCGAGCTTTGTGTGGATCGGCCCGGACGGTGAAGAACGCCGCGCCCACCGCATCACCGGCGAAGTGGATGCCGCCACTTTCCTGCAACGCTGGACGCAAACCCGGGACGCCCTCTGATGCTGACCCTGACCATCGGCACCTTCGCCATCGCCCTGAATCACATCCTGCTGATCAGTGCGCTGATTATCGCCACCCTGGTGGGCTGGCGCGTGGCCAAGCGTGGCGGTGAAAACCCGGAATCGGTGCTGTTCAGCCTGTTCCTGCTGGGCATGCTGGTCGCCCGCGTCAGTTTTGTACTGATGTACTGGAGCGACTACAGCTACGACTGGCTGCAGATGGTCGACCTGCGCGACGGCGGTTTTCTCGCCTGGCCCGGCGTGATCGCGCTGGTCCTGGGCGCACTGGCCTACGGTTGGCGGCGCCCGGCGCTGCGCAAACCGCTGAGTGCCGGCGTAATCACCGGCCTGGTGTTCTGGGGTATGACCAGTGTGTCCCTGAACCTGTATGACAAAGGCTCGCAACTGCCGGACATCACCTTGCGCAATGCCAATGGCGACGTGGTGCAACTGGCCGACTACAAGGGTGGCCCGCTGGTGATCAACCTGTGGGCCACTTGGTGCCCGCCATGCCGCCGCGAAATGCCGGTACTCGAACGCGCCCAGCACCAACGCCCCGACGTGACCTTCCTGTTCGTCAACCAGGCCGAAAGCATGCAAAGCGTCAGCACCTTCCTCGCCACCCAAGGCCTGACCCTCGACAACGTGCTGTTCGACGCCAGCGGCCGCCTCGGCCAGGCCGTGGGCTCAATGGCCCTGCCCACCACCTTGTTCTACCGCGCCGACGGACGCCTGATCAACAGCCACCTGGGCGAACTGTCCCAGGCCAGCCTGGCCCGTGCCATGGAACCCTTCGACACCGCTCCTGCCGCCACAAGGAAACCGACATGCCCCGCCTCCGCCACCTGCTGACCCTGCTGCCGCTGACGCTTGCCGCCACCCTGGCCCAGGCCGACGACTGGCCGGCACCGATCAAACAGATCGAGGCCAAAGGCGCCAGGATCCTCGGCACATTCGACGCCCCCAGCGGCCTCACCGGCTACGCCGCCCAATACCAGAACCGGGGCATGGCCCTGTACCTGACCGCCGACGGCAAAAGCGTGATCGCCGGCAACCTGTACGACGCCCAGGGCAATGACCTCAGCAGCGCACCGCTGGAAAAACTGGTGTACGCACCGATGGCCAAGGAAGTCTGGGCCAAGATGGAAAAAAGCAGCTGGATCCAGGACGGCGACGTTAAAGCCCCACGCATCGTCTACTTGTTCAGCGACCCCAACTGCCCTTACTGCAATATGTTCTGGGAACAAGCCCGTCCTTGGGTGAAAGCCGGCAAGGTGCAATTGCGCCACATCATGGTCGGCATCATCCGCGAAGACAGCCCAGGCAAATCCGCCGCGCTGTTCGCGGCCAAAGACCCGCAGAAAGCCCTGGAAGAACACGAAGCCGCCGGCAAGGGCAGCAAGTTGCAGGCGTTGGCCAAGATCCCGGCGGATATCGAGGCCAAGCTCGATGCCAATATGAAGTTGATGGATGAACTGGAATTGTCGGCGACGCCGGCGATTTTCTATCTGGATGACAAGGGTGGCTTGCAGCAACAGCAGGGGGCGCCTTCGCCGGATAAGTTGGTGAAGATCCTCGGGCCTAAATAAGCCTGCAAAGAAAAGGCCTCCCTCAAATGGAGGCCTGTCCTGATTCCTTCCGCGTTATCTGATCAGACCTCCTCTATGAGAAACGACTCAACGTCGTAATCATTGCCGGGCGCAATCCCCATTCGGCGATTATCAAAACTGAGCCGAGTTGAGGTTGACCTGGCGGTGAACACCCCCTCGATGAATTGCCAAGCAAGGCCCGGCTCTACAATCGGGCTAATCTCAGTTCCGTTCGCCAGCAGTACCAAGCGGGGTTTATAAGCAAAGCCGTAACTGTCACGAACTCTGGCCCTGAACGTGTAAGTACGCCCCTGTTCAAGTTCATTGAACTCCTTGTACATTTTCTCACTCTGGGTAGCAGGATCCCTCGTGTCGGTATACCCCCAGTCCTTCAGGAAATGTACCGGGTTCGGCCCTGGAGGCGGCCCCGCTTCATGCTCATGTACCAAATCAGCCGGGGAGGCGGCGCCCAAGCCTCTTTGCCAGCCGTTCCAACCTTTACCGTCCGGATCAAAATCCGTGTAGTCGTAAAACGCCTTACGAAATTCCAAGTGCAAAAGTGGAAACTCGACCGCGCGCCCTGCATGGCCGCCGACCTTTGTGGTGCACTTGAATACGACGTCCAACGGCGTCCTGTTGCGCAGTTTGTTCAACTCATCGCGTTTGAGCACGCGTGACAACCCATTGGCCAGATCATTCGCGTTGATCGGCTGGTTGACCATCACATGAATGGTGTAGGAAGCGCCATCTTCCTGGGTGCCTCGGCACTCAAGCCAACCCACCTGCCCTAACAGGATGAACCACCATTTTTCCACGGTGATGCTGGCATCGCCTGCAAAGGTACGCAGGTCCAAAATACCGCCCTGGGTCGCTGGCGGCGTTGCCTGTGGCACCCCAGGCGTGGGCAAACGCACCGGCAGGCTGATGTGCAACGCCAGACACTCGGAGGTCGCAAGTTTGCACGCACTCGTTACCGTGTAGTTGATCGTGACCGTTTCACCGGCAGCCTCAATCACCGCCTCACGCGGGATGCTGAAGTCCACATGGCCCAGCGCATGATTACCTGGCTGGGAGGCGAGGGGCAGGCAGGTCCCGTCTGTCCGTTTCCAGCACACGCGGATTTGCTGGTGATCACTGATGCTCGGATATTTCACCCGCACCGTCACGCCCTCTCTGCCGTTGTAAATCGTCAGTTGGTTACCCACGGCTTCGCGTACGGTCGGTGCGACCAAGACCAGGTCTTCCTGCACGATGGTGAAGGTTCTCGACGGGAACTCAATAGCCGTCGCGCGTTCACACTGCCCATCAAAGCTCGCCGCGAAATGCAGTACGAAATCGCTGCAGTCCGCCAACGTTTGCAGATCAGCTCTAGAGATCGGCGTGTTCACCCCATCATGCAGCCACTCGGACGTAAGCGGCTCATCCTCAAACACGTCAAACCGATAGGCACCACCGCCCTCAAGCGTGCCGGTGATCCACATCCAGCAGCATTCTCCCCGCGCCGCGTACTCCCAAATGGGCACCACGCCTGTTGCGTTACCATTGAAGGTATTGAGGTCCACAATGCCCGCTGTCGCCTCTGCGATCTCCGGCACGGTCAGCAAAGGTTCAAGGACCTTGATGACACGTTCGGGGGAGTGCTGCGGATCGCTCCCGTTGGAACTCACGGTATAGGTCAACGTTAACGTCTGGTTGAACAGCGCAGCGATAATCCACGGCGCGACCTCAAATCCCAGCGAGGTTTCGCCCTTTTTCACGTCCTTGCAGCCGAGCGGCTGTGTCTCCAGCCCCGGGCCGGATGCGTAGGCGCAAACGTGGTCTCCCGGTGCTATCCAGTCGTAGGTAACGTCCGCATGCCCACCGGAAGCACTGTTGACCGGGTTGAGCACCCAGTGACCTGGCGTGCACTCCGTTGATTCACGCAAATGCGGCGGCGGTAAATCCAACCCAGGGTCAACGCGCAACAACGTGGTAGTGCGCAGGTGGAAATCCTGGGCGTTGGTGGGCAATGGGTTTTCCAGATGCGGATCTCCCGGATCCGGCGGCACGGGCTCCGTGCCGTCCCAGATCACCCCAAAGTGGATCGTCAGGGCCGAGTAGTCCTGGCGCTGTGACATCCAGCGGCGCGACAGTTCGAGTTCAAACACATGCTCGGCATGCGCTTCGGCCTCCGTCACCACATGGTCATAGACTACCCAGATAAAGGGGTAAGGCGCCTGATGCTGATCGCCGGCCACGGTAACAAACAAGCGCTGCCCGGGCTGGATCATCGGCCAGGCGTCGATCGTGATCGTCTCATCGCCCTCGAAATCACTCATCCACAGCCACCACGTGCTCCACTCATACTCAGCGTGTACAAACTCCGGCCTGGACCCCGCGAGATGTACCTCCCTGATGTGCTGAACCTCCAGCTCCAACACCAAGGAGGTCTTCTCCTTCCCTTCTACCCGCGCGGTGTACCACATCAGTACCGTATGCCCGATCATCAAACTGAGGGACGGCGCAGCAATCGGTACTACATCCTCATCGTCATCAACCAAGACGGGATCGAATGCAGGTTCGACCTGGCCCTTGATAGCCATGAAAAATCTGCGGTCAGTCGCGCCCGTAGGCAGGGTCAGCGTGGCCCACGTCCCATCAATCGCATCGATGGGATACAGCACACTGTTATTCGCCGCGAACGCGATAATCGGAAAGGGCAATTGCGCCTTAGGCTTTTTTGGCAGGCGGGGGGGCGGTTTGACGGGTGGAGTGGATGAAGTTTGCTTAGGAATGGTTTTTTTAGCCACGATAAGACTCCTGTCCAACGTTAGATAACGATCGAAGCGGGCCTGACCGGCCGGGAACTCCGGTTATCTAACGCAGGGAACAGAAACCTTGCCTACTGTCAGAATTGACAGTTCTAACGGAACGCCAGTCTTTTACTCACCAGCGTCCGTGACGAACATCGCACTGCGCCCCCGGTTCAAACTCGATAACACATTTTGAAGTTGTCAATAAACGAGTAGTCCCTCACCAGAATCGTCATCCATGCAATAGCCGTCCCCGGTTCCGTTACATAATCAACCCAGAATCCCCCTCGCCAATCGTCATCGTAATCAAGCTTGGTAATCACACCGCCTGCCTGATTATAAAAAATGAGCGTCGCGGGAGCCTGTTTCCACGACCACGCGAACCTGATGGACTCCAGGGCGTGAGGGAAATCAATACGATGTAATTGTGGCGGATCTTGGTCGCCCTCGTTTTCACACATGACAAAATGTTTGCCCGAATAGAACGGGTCATTGCCATACGTGACAATGCCTGCCACACCCGATCCGGACTGAAAGGTTATTTTCATCAACGGGGTCTGCACACTGTTGCCCGCGCCAAAACGCTCCAACGGCAGTGATTCGAAATCTTCTGTCTTACATTCAAGTGGTTTTCTGATAATCACGCGCAGCGTCGGGAAAACAATCGAATCTGCTTCAAGTTCACTGTCATAGAGTGCAGTGACACAGGTGACTATCAGAGGTGTGTCGTGTCTTAACGCGTCCAGCTCATGTCGACTCATCCACTCCACAAGCCCGTTCTTGGCCTGTTCGTCCGTCAGCCTTGTGCCTTTCAATACGTAGAAGGTGTGAGCATTCCCATCCTTTCTAATGCCCGAACACTTTAGCCATACTCGCTGGCCCGCCAGGGCAAACCACCATTTTTCCACGGTGATGGACGCATCGCCTGAAAAGGTGGCCAGATCCAGAATGCCACCCTGCACGACCGGTGGCGTGGCCTGTGGGACAACCGGCGTCGGCAGACGCACAGGTTTGCTGATCTTCACATTCAACGGCAGTGATGTCTGCACCTTGCACGCCGTGGTCACGGTGTAGGTGATCGCCACTGTTTTGCCCATGCTCTCGATAACCGCTTCCCGCGGTAGTGAGAAAATGACTGCACCCACAGCACAGCCGGGCTTGGAGGCCAACGGCCAGCAGGTACCCTCCGGTCTCTCCCAACACAGGCTGATACTGTGCTTGGGGTGTTTGCCGGTGTAACTCACTTCGACATGGACGCCCTCGCGCCCATTCCAGGCAGTCAAGTCGGTGCCGACCGCTTCCGTCACTTTGGGCGCCGCCAGCACCAGAGGTTCCTGCTCGATGTTGAATGCCTGCGCGGGAAACTCATAGGCGTCCGCCAGGGCGGTGGCTTCACAGAAGCTCGCCGCGAAGTGCAGTTTGAATTCACTGCAATCGGCCAACTGTAGCAATACTTCCCTTGGGATCCGCGCATCCACGCCATGCACCTTCCAGTCCTCGGTGACAGGTGCATCAGACAAAATGTCGAACCGGTACGCGCTGCCGTTTTCACGTTCGCCCGTGATCCACATCCAACAAAGATTCGAACACTCGGCATAGTCCCAGACAGGCACAAAAGCCGTCGCGTCCATTGCGAATGTACTGAGATCAAGGATATCGCCCGTTGCCTGTTCGATCCCAGAGAGGGGAAATCGGGGCAGCAACACGTTAATCACTCGTTCAGGGGATTGTTGTGGGCCATTACTGTGGGGGAACTGAACGGTGTAGGTCAGTGCCATCGGCGTGTTAAAAAAGCAGGCAATGACACAGGGCGATAACTCGGTGGTTGCCGGTTCCCCGTCGTGTTTAATTGTCACGCAGCCAAGCGGCTTGTTCCCATAATCCGACCCGCTCACATAAAAACAGATTTGGTCGTCTGCATAAGTCTCCAAGTCAGGAATATATACATTCCCACCCCGCGTGGTGAGTTCCGGGTTGAGGTACCACTCATCGTTGAAAAGCACGGATTGCCGCAGATGCGCAGGCAGAAGATCAAGGCCTTGATCCCCAATAAAAGCAGCAGTACGGCGATGTTGGATTTGAAGGGCATTCCTCGGAAGAAGTGTCTTCTCATCAGGATTAGTCACGTCGGCTGGAGGCTGCGCCTCTAAGCCACTCGTTATATAGGCACATTGCAGGGTCATTGATTCATAGCGTGGTATTTGCCGTGCCAGCCAAGCACGACTGACAGCGTGAGTAAGCTCGCCCAAAGCGATATCCTGATCCGTTAACCGATATCCATAAGCCACTTTGTAGAAAACGGGCATCCCGCTAAATTGCTGCGTAACGAGCGTGCAGTAAAACTTATCGCCTACTTGGGCAAGATAAGGAACCTTCGTTTTAACAATCCCATCCCCTTTGAAATCGTGCATATCAAAGGTAGGTGTATTTTGAACCATTTTTTCGTGGAGAAAGTAAGGGGCGAATTCTTTGCCTTCGTTCGCAGGGTAAAACTCCATCAACACCTCTTTATCCAAAGAAGCGGCAGCTTGCCCATTGACTGTACCGGTATACGTTATTACGAGCGTGTATCCCATCGCCGCCGTCATGTAATGCAGAGGGATTTCAGTCTTTCCTACGCCTGGTTCAGCGCCTGGATACTCAATATCCTCGAACACCGGTCCAGGCGTTTCCTTTGTGTGGAACGTGACAGTAATGGGTTTGTCCTCATCCATTCGCGGATCGAATGTCAGGTATGACCCCTTCATTCTTGAGGTAGACACTGTTCCGTTCACTTCACTGGAAAGTAACGGACTGTCCACCTCCAGCGCTGCGGACTTTGGCGCTTTGAGCGTCTTTGGGGAAACGTTCGGCGTTGAGATTTTTTTAGCCATGATAAGAACTCCGTGTTCAGGACCTATTATCCTCGGCCAGATCTAAGGCCGAGGATCTCCCTCTAGTGAGTTCTATTTGATGCGTTCATGCCTACTGTCAGAGTTAACAGTTCTGACGAAATTCCACGCCGTAGCCGACCAACGGCCGCCTCAAAACCCCTCCAACTCCGCCATCAAATCACTCAACCGATCCACCTTCTCGGCACTGATCTCATTCCCCGCCAACCCCTCGATATACTCAGCCAACTCCGCCACCGTGCTGCACTCGAACATCGCCCGCAGCGGCACATCCCGTTGCAGGGTTTTCTGCACCCGCGAGGCAATCTGCGTGGCCAGCAACGAATGCCCGCCCAGTTCAAAGAAGTTGTCCTGCACCCCTACCCTGTCGACTTTCAGCACCTCGGCCCAGATAGCGGCCAGGGTGGTTTCCAGTTCGTTGCGCGGTGCCAGGTAGTCCTGGCTGTGCAACTGGCCGATCTCCAGCGCCGGCAGGGCCTTGCGGTCGAGTTTGCCGTTGGCGTTGAGCGGCAGGCGGTCGAGCCATAGCCAGTGCAGCGGCACCATGTATTCCGGCAGTTCGGCCCGCAGGCGTTGCTTGATGCGGTCCAGGCGCTCGCCTGGGTTCAGTGCTGCATCCGCGGCCACCAGATAGCCGACCAGATGCTTGCCGTTAACGCCTTCCTGCACGCCCACCGCCGCATCGCGCACTTCCGGTTGTTCGTGCAGGCGCGCTTCGATTTCACCCAGTTCGATGCGGTAGCCGCGAATCTTCACCTGGTGGTCGACGCGACCAACATACTCCAGCACACCGTCACTGCGGCGGCGCGCCAGGTCACCGGTGCGGTAGAGGCGTTCGCCGGGTGCACCGAACGGGTTCGGCACAAACACCGGCGCGGTGCGCAGCGGGTCGCTGACATAACCGCGACCGACGCCGGTCCCGGCGACACACAACTCGCCGACAGCACCTTGCGGCACCAGCTCCAACGCACCATCGAGCAGGTACAAACGATTGTTGTCGGTCGGCGTGCCAATCGGCAGGTAAGTGCCACGGGTCGAGGCCAGGTCGACGCGGTAAAACGCCACATCGTCCGAGCATTCCGCCGGGCCATACGCGTTCACCAAACCTATCTGCGGGTAGCGCAGCAGCCATTGGTGCGCCAGTTCCGGCGGCATGGCTTCACCGGTCGGCAGCATCCAACGCAGGCCGTCCAGGCTGATACGGTCCTGGGCCAACATACCCTGGATCAGCGACGGTACGCTTTCCAGCACGGTGATGCCCTGGGCCTGCACATGTTCCAGCAGGCCCTGTGGATCGTGGGCGAGGGTGTTCGGCACGATATCCACCCGTGCGCCGAACAGCGGCGCGGCGAGGAATTGCCACACGGAAATGTCGAAGCTCTGCGAAGCGGTTTGCGCAATCACATCCGCGTCGCTCAAGGCCAGGTATGGCACCTTGCTCAACTGGTTATTGAGCATGCCGCGCTGTTCCACCATCACACCCTTGGGCAGGCCGGTGGAGCCCGAGGTATAGATCACATAGGCGAGGTTGTCCGGGCCGCTGTAGATCCCAGGGTTTTCGCCACGCGCCGGTATTTCTTCCCACACCAGCAGTTGGCAGTCGAAACCGTCCAGCAACTCGATGGCCTGCTCGCGGCACGCCTCGGTGCACACCAGCAACGGCGTGCGGCTCAAGTCGATGATGCTGCGCAAACGCTGGCTCGGCAGGCCCGGGTCGAGCGGCAGGTAGCCGGCACCGGCCTTGAAGCTGCCGATGATCATGCCCAGCAGGTCGAGGTTGCGTTCGGCGAGTAGCGCCACCGGTTGATCGAGGCCGACACCCGCTGCGATGAGCGCGTGGCCGAGGCCGTTGCTGCGACGGTTCAGTTCGTCATAGGTCCATTGCTGGTCGAGGCAACTGGCGGCGATGCGCTGCGGATGCGCGGCCACCTGCTCTTCGAACAGCTCGATGTAGCTGCGCTCCAGCGGATACTGATGTTCGCTCTGGTTACAACCATCCACCAGGAACTCGCGCTCCTGCTCGCCAATCAGCGGCAGGTCGGCCATGTCGCCGTGGAAGCCCTGCACCAGCGCCAGCAGCAGGCGCTTGAACTCGCCAAGCATGCCTTGCACGGTGGTTTCGTCGAAGTAGCGTTGGTCGTAGGACAGGTGCAAACCGAGGTCATCGCCCGGATAACACACGGCGGTCAGCGGGAAGTTGGTGTGGGTGCGGCCGGAGTCCGAGGTGGCATTCAGGCTGTGTGCGCGGTCCAGCACCGAGACTTCCACCGGGGCATTTTCGAACACGAACAGGCTGTCGAACAGCGGCTGGCCCTTGGGCAGTTCGCTGTGTTCCTGGATCGTCACCAGCGGCAGGTATTCGTACTCGCGCAGTTGCATATTGCTGTCGAGCAGGCCGCTCAACCACTGGCGCACGCTGCAAGGCTGGTCGTCCTCGGGCAGTTTTACCCGCAGCGCGATGCTGTTGATGAACAGGCCGACGGTGCGTTGCATTTCGGGCATCTCCACCGGGCGCCCGGCCACGGTGACGCCGAACAGCACGTCGCGATCACCGCTCAGGCGCCGCAGCACCAGCGCCCACGCCGCCTGGGCGAAAGTGTTGACGGTCAGCTGATGGGCCTGGGCCAGTTCGCGCAGTTGTGCTCCATCGCAGGCGTCGAGACGAGTGTAGCAATCGCCCACCACCATGCCGCCGCTGTGACCCGCGTGCTCACGCAGGAACGGCCGGTCGCTCGGGATCGGCGTGGTGCGCTCGAACCCTTGCAGGTTCTGCTGCCACCACTGGCGAGCCTCGTTGAGGTTCTGGCGTTGCAGCCAGGCGATGTAGTCGCGATAACGCGGCGGTGTGGCCAGTTGCGCTTCGCGGCCTTCGCCGAGCGCCATGTAGATCTCGAAGAAGTCATTCATCAGCAACGAACGGCACCAGGCATCGATGAGGATGTGGTGGTTGCTCATCATGAACCAGTAGCGTTCGGCGCCAACACGGATCAGGCGCAGGTGGAACGGTGCCTGGTTGAGCAGATCAAAACCGGCCTCGCGCTCTTGCTTGAGCAGCGCTTGCAGGCGCGGTTCCTGTTCGCTTTCCGGGTCAGCACTCCAGTCCAGATACTCGATCGGCGTGCTGCCCGGTTTGTGGATCACTTGCAGCATGTCTTCGCCGACGTTCCAGCAGAACGAGGCACGCAGGGCTTCGTGACGGGCGATCACCGCCTGCCAGGCCTGGGCGAAACGCTCGGGGTCCAGGGCGCTGTTGATGCGGTAGCGGTCCTGCATGTAGTAGAGGCCGGTGCCCGGCTCCAGCAGGGTATGCAGCAACAGGCCTTCCTGCATCGGGGTCAGCGGGTAGACGTCTTCGATAACGGTGGCCGGTACCGGCAAGCTGTCGAGTTGCACCTGGCTCAGGTGGGCCAGCGGGAAGTCGGACGGCGTAAGGCCACCGGCATCGTCCTGCAGGCAGTGCTGGGTCAGGCTGTGCAGTTCGGCCAGATACGCCTCGGCCAATTCGCGCACGGTAGCGTGATCGAAGCGTTCACGGCTGAAGGTCCAGCGCAGCACCAACTCGCCGCCGTAGACCTGGCTGTCGACGCTCAACTCGTTAGGCAGCGGCGCGTCCGGGTCATGGGCCAGGCCTGCGGATTCATCCAAGGGGTGGAACAGCGCATCGGCGCCGAAGCTCTGGTCGAACTGGCCGAGGTAGTTGAAGGTGATCTGCGCGCTCGGCAAGACGGCCATGCTCTGTTGGCACAGATCATCGGCCAGGTAGCGCAGCACGCCGTAGCCCAAGCCTTTATGCGGTACAGAGCGCAGTTGTTCCTTGATCGCCTTGATCGAGTCGCCCTGAGCAGCGTGCGGAGTGAGGCGCAGCGGGTAGGCGCTGGTGAACCAGCCGACGCTGCGGGTCAGGTCGATGTCATCGAACAGGCTTTCGCGGCCGTGGCCTTCCAACTGGATCAGCGCCGACGCGTGGCCGCTCCAGCGGCACAGCACACGGGCCAAGGCCGTCAGCAGCAGATCGTTGACCTGGGTGCGGTAGGCGCTCGGAGCCTGTTGCAATAGCTGACGCGTATGCTCGGCATCCAGGCGCACGCTGACGGTGTCGGCATCGCGGTTGTGCAGCGAACCTTGCGGGCGGGCCACCGGCAACGCCACATCAGGGCCCGCCAACTGCGCTTGCCAGACGCTCAATTCTTCACGCAGGGATTCACTGCCGGCGTAGGCCTGCAAACGCGCGGCCCACTCACGCAGGGCACTGGTCTTGGCCGGCAGGCTGACGGACTGGCCGTCGCTCAACTGGCGGTAAACCGTTTGCAAATCTTCCAGCAAGACCCGCCACGACACGCCGTCCACCACCAGGTGATGGATCGCGACCAGCAGGCGTTGCTGCCCCTCGGGCCCGTCCACCAGCAAGGCGCGCAGCAGCGGGCCGTGTTGCAGGTCGAGGCTGCGTTGGGTGTCGGTGAACAGCGCGGTGCATTGCGCCATATCGCGCACTTGCGCCTGCTTCAGTACGCCGCCTTGCGGCACGGCCAGGTGCTCGGCATGCCAGTGCGCGTCACGCTGGGAGAAGCTCAGGCGCAGGGCGTCGTGGTGTTCCAGCACCGCCAGCAAGGCTTGCTCCAGGCGATGCGGCACCAGCAGTTGCAGCGGCTTGAGGACCAGCGCCTGGTTCCAGTGTTGGCGCTGTGGGATCTCAGTGTCGAAGAACCAGTGCTGGATCGGCGTCAGCCCGGAGGTGCCGGTCAACACACCCTGTTCGGCCGTGACCTGCTCGGAGCGCGTGGCGACCGCCGCCAGGGTTTGCACGGTCTGGTGCTGGAACAGGTCGCGGGGGCTGAAGTGAATCCCGGCCTGCCGCGCACGGCTGACCACCTGGATCGACAGGATCGAGTCGCCGCCCAGCTCAAAGAAGTTATCGTCGAGACCGACTTGCTGCACATTCAACACAGCGCACCAGATGGCGGCCAACGTGCTTTCAAGTTCGTTGCGCGGGGCCACGTATTGTTGGCGGTTGGCTTCCGGGTCCGGCTGCGGCAAAGCGCGACGGTCGAGTTTGCCGTTGGCGGTCAGCGGCATGCTGTCGAGCACAATCAGGTGCGCGGGCACCATGTAGTCCGGCAGTTGCGCCTTGAGGTGAGCCTTGAGCGCATCGCGTAATGCGCCGTGCTCGGCATCGCTGACCAGGTACGCCACCAACTGTTTGCCACTCGGCGCATCCAGCGCCAGCACCACGGCTTCGCGCACGGCCGCGTGTTCCAACAGGCGGGTCTCGATCTCGCCCAGTTCAATACGGAAACCGCGAATCTTCACCTGATGGTCGATACGCCCCAGGTACTCCACCAGGCCATCGCCGCGTTGGCGCACCAGGTCGCCGGTGCGGTACAGGCGCCCGCCATTGTGGGCAAACGGGTCGGCGACAAACCGCTCGGCGGTCATGCCCGGACGCTGGTGATAACCCTGGGCGAGACCCGCCCCACCGACGTACAACTCGCCGGTCGCGCCTTGCGGCACCAACGCCAGGTCGGCGTCGAGAATATAGGCCACGCGGTCACCGATAATGCTGCCGATCGGCACGCTCGCAGCGCCCTCCTCCAACTGCTCGGGCGCGAGGCTGGCCAGCGGCATCACCACCGTTTCTGTCGGGCCGTAGGCGTTGAAAAACACCTGCGGCTGGAACGCGGCGCGGATGCGCTGCAGGTGTTCGCCAGTGAGCGCTTCGCCACCGGTGATGCACATGCGCACCGGCAAGGTCTGCTGCTGGGTCGCCAGCCATTGCGCCAACTGGCTGCCATAGCTCGGCGTGAAGCCCAGAATGTTGATGCGATGGGTGCGGATCAGCGCGCAGATTTCTTCTGCATCCCACTGGCCCTGAGCCCGCAATACCACCTGGGCGCCGCTGAGCAGCGGCACCAGCAAGCGTTCGGTGGCAGCGTCGAAGTTGATCGAATAGAAGTGCAACTCGCAGTCATCAGGGCGCATGCCAAAGCGCTCGATCACCGCCGCGCAATGCATGGCGATTTCACCGTGGGACACCACCACGCCTTTCGGCTTGCCGGTGGAGCCGGAGGTGTAGATCAAGTACGCCTGGTGCTGCGGCAGGCTGATAAAGGGCGGCTCATCGGCCGGGTAGTTGGCGAGCACCGGCAGGTCATCTTCCAGGCACCAGCACGCCACGCTCGCG
The DNA here is from genome assembly GCF_058145955.1 of Pseudomonas sp. A39. Classification (NCBI taxonomy): domain Bacteria; kingdom Pseudomonadati; phylum Pseudomonadota; class Gammaproteobacteria; order Pseudomonadales; family Pseudomonadaceae; genus Pseudomonas; species Pseudomonas sp. A39. The sequence continues at coordinate 102,218 of NZ_JBYVMD010000003.1, forward strand.
GGCAATTCGCCGAGGGCTTCGAACATCGCCGCATCGCTGAGCAGCAGGCCGACGCCACTGTCTTCGATCATGTAGTGCAGACGGTCCAGCGGGTATTCCGGGTCCAGCGGCACATAGGCGCCGCCGGCCTTGAGGATCGCCAGCAGGCCGATCACCATTTCCAGCGAGCGCGGCAGCGCCAGGCCCACGCGCACCTGCGGTCCGACGCCACGCTCGCGCAGCATCCAGGCCAGGCGGTTGGCGCGGGCGTCGAGTTCGCGGTAGCTCAGGGTTTCACCGGCAAAGGTCAGCGCCGGCGCATCGCCACGGGCTGCCGCTTGCTGGCTGAACAGTTGATGAATGCACTGGTCGAGACGGTGCTCGCCCGCCTCGATGCCCAGGCTGTCCTGCAAGGCGCGTTGCTCGGCGGCGGTCAGCAACGGCAGTTCGCTGAGGCGTTGTTGCGGGTTGGCGATCAAGGCATCCAACAGGTTGCGCCAATGTTCGGCCATGCGCGCAATGCGCGGCTCGTCGAACAGATCGGTGCTGTAGGTCAGGCAGCAGCCCAGGCGATGATCGAGGTCGGTGACCTCCAGGTTGAGGTCGAACTTGGTCGCGCGCGCATCGTTGGCCAGGTACTCGACGGTCATGCCGGCCAGTTGGCGGCTCTGCTGGAACTCCCAGCGCTGCACATTGCACATCACTTGGAACAGCGGGTTGTACGCCGCACTGCGCGTCGGCTGCAGGGCTTCCACCAGGTGATCGAACGGCAGGTCCTGGTGGGACTGGCCTTCGATGACGGTGTGGCGCACCTGTTCGAACAACTCAGCGACGTTCATCTGCCCACTGAGCTGGCAACGCAGCACCTGGGTATTGAGGAAAGCGCCGATCAGCCCTTCGCTTTCCGGGCGAATACGGTTGGCCACAGGGGCACCGATGCGCAGGTCGGTCTGGCCGCTGTAGCGGTAGAGCAACACGGCCAGGGTGGCGGTCATGGTCATGAACAGGGTCAGGCCACGTTCGGCGTTGAAGGCCCGCACGCGGGCCGCCAGGTCATCGCTGAGGTCGAAGCGGTACAGCTCGCCCCGATGGCTTTGTACCGGCGGACGTGGGCGGTCGCCGGGCAGTTCCAGCAACGGATGTTCCGTACCCAGCTGCTGGGTCCAATAGTCCAACTGACGCTGACGCTCACCCGCTTCCATCCACTGGCGTTGCCACACGCTGTAATCGAGGTACTGCACCGGCAGCGGCGCCAGCGGTGACAGGCGCTCGTCGATAAAGGCTTCATACAACGCGCTGAGTTCACGGGCAAAGATGTCCATGGCCCAGCCTTCGGTGACGATGTGGTGCAGGGTCAGCACCAGGTAGTGTTCGCGCTCGGCGGCCTTGACCAGGCAGGCTCGCAGCAACGGTCCGGTTTCCAGGTTGAACGGCGTATGCGCCTCGTGATCCGCCAATTGCTGCAACCGTGACTGGCGTTCGGCTTCGTCCAGCGCGGAGAAGTCCTGCCAGTCCATGCGCAGGCCGGTCTGGGCCGAGACCTTCTGACAGGCCACGCCGTCGACACTCGGGAACGTGGTGCGCAGGGTTTCGTGACGTATGATCAAGGCCTGGAGCGCCGCCTCGAAACGCCCCACATCCAGCACGCCACGCAGGCGCGCCATACCGCCGACGTTGTAGGCAGGGCTGTCCGGTTCCATCTGCCACAGGAACCACATGCGCTGCTGGGAATAGGACAGCGGCACCGGTTGGCTGCGGTCGACCTTGGCGATGGCGGTCTGTTGGTTGCGTTGGCCCGACGCCTGGATCAGGCCGACCTGCTCGGCAAAAGCGCCCAACTCGCTGGCTTCAAACAAGGTCCGTAACGGCAGTTCGACGTCACACGCCTGGCGGGTGCGGGAGATGATTTGCGTGGCCAGCAACGAGTGGCCGCCAAGGGCGAAGAAGTCATCGCGCAGGCCGATGCTGGGCAAGCCGAGGACTTCGCGCCAGATGGCGGCGATCTGCTGTTGCAGCGGGGTCTCGGGCTCGACATGTTCACGCACGTGCCACACCGGCTCCGGCAGCGCGCGACGGTCCAGCTTGCCGCTGGGGCTAAGGGGCATGGCGTCCAGGCGCATCAATAGCGCGGGCACCATGTACTCCGGCAGCTCGGCGGCCAGGGCGCTCTTGACGTGGTGTTCGTCCAGCTCGGCAAGGGCGGAGTAGTAGCCGATCAGCTGTGCATCACGCACCAGCACCACGGCTTGGGCGATGCCCTCCAGGGCAAGCATGCGCGCTTCGATTTCTTCCGGCTCCACACGGAAGCCACGCAGCTTGACCTGCTGGTCGAGGCGCCCAAGGTACTCGATCACACCCTCGGCGTTGAAACGGGCGCGGTCACCGGTGCGGTAAAGGCGCGCGCCCGCCTCACCATAGGGGTCGGCAACGAAGCGTTCAGCCGTCAACCCGGCGCGGCCGAGGTAACCCCGGGCCAGGCCAATGCCGCCGATGCACAATTCACCCGGCACACCCAGTGGCACGGGGTTGAGTTGCTCGTCCAGCACGCGGCAGATCACATTGCCCAGCGGACGCCCAATCGGCGAGCGCTCGCCGTCTTCCGCGCGGCAGTGCCAGTGGGTCACGTTGATCGCGGTTTCGGTCGGACCATAACGGTTGTGCAATTGCACCGCCGGCAACTGCGCCAGGACGCGGTTGCGCAGTTCGGCGGGCAAGGCTTCGCCGCCGGAGAACAGGCGGCGCAGGCTGGTGCATTCAGTCACCCGCGGTTCGTCGATAAACAACTGCAACAGCGGCGGCACAAAGTGCAGCGTGGTCACGCCGTGTGCCTGCACCAACTGCGCAATGCGATGCGGGTCGCGATGTTCACCAGGGCCGGCGAGTACCAGTCGGCAGCCGGTGATCAGCGGCCAGAAGCATTCCCACACCGACACGTCGAAACTGATCGGCGCCTTTTGCAGCAGCACATCGGTGTCGTTGAGTGGATAGGTGGCCTGCATCCACTGCAAGCGCTCGGCCAATGCCGCATGCGTGTTGCCCACGCCTTTGGGCTGGCCGGTGGAGCCGGAGGTGTAGATCACGTAGGCGAGGTTATCGCCGTGCAGGTGCAAGCCGGGTGGCTGGGTGGGCCAGCTGTCGAGGTGCAGGCTGTCCATCGCAATCACGCACACGCCGTCGGCGCTCGGCACCTGTTCCAGCAATGCGGTCTGGGTCAGCAGCAGGTGGACGCCACTGTCTTTAAGCATGTAGGCCAGGCGCTCGGCGGGGTAATCCGGGTCCAGCGGCACGTAGGCGCCACCGGCCTTGATGATCGCCAGCAGGCCGATCAGGAGGTGCGGCGAGCGCTCGGCGGCGATGGCCACGCACACGTCCGGGCCGACACCTTTGTCGCGCAGGTAGTGGGCCAGGCGATTGGCCTGGGTGTGCAGTTGGGCGAAGGTCAGGCTGCCGCCCTGCCAGACCAGCGCGATGTTGTCCGAGGTGTGCCTATTGAGCAGCTCCGGCAGCCATTGCTGGGCAGGTGTGCAAGGTGCTTCGCTCCACGGCTGCTGCTCGTCTTCCTGCATCAGCTTTAGATCGCCGATGGCTTGCTGCGGCTGGTCACACACGGCGTGCAGCAGGTTGATGTAGTGCTCGGCCAGGCGCTGGAGGGTCGCGCTTTCGAACAGCTCGTCGGCGTAGTCGAACGACAGGCTCAAGCGCCCATTGCGGTCCTCTTCGGTGTGCAGTTGCAGGTCGAACTTGGCTTCGCGGCTGTGCCATGGCAGTTCGTCGGCGAGCATGCCCGGCAAGCGGCGCAACGCGCTCAAATCACGCTGCTGGTGGTTGAACATGACTTGGAACAGGCCCTGTTCGCGAGCTTGCGGGAAAGCTTCCAGCAACTGTTCGAAGGGCAGGTCCTGATGGGCCTGGGCGCCCAATGCCGCCTGGCGTGTCGCGGCCAACAGCTCGCTGAACGGCAGGCGCCCGTCCAGCTCGGCCCGCATGACCTGCGTGTTGATGAAGAAGCCGACCAGGCCTTGGGTTTCCTGGCGCGGACGGTTGGCGTTGGGCACGCCGATGCGGATATCGCGCTGGCCACTGTAGCGGTAGAGCAGGCTCTGGAAGGCTGCCAGCAACAGCATGAAGGGTGTGGATTCGTGGGCCTGGGCGGTCTGGCGAATCGCTTCGCTGAGGCTCACACCAAGACGTACCGTGTGGCGTGAAGCTGTGTGACGGTGGTGTGCCGAGCGCGGGTGGTCGGTGGCCAGGCTCAGGGTGGGATGCTCTTCACCCAACTGCGCTTTCCAGTACGCCAGTTGGCGCTGGCCTTCGCCTTCGGCCAGCCATTGGCGCTGCCAACTGCCGTAGTCGGCGTATTGCAGGGCCAGCGGTGGCAGCTCCAGGGTTTGGCCTTGGGCGGCGGCGGCGTAAAGGCGCGAGAATTCGTCGATGAGGATGTTGAGCGACCAGCCGTCGGCGATGATGTGGTGCAGCGTCACCAACAGTTGGTGATCCTCATCATCCAGGCGCACCAGGGTCACCCACAGCAGCGGGCCCTTTTCCAGGTCGAACTGGGTGCGGGCTTCGTCTTCGCGGATCTGCTGTGCACGGGCTTCGCGTTCGGCAGTGGGCAGGTCGCTGAGGTCGATGACTTGCAGCTCGAAATCCGCCTTGGCCTCGACGCGCTGGAAGGCCTGGCCGTCGCGTTCGTAGAAGCGGGTGCGCAGGGCTTCGTGGCGCTGGACCAGGTGTTGAAAGCTCAAGCGCACGGCGTCTTCATCCAGCTCGCCGCGCAGGCGCAGGGCGCCGGGGATGGTGTAGGCGCTGCTGTGGGGGTCCAGTTGCCAAGTGATCCACAGGCGGTTTTGTGCAAGGGATTGAGGCAGGTCTTCCTGGCGTGACAGGGGTTGGATCGCGCCTTGGGCAACACCGCCATCCTGTTGCAACTGCGCAACGTTGGCGGCAAAGCCTTCCAGGGTTGGCGCTTCGAACAGCATGCGCAGGTTCAGCTCCAGGCCGAGTGTTTCACGCAGGCGCGCGACCACCTGGGTGGCGGTGATGGAGTTGCCGCCGAGCAGGAAGAAATGGTCATCGGCCGCGACCGTCGCGACGTGCAGTTGCTCGCACCAGATCGCGGCGATCTGGTTTTGCAGTTCGCAGCCCAACGCTGCATCGCTGACCTGCACGTGCAGATCAGGGAACTGCGCATAGCTGTCGAGGCTGCCATCGGCATGCCGCAGCGCGCACGCCGCACGTTGCACCTTGCCGCTGGAGGTCTTCGGCAGGGCGCCAGGGTTGAGCAGCACCACCACGCTCGGCGCCTCCTGGTACGCCTCGGCAACGGTTTGGCGGATCGCCTTGATCAGTGCTTCGGGCGGCAGGATTTTCTGCACGCTGCGGCTGATTTCAGCCGCAATGCCAATACCTTCCAGGCCTTGGTCATTCACTGCAAATGCCGCGACCCGGCCTTTGCGCACGACTTCCACTTCGCGCTCGATGGTCTGCTCGATGTCCTGCGGGTACAGGTTGTGGCCGCGCACGATCAGCAGGTCCTTCAGGCGGCCGGTGATGTACACCTCGCCGTCACGGATAAAACCCAGGTCGCCGGTGCGCAGCCAGGTACGGCCGGCATGCTGCACGAAGGTCTTGGCGGTGGCTTCGGGGTTGCGCCAGTAGCCGTGGGCGATGCTTGGGCCGCTGGCCCAGAGTTCGCCGACGCGGTTGTCGGGCAGTTCGGTGAGGGTCTGCGGGTCGGCAATCAGGACCGCATGCTCGGGCTGGTGGGTGCCACAGCTCATGATTGCACTGCCCTGCCCCGGTTCGGCGCGATTGGCGGCCAGGGCCTGCTCGTCGACCCGCAGCGCGGGGATGCCATGGCCCCGCGTGCCACCGGCGACAAACAGGGTCGCCTCGGCCAGGCCGTAGGAGGCGAAGAAATTGTTCGGGGTAAAACCGCAGGTGGCGAACTTCTCGGCGAAGCGTTCCAGGGTGTCGAGGCGGATCGGTTCGGAACCGGAATAGGCCACGCGCCACTGGCTCAGGTTCAGGCGTTCCAGCGCCGAGTCGCTGACCCGCTCGCTGCACAGGCGATAGGCGAAATCCGGGCCACCGCTGATGGTGCCACCGTATTCGCTGATCGCTTCGAGCCAGCGCAACGGCCGGCCGAGGAAGTAGGCCGGCGACATCAGCACGCACGGCACGCCACTGAAAATCGGTTGCAGCAGGCCGCCGATCAGGCCCATGTCGTGGTACAGCGGCAGCCAGCTGACGATCACGTCATCCGGGTTGAGGTCAATGCCGAAACCGCGACGGATCAACACTTCGTTGGCCACCAGGTTGCCATGGCTGACTTGCACGCCCTTGGGCAGCGCGGTGGAACCGGAGGTGTATTGCAGGAAGGCGATGTCATCCGGCTGCAGGTCGGGAGCGATCCAGTTGCCGGCACTCTCAAGGCTATCGACGCTCAATACTGGCGGCGCGTTTTCAATCTGCGCCAGGCCGTCGGCGAGGCTGGCGATGGTCAGCAACAGGCGCGGTTCGGCATCGCTGATGATCGACAGCAAGCGCTCCTGATGGTGGCGACGGGTGGATTCCGGCGGATAGGCCGGCACCGCGATGACCCCGGCGTACAGGCAGCCAAAGAACGCCGCGACGTAATCCGGGCCGCTGGGGAACAACAGCACCGCACGGTCGCCCAGGTCCAAATTGGCTTGCAGGGCGGCGGCGATGGTGCGGGCGCGCTGGTCCAGGTCGCGGTAACTGAGTACAACGCTGTGCTCGGCGGATTCGGCGAGGAAGCGCAGGGCGACCTGGTCCGGAGTCTGCGCGGCGCGACGTTGAAGGGAGTGGACCAGCGTTTGGGGAAGTTCGAAGGCGTCCATCATGGGGTTCCTGCCTGAAAGCGGCTTACGGGAAATTCGGGGAATAGGTTGCGTCTAGCCCGCGGCCAGTTGCCGCGCCGCGCCATTGCGCCAGCGGGCCAGGTGTTCGTCGGCGTAGCGCCGCAGGCAGCGCAGCACGGCACTTTCGTGCTGCATGAGGAAGAAGTGGTGACCGTCGAACATGTCCAGGGAAAAGCCACTGGCGGCGTCGAGTTGCCAGTCGAGCAACTGGTCGGCGCGCACGCTGTCCTGTTTGCCGCCGAACACGTGGATCGGCATCTCCAGCGGTGCGCGCTCGCCGTAGGTGAAGCTGCCGCACAGCAGGAAATCGGCGCGCAGGATCGGCAGCATCAACTGCATCAACTCGGGGTTGGCCAGGGCTTCTTCGGCGGTTCCCTGCAGTTCGCGCAGACGGGCGATGAGTTGTTCGTCGGTCTTTTCGACGGCGTATTCGCTGACGTCACGACGCGCCGGCCCGGCCGTACCGGACGCAAACAGCGCCAGCGGCGCGGGCACACCGCGAGCGCTCAAGGCGTGCGCCAGTTCAAAGGCGAGCAGGCCGCCGAGGCTGTGGCCGAACAACGCGTAGGGACCGTTCAAGTCGCGGCTGATTTCGTCGGCGAGCTGCGCGGCCAAGGCCTTGATATCGCGCTGCAGCGGCTCGTCCATGCGCATGCCGCGGCCGGGTAATTCCAGCGGACACACCTGCAACCACTCAGGCAGGGCACGGCGCCAACGTGCATAGACCATGGCGCTGGCGCCCGAATAGGGCAGGCAGAACAGGCGCAGTCGAGTCGGCGTACTCATCGAGTCACGACTCCAAACTGAAACACGCTGTATGCACGATAAAAACCCATTTCGTCCTCCTGCGGGTGCGGATCCTTGGCCGTTTGCTAACGGACCTGTCACCCAGAAGAACGGACGGCACCGGCAAATAATTAGTCGCCGGGTACGCGCGAGACGTGGTTCACACCGAACAAGAAAGCATAAGATTAGTTCGCCTTCTCATTTGACAATCATTATCATTAAGCATAATTTGTTGCCCGATGTGTAGGAGGCCTCAGCAAGGACGCCCTCCCCTAACCTCTTTTGCGACAAGGTGATTTCCATGACGGAACAAGTATCCACAGGCAGGTGCGACTCACCGCTTCTCCAGGCATTCGTCGATAATCGGCTGATTCTGGTGAAGATCGCGGCACGCATTACCGGGTGCCGCTCGCGGGCCGAAGACGTAGTGCAGGATGCCTACTTCCGGCTGCAATCGGCGCCGACGATCACGTCATCGTTCAAGGCTCAATTGAGCTATCTGTTCCAGATCGTGCGCAACCTGGCGATTGATCACTACCGCAAGCAGGCCCTGGAGCTCAAATACTCCGGAACGGAAGAGGAAGGCTTGAATGTGGTTATTCACGGCGCTTCACCGGAAACCTCGCACATTAATTTCAATACCCTGGAAAACATCGCCGACGCGCTGACCGAACTGCCCCAGCGCACCCGCTACGCGTTCGAGATGTACCGCCTGCACGGCGTGCCGCAAAAGGACATCGCCAAGGAGCTGGGCGTCTCGCCGACCCTGGTGAACTTCATGATCCGTGATGCGCTGGTGCACTGCCGCAAGGTGTCGGGCAGCCATAGCGATACGTTTGCGCGCAGGGTCTGATCCCCAGCAGATGAAATGTGCGCCTTATGTGGGAGCTGGCTTGCCTGCGATGCAGGCACCTCGGTTTTTCAGTTGCACCGAGTTGATGCTATCGCAGGCAAGCCAGCTCCCACACAAGCTCGCGCCACACTTTTGATCGGTGTTGTACCTGTCAGGGCGTGGGCATCACATCAATGCGATACGGCTCGAAAATCTTCAACATCTCGCCATCGTCACGCAAGCGCTTGAGCAACGCGGCAAACGCCTCCCCCGTGATCGGCGCTTTCGGGCGCAGCAGCGCGTAGTGGTGATACACCTGGTCGATGCGTTCCGACACCAGGAACTGCCCGGCCATCTCCGCGTTGCGCACCATAAAGTCACTCAGGTACGAACGGGTCACCAAGGCGATGTCGGCACGCCCGCGCGCGACCATCAGCAGGTTGCTGTCATGGGAGTAGGTCAACGTGGCATTGAAGTGCTCGGCCATGTACTTGGGGTCGGGGTTGAAGTTGGCGAAGGCGTAGTGATAACCGCTGAACACCGCCAGGCGTTTGCCGTTGAGGTCAGCGAAATAGCCTTGGTCGCGACCGGACTCACGCTGGGCGACAAAGATTTCCGCGTCTTCCAGGCCCATGTCGACGGTGGTGTGGGGAATCTTCTGCCAGCCCCAGTCAGGGTTTTCGAAGATAGCCATATCGACCCGGCCCTGCTCGAAATCGCGAAAGCGTCGCGGAATGGAGGTGGGCACCAAGACAAATTGGTAGTCGGTTTGCGAGGCGTTCAGGGCCTCGACCAGTTGCGGCAGCAAACCGGTGTCGGCGCCCTGCTCGGGGCGCACGGTGTAGGGAGGGAAATGTGCCGCGCCGATGCGCACTAATTGCGCAGCCGAAGCCGGCATCCACCACGCGGTGCCCAGTGCCCAAAAGGTAAGTCCTGCAGCCAGCCGCCATGGCGAAAACATCAAGGCACACACCGTTCAAAAACGCTAATGCCGATAAGCTAGGCGTTTTTGTCTGGCGAGACAACTTTCCATCGGCAAATTAATAGCTTGCGTCTCAATCGGCTTTCAGAACCATCAACAGGGCTTCTTCGGCCAGCTGCTCAAGCGTCAGGCTGCCCTCGGCGCGAAACCAGGTGGTGGTCCAGGACAAGGCGCCGGTGAGGAACCGCCGGGCGATAAACACATCGCCGCGGATATAGCCGGCGTCCTTGGCCTCGCCCAATACTTGCAGCCAGAGCGCCTCATACACATCGCGCAGGGCCAGCACTTGGGCCTGGCCTTCGGCCGACAGCGAGCGCCACTCGTACACCAGCACCGCCATGGCCTCGCCGCTGCCGCCCATGATCGACTGCAATTCGCAACGGATCAGCGCCAGCACCCGTTCGCGCACAGTGGTCGCCTCTTCCAGCGAAGCGCGCATCATCGCGGTGTTGTAGTGGATGGTTTCTTCCATCACCGCGCGCAGGATCTCGTCCTTGCTCTTGAAGTGATGAAAGATGCTCCCGGACTGAATGCCCACCGCACTGGCCAGGTCGCGCACGGTGGTGCGCTCGAAGCCCTTGTTGCGAAACAGGTGGGCCGCGGTTTGCAGCAGCTTGCCACGGGCACTGTCGGGGTCGGTCAATTGGCCGCCATCGACCATGGTGCGCATCACCCGCAGGGCTTTTTGCTCATCCATGCCTCTCTCCTCTACTTCCACGGACGTCTTGGGCGGCAATTTAGGCCGTGGCAGCCACCCAAGCAAGCGCTTGGCTAAAACTTGTGCGCGGAGTTTACAAACCAAGCGCTTGCTTGGTAGTCTCGCTACCAGCCATTCGAGGAAGGATTTCTCATGAGCAAGACGGTTCGTATCGGCTGCGCCAGCGCCTTCTGGGGCGACACCTGCACCGCCGCCGCCCAATTGGTACAGGGCGGCGCGCTGGATTACCTGGTCTTCGACTACCTGGCCGAAGTCACGATGTCGATCCTCGCCGGCGCGCGCATGAAAGATCCCCAAGCCGGTTATGCCACGGATTTTGTCGACGTGCTTACGCCCTTGCTGGCGGAAATCCAGCGCCAAGGCATTCGCGTGATCAGCAACGCCGGCGGCATCCACCCCCAAGCCTGCGCCGCGGCCTTGCAAGCAGCCTGCGACAAGGCAGGCGTTGCACTGAAAATCGCCGTGCTGCTGGGCGATGACCTGCAGCCCCAACTCAAGCAATTGCACGGCATCACCGACATGTTCAACGGCACGCCGCTGCCGCCGATGTGCGTGTCCGCCAACGCCTACCTGGGCGCACCGGGCATTACCCAGGCGCTGCAGTTGGGGGCGGATATCGTCATCACCGGCCGGGTGGTGGACAGCGCGGTGGTCAGCGCCGCGCTGGTGCATGAATTCAACTGGTCATGGCAGGACTACGACCGCCTCGCCCAGGCTGCACTGGCCGGGCATATCATCGAATGTGGCGCGCAGTGCACCGGTGGCAACTTCACCGATTGGCGCGACGTGCCGGACTACGAGCACATCGGTTTTCCCATCGTCGAGGTCAGCGCCGACGGCCAGTTCACCGTCAACAAGGTCGACGGCACCGGCGGGTTGATCAGCGAACTCAGCGTGGCCGAACAGTTGCTGTATGAAATCGGCGACCCCCGCGCGTACCTGCTGCCGGATGTGATCTGCGACTTCAGCCAGGTCACGTTGCAGCAGCAAGGCAAACACTGCGTACGCCTGCACGGCGCCAAGGGCTCGCCGCCGACCGAGCAGTACAAAGTCAGCGCCACGTACCCGGACGGTTTCCGTTGCACCGCCAGTTGCCTGATCGCCGGCATCGATGCGGTGGCCAAGGCCGAACGGGTCAGCCAGGCGATCATCAACAAGACCTCGGAACTCTTCAGCCAACGCGGCTGGGCGCCTTACACCGAAGTGAACATCGAACTGCTCGGCAGCGAAGCCACCTACGGCGCCCACGCGATGCGCCAGGACTGCCGCGAAGTGGTGGTGAAACTGGCGGTGCGTCACCCGAGCAAACAGGCATTGGTGCTGTTCGCCCGCGAGATTGCCCAGGCCGCCACCGGCATGGCCCCGGGCCTGACCGGCATCGTCGGCGGGCGGCCGACGGTGTATCCGTTGATCCGGCTGTTTTCGTTCCTGATCGATAAGGCGTTCTGTGACGTGCTGATCGACTTCCAGGGCGAACGCCACGCCTGCGCATTGCCGATGGCCGATGCGCCCACCCTGCCCGACGCGCCGATAGCCCCGCCCAAGCCCCAAGGGCGCGCCGACGCCAGCGTGCCGCTGGTGAAACTGGCCGTGGCGCGTTCCGGCGACAAGGGTAACCACAGCAACATCGGCGTGATCGCGCGCGATCCCGACTACCTGCCGTGGATCGCCGAGGCGCTGACCCCGGAAGTCATCGTCGATTGGATGGGCCACGTGCTGGACCCCGTGCACGGCCGCATCGAGCGCTGGTATTTGCCCGGCAGCCACAGCCTCAATTTCCTGCTGGAAAACGCCTTGGGCGGTGGCGGCATCGCCAGCCTGCGCATCGACCCGCAAGGCAAAGCCTTCGCCCAGCAACTGCTGGACATCCCCATTGCCGTGCCGCAACACATCGCCGATTTTCTCAACTGACAGGAGCGTTGCCGTGGCCTTCGACTCAATCTTCAAAGCCGACCTGTTCCAGGGGCAAACCGTGATGGTCACCGGCGGAGGCAGTGGCATCGGCCGTTGCACTGCACATGAATTGGCGGCGCTGGGTGCACAGGTGATTCTGGTGGGACGCAAGCCGGAAAAGCTGCAAGCGGTCGCGGCGGAAATCGCTGAAGACGGTGGCATCGCCCATTGGCACGCCTGCGACATTCGTGATGAAGAAGCAGTAAAGGCGCTGGTTGGCCAGGTCCTGAATGACCACGGTCAACTCCATGGTTTGGTGAATAACGCTGGCGGCCAGTACCCCTCGCCACTGGCTTCAATCAACCAGAAAGGCTTCGAAACCGTACTGCGCACCAACCTCGTCGGCGGTTTCCTGGTGGCGCGGGAAGTGTTCAACCAATCCATGAGCAAGCACGGCGGCGCCATCGTCAACATGCTCGCCGACATGTGGGGCGGTATGCCCGGCATGGGCCACTCGGGTGCGGCGCGCGCCGGCATGGACAACTTCACCAAGACCGCCGCCTTCGAATGGGGGTATGCCGGCGTGCGGGTCAACGCCGTGGCGCCGGGCTGGATCGCCTCCAGCGGCATGGACACCTATGAAGGCGCGTTCAAGGCGGTGATCCCGACCTTGCGCGAACACGTGCCGCTCAAGCGTATCGGCACGGAGTCGGAAGTCAGCGCGGCCATCGTGTTCCTGCTCAGCCCCGCCGCCGCCTTTATCAGCGGCAGCACCCTGCGCATCGACGGTGCCGCCAGCCTGGGCAGCCGCGCTTGGCCGTTGCACAAGGCGCAGGCGCCGAGTGAGCCCTTCAATGGCTTCCACCGTGCCTACCTGCCGGATGTGCTCAAGGCGGAGCAATAAACCATGCCGGTGATTGAATCCTTGATCGACGCCCACAGCGCCCAGTTCGCGCAAAACCGCGAGGCCATGCTGGCGGCCATCGCCCAGCTGCACCAACTGGAACACAACCTGCTCGCCAAGGCCCAGGAAGCCAAGCCCAAGTTCGACAAGCGCGGCCAACTGCTGCCCCGCGAGCGCCTCAACCTGCTGCTGGACCCTGGCGCGCCGTTCCTGGAACTGGCCAGCCTGGCCGGCTACAAGCTGCACGACGACAAGGACGGCAGCGCCGCCGGCGGTGGATTGATCGCCGGCATCGGCTACGTCAGCGGCGTGCGCATGCTGGTGGTGGCCAATAACAGCGCGATCAAGGGCGGGACTATTTCCCCTTCCGGCCTGAAAAAATCCCTGCGCCTGCAACAGATCGCCATGGAGAACAAACTGCCGGTGGTGACCCTCGCCGAAAGCGGCGGTGCCAACCTCAACTACGCCGCCGAGATTTTCGTCGAGGGTGCGCGCAGCTTCGCCAACCAGGCGCGCCTGTCGGCCCTGGGCTTGCCGCAAATCACCGTGGTGCATGGCTCGGCCACGGCGGGCGGCGCCTATCAGCCGGGGCTGTCGGATTACGTGGTGGTGGTGCGCGGCCGCACCAAGCTGTTCCTCGCGGGCCCGCCGCTGCTCAAAGCCGCGACCGGCGAAGTGGCGACCGACGAAGAACTGGGTGGCGCCGAAATGCACGCCCAAACCGCCGGCACCGCCGAATACCTGGCGGAAAATGACGCCGACGGCGTGCGCATCGCCCGTGAGATTGTCAGCCTGTTGCCCTGGAATGATCGCCTGCCGCCGGCGCCCCGACGCGCTTACGCCGAGCCGCTGTACCCCATCGAAGAGCTGCTGGGCCTGATCCCGGATGACCCGAAAAAACCCTACGACGTGCGTGAAATCCTCGCACGCCTGGCCGACGGCTCGCACTTCCTCGAATTCAAGGGCGAGTTCGACGCCCACACCGTGTGCGGCCACCTGCATATCCAGGGGCGTGCCGTCGGGGTGATCGGCAACAACGGCCCCATCACACCCAAGGGTGCGAGCAAGGCCGCGCAGTTTATCCAACTGTGCGACCAGAGCCGCACGCCGCTGCTGTTCCTGCACAACACCACCGGTTTCATGGTGGGCACCGAGTCGGAGCAACAAGGGGTGATCAAGCACGGCGCGAAGATGATCCAGGCGGTGGCCAATGCGCGAGTGCCTAAACTCACGATTGTGGTCGGCGGCTCCTACGGCGCCGGCAATTATGCGATGTGCGGCCGTGGCCTGGACCCACGCTTCATCTTCGCCTGGCCCAACAGCCGCACGGCGGTGATGGGCGGCGCCCAGGCGGGCAAGGTGCTGCGTATCGTCACCGAAGCCAAGCAGTTGAAGGATGGCCTGGTGCCGGATCCCAAGGTGCTGGACATGCTGGAACAGGTCACCGCGCAGAAGCTCGACAGCCAGTCCACTGCACTGTATGGCAGCGCGAATCTGTGGGACGACGGGCTGATTGATCCACGGGATACGCGGACGTTGCTGGGCTTTGTGCTGGATATCTGCCACGAGGCCGAGGTGCGTGAGTTGCAAGCCAATACCTTCGGTGTAGCGCGTCTCTAAATTTCGCCCGAGACGCTGCGCGTCACGATAAGGAGAACAATAAAAAATGATCTTTACCCAAGAACACCAGGAACTACGCCGCACCGTCCGCGCCTTCGTCGATCGCGAGATCAACCCCCACGTCGACGAATGGGAAAAGGCCGGGCGCTTTCCCATCCACGATATTTTCCGCAAGGCCGGCGACCTCGGCCTGCTGGGCATCTCCAAGCCGGAAAAATTCGGCGGCATGGGCCTGGACTACAGCTATTCCATCGTCGCCGCCGAGGAATTCGGCACCGTTCACTGCGGCGGCATTCCCATGTCCATCGGCGTGCAGACCGACATGTGCACCCCCGCCCTCGCCCGCTTCGGCTCCGATGAGTTGCGGGATGAATTCCTGCGCCCGGCCATCAGCGGCGAGCAGGTCGGCTGCATCGGTGTCTCGGAAACCGGTGCCGGTTCCGACGTGGCCGGGCTGAAAACCCATGCGCGCAAGGACGGCGACGACTATGTGATCAACGGCAGCAAAATGTGGATCACCAACTCACCCAGCGCCGACTTCATCTGCCTGCTGGCCAACACCTCCGACGACAAGCCGCACATCAACAAATCGCTGATCATGGTGCCGATGAACACCCCCGGCATCAGCGTCAGCCCGCCCCTGGAAAAACTCGGCATGCACAGCTCCGAGACCGCCCAGGTGTTCTTCGACGGCGTGCGCGTGCCGCAGCGCAACCGCATCGGCCACGAAGGCGCGGGGTTCATGATGCAGATGCTGCAGTTCCAGGAAGAACGCCTGTTCGGCGCGGCCAACATGATCAAGGGCCTGGAGCATTGCATCGACACCACCATCGAATACTGCAAGGAGCGCCAGACCTTCGGCAAGGCGCTGATCGACAACCAGGTCATCCACTTTCGCCTGGCCGAACTCTCCACCGAAATCGAATGCCTGCGCGCGCTGGTCTACCAGGCCACCGAGCAATACATCAAAGGCCAGGACGTGACTCGCCTGGCCTCCATGGCCAAGCTCAAGGCCGGGCGCCTGGGCCGAGAAGTCAGCGACAGCTGCCTGCAATACTGGGGCGGCATGGGCTTCATGTGGGACAACCCCGTCGCCCGCGCCTATCGCGATGTGCGCCTGGTCTCGATCGGCGGCGGCGCCGACGAAATCATGCTGGGCATCCTCTGCAAACTGATGGGCACCTTGCCTGGGAAAAAGCCATGAACACCTTATTGCTCGAACCCCATAACGGCGTGCTGCACATCACCCTCAACCGCCCGGAAAACCGCAATGCGATGAGCCTGGAGATGGTCAACGAACTGCGCACGGTGCTGGCGCAATTGGACAGCCAGGTCCGCGCACTGGTGATCAGCGGGGCCGGCGGGCACTTCTGCGCCGGCGCCGATGTGAAGGACCTGGTCACTGCGGGCAATCAACTCCAAGCGCTGAACCGCGCGTTCGGCACCTTGCTGCAGGAAGTCGAAGCGGTACCGCAAGTCGTGATCGTGGTGCTGCAAGGCGCGGTGCTGGGCGGCGGCTTTGGGCTGGCGTGCGTGAGTGATATCGCCATCGCCGATCACCAGGCGCAATTCGGCCTGCCGGAAACCAGCCTGGGCTTACTGCCGGCGCAAATCGCGCCGTTTGTGGTCAAGCGTATCGGCCTGACCCAAGCCCGCCGCCTGGCGCTGACCGCGGCGCGCTTTGACGGCCTGGAAGCCGAGCGACTGGGCGTCGTGCACTTTACCGAACGCGACCCGCAGGCATTGGCGGAACGGCTGGATGAAGTGTTGGGACAGGTGCTGCGCTGCGCGCCGGGCGCGAATGGACGGACCAAATCCCTGTTGCTGGCCAGTGTGGATGAACCGCTTGAGGCCGTGCTGGACCGTGGGGCGCAGTGGTTTGCCGAAGCGGTGAGGAGTGAGGAAGGGATTGAGGGGACGCAGGCGTTTGTACAGAAAAGAAAGCCTCGGTGGTGCAAATGACGCCATCGGGGGCAAGCCCCCTCCCACATTTGTACTGAGTACGCCACAACCACACCGGTCGGCTCTATCTGGGAGCGCCCCGTCAAACACGCTGGCCGAACGCAGGCTTGAATCCGCGGCCGTTACCGCAGAAATGGATGTGTACTCGAGGACCGCAACAATGCCGCAGCTAACGAAAATCCTGATCGCCAACCGCGGCGAAATCGCCTGCCGCATCCAACACACCGCCCAAGCCCTGGGCTACCGCACCGTCGCCGTCTACAGCGAAGCCGACGCCAAGGCCCTGCACGTCCAGATGGCCGACGAAGCCGTCTACATCGGCCCCGCCCCCGTCCAACAGTCCTACCTCAACATCGAAGCCATCCTCAACGCCGCCACACTCACCGGCGCCGACGCCATCCACCCCGGCTACGGCTTCCTCTCTGAAAACCCCGACTTCGCCCGCGCCTGCCAACACGCCAACCTCACCTTCATCGGTCCCAGCGTCGCCGCCATCGAACTGATGGGCAGCAAACGCCTGTCCAAACTCGCCATGCTCGACGCCGGCGTGCCCTGCATCGCCGGCTACCAAGGCAGCGCCCAGGACGACGTCACCCTGCAACAAGAAGCCGAGCGCATCGGCTACCCACTGATGATCAAAGCCAGCGCCGGCGGTGGCGGTCGCGGCATGCGCCTGGTGCACCACGCAAAAGACCTGTTGAACAACCTGCAGACCGCCCGTTCGGAAGCCAAGAACGCCTTCGGCAGCGACGAACTGATCCTCGAACACGCCCTGATCGACCCCCGTCACGTCGAAATCCAGCTGTTCGGCGACAGCCACGGCCACCTGATCTACCTCGGCGAACGCGACTGTTCGATCCAGCGCCGCCATCAGAAAGTCATCGAAGAAGCCCCCTGCCCCATCATGACACCCGAGCTGCGCCTGGCCATGGGCGAAGCCGCCCTGAAGGCCGGGCGCGCGGTGAACTACGTCGGCGCCGGCACCGTGGAGTTCCTGCTCGACCGCCACGGCCAGTTCTACTTCCTGGAAATGAACACCCGCCTGCAAGTGGAGCACCCGGTGACCGAGCTGATCACCGGCCTCGACCTGGTGGACTGGCAACTGCAGATCGCCGCCGGCCAACCGCTGCCGCTGACGCAGGCGGAGGTCACCCTGAGCGGCCACGCCATGGAAGTGCGCCTGTACGCCGAAGACCCGGCCCAGGGCTTCCTGCCGCAAACCGGCGATGTGCTGCGCTGGGAACCGGCGGCGGGCGTACGCATTGACCACGGTGTCGTAGAAGGCCAACGCATCAGCCCGTTCTATGACCCGATGCTGGGCAAGATCATTGCCCATGGCGCCACCCGCGAAGAGGCGCGGCGCAAGTTGTTGCGGGCGGTGGAAGACACGTTGCTGTTGGGAGTGGCGACCAATCAACGGTTATTGGCCGATCTGCTCAAGCACCCGGGGTTTATCGCGGGTGATTTCAGCACCGGGTTTATCGCGCAACACTTCAGCGAGATCCCGCCCCAGCCCCCATCAAAAGAACACCTTAGCCTGGCCGCCGCGTTGTTTTACGCACACAGCGCGCACCCGCATCCCCCAGCACTGGCAGGCTGGCGCAACACCGCCAGCGCGCTCTGCACCTACCGCCTGGAGGTCAACGGCGAGATCCACAACGTCAGCGCTGAGCCCCTGCCACTCACTACCGAAGGTGGCTACGCCATAGGGGTGTTCAACGGCATTCGCCGTCGCATGGCCTATCACCTCGACGGCAACCGACTGTGGCTACCCGGCCTGACGGTGATCGACCGCACCCAGCAGGTCGCCAGCCGCCAGGCCGACGCCAGCAGCGGGACGGTCAAGGCGCCGATGGATGGTGCAATTGTCGATGTGCGGGTCAGCGCCGGTGACAGCGTCACCAAAGGCCAACTGCTGTTGGTGCTCGAAGCGATGAAAATGGAGCACCCACTGACGGCCGGTATCGACGGCGTGATCAAGGGTGTGCAGGTCATTGCGGGTGATCAAGTGCGCAATCGTCAGGTGTTACTCGAGATCGTCTAGCCCTAGGCGGAACTACAGGGCCGGGCTACGCTCTACCCCCAACAGAAAGGGAAGAGTACGGGAACCTGCGCGATGCCTCATTGGCTGATTATTGACCTTGAAGCCACAACGGATGAAGGCGGCTGGCCCGTGACGGAGATGGAAGTCATCGAGATCGGCGCGAGCCTGGTCAACCGCCAGGGCCGCGAACTGGACCACTTCCAGCGCTTTGTGCGGCCGCTGCGGCGGCCATTGCTGACGCCCTTCTGCCGCCAGCTGACCCACATCACCCAGGCGAACATGGACGGCGCGGCGCCGATCACCGAGGTGTGGCCGCTGTTCGAGCGTTGGCTGGGCCAGCACCACGCACGCCTGGAGGGCTGGGCCAGTTGGGGTGACTACGACCGCGCGCAGCTTGAACTGGAGTGGCAACGCCATGGCCTGGCCAGCGCACTCGCCCACACGCCCCATGTGAACCTCAAGCAGCGTTTCGCCAAGGCCCGGCGCCTGGACAAGCCCCTGGGGCTCAATGGCGCCCTGCAACTGGCGGGGATGCAGTTCCATGGCCAGCAACATCGCGCGCTGGAGGACGCCCGCAACACCGCGCGCCTGTTGCCGCTGATTTTGCCGGTCTAGGCAGTTCCCCTGCCCTTGGGCATACTGGCCGACCTTTCCAGACCCTTTTCCGAGGAATCGCCCATGTTTAAAGTCAACGAGTACTTCGACGGCACCGTCAAGTCGATCGCTTTCGGCACCGCAGAAGGTCCGGCGACCATCGGCGTAATGGCCCCCGGCGAATACGAATTCGGCACCGCCCAGCGTGAAATCATGCACGTGGTGTCTGGCGCCCTGACCGTTAAGCTGCCTGACGCCAGCACGTGGGAAACCTTCGCCGCCGGCAGCCAGTTCAACGTGCCGGCCAACAGCAAGTTCCAACTGAAGGTCGCCGTGGACACCGCCTACCTGTGCGAATACCGCGGCTGAGGGTGACCAGCAGGCAAAAAAATGCCCGTCTCGCAGGAGACGGGCATTTTTTATGACCACGGCACATTACTCGAGAATCGTCACCGGCATCCCGACTTCCAGACGACCTACGCCGTCGTTGACCAGGTTCTGGCCGAAAATCGCGCCATCCTCGGTCTTGCGATAGGTTTCCAGCGTGGCGAAGGGTTCGCGGTCGGCGCTGCGTTCGCCGGTCTGCGGGTCGATGGTGGTGAGGATGCAGCGCGAGCACGGCTTGACCGCACGGAACTCCACATCGCCGATGCGCAGGCGTTTCCAGCCGTCTTCAGCAAAGGCTTCGCTGCCTTCGATCACCAGGTTGGGACGAAAACGCAGCATTTCCATGGGGCGACCGATGCGTTGCGAGAGGTCGTCCAGCGAGGCCTGGCCGATCACCAACAACGGATAACCGTCGGCGAAGGCGACCTGGTCATCGTCCTTGCCATAACCGGCCTGGGTGGTGCGGGCACGTTCGAGAGGGATTTGCACCAGCCGTGTCGGCTTGCCGATGAAGTCGCTGACCCACGCGGCAGCCGCGTCGCCCGCATCCGGCACGCGCAAGGTGTCACGCCAGATGGTCACGCCACGCAGTTCGGCCTCGTTGTCGGGCAGGGTCACGTCCAGCGGCGTGTAGCCAGGCGAACTCAGGGTGAGCCCGCCGCTGCTGTTCCACAGCGCCGACAGCTGGCTCATCTTGGCCACGGCCCGTTGCGTGAGGAAACGCCCGCTGGCTTCGTCCACCAGCATCCAGCGTCGATCGCCGTCCACCCCGAGTTTATCCAGGCCGACCTGTTGCAGTATTTCGGCCTTGCCGGACTTCAAGGGGTAACGGTACAACGCGCTGAGACGAAGCATGGGCCTGCATTCCTGAAGGAGTAAAGCCGACACTATAACCGCTCTTGTAGTGAGCGGGCTTGCCCCGCGCTGGGGGCACAGCCGCCCCAACCCCGTCACCGCGTTATTACAGACAAACCGTGGTGGCCGAATGTGGGGCGGCTGCGCCCCCCAGCGCGGGGCAAGCCCGCTCACTACAGTCAGGCGGGCACTTCGTCGAGCATCAGACGTTGACGCACCACGTCCACCAGCTTGTCGGGCTGGAATTTGGACAGGAAGTTGTCGCAGCCGACCTTCTTCACCATCGAGTCGTTGAAACTGCCCGACAGCGAGGTGTGCAGTACCACGTAAAGTTTGCGCAGGCGCGGGTCGTTGCGGATCTCGGTGGTGAGGCGGTAACCGTCCATCTCGGGCATTTCGGCGTCGGTGAAGATCATCAACAGTTTGTCGGTCATTACATGGCCGGCGTCGGCCCAAGCCTTGAGCATATTCAGCGCCTTGAGACCGTCGCTGGCGATATGCATCTTCACGCCCAGTTGGCCAAGGGTGTCGCGCAGTTGCGAAAGGGCCACGTTGGAGTCATCCACCAGCAGCACTTCACGGCCACGGGCGCGTTCCAGGACCGGGTCCTCGAGTTTTTCACGCGAGACCTTGGCGTTGTAGGGCACGATTTCGGCCAGGACTTTTTCCACGTCGATGATTTCCACCAACTGGTCGTCGACCTTGCTGATGGCGGTGAGGTAATGCTGGCGTCCGGCACTGGTCGGCGGCGGCAGGATGGCTTCCCAGTTCATGTTGACGATGCGGTCCACGCCGCCCACCAGGAACGCCTGCACCGAGCGGTTGTACTCGGTGACGATAATGGTGCTGTTGGGACCCGGCACCAACGGGCGCATGCCGATGGCCTGGGACAGGTCGATCACCGGCAGGGTCTGCCCACGCAAGTTGACCACGCCGCACACGAACGGATGGCGTTGCGGCATCAACGTCAGCTTGGGCAGTTGCAGGACTTCCTGCACCTTGAACACGTTGATCGCGAACAACTGACGCCCGGCCAGGCGGAACATGAGGATCTCCAGGCGATTCTCACCCACCAGTTGCGTGCGTTGATCTACCGTGTCGAGAATGCCGGCCATTAAAAGCTCCTGATGCGCTAAGGGATTGTGCAGTTCACATACAGTGGGTTATCGGCGGCGAACGCCAGACCTTGACCCCGGTAAAATGCCACGTAAATTCATTGATGTCACACTGACATCATGGTTTACTGCACTGGCCTCTCCAGACAGGGGTGTAGCGACGTTGCGCGACATTCATTTCGACGCAAGGTTCCGCCGCGTAAGGGATTCCCCTACGCACAATCAGGCCCAACCTGATATTCGCAATATCTAATAGCCATTAATGTGACGCCATTCTCAATGCATGAATGGAGTCAGGCTTTTGTTTGCCATCCCAAGCCCTCGGCCCACGGGTCTTTCGGACATTCAGATGTCGGCAATTGAAGGCGTGCAATGGACTCCGCTCATGCTCGCCGCGCACAGCCGTCGCCGTCATTCTAATAAACGTCCTACTGAAATCTCAGAAGCGACCTACAGATTTCAGTCATATTTCAGCGCTAGTTTGAAGCCATTCACCCGGAGCGACATCTCATCACCCGACCTTCTGTTGTGGAGACTTGCATGATGAACGACGGTAACGAGTGGCAACTTGCATTGCCCGAATTCCTGCACGAGGCTGAAAAGCTGCTGGCCAAATCGGAAGAGTGCCTGAGCCACCTGCACATGATCCGCAACGACAGCGACGCCATCGACTGCATGAAGGTCAGCCTGATCAAGCTCGCCGAAAAGGCCGACTGCCTGGCCCTTCGGGCGATCAGCGAATTCTCGCGGCATATCCAGTACCTGATCGCCAATGCCGAAAACCCTTTGCATCTGCATGATCAAGCCCTGGACGCGCTGGAACAATGCCTGACATTGCTGGCCTGGCAGTTGGAGTTGATTGATGCAAAGACCGGCAAACTGGGATTGGATGAAGCAGAGCAAACGACGTTGATTGCCACTGTAACGCTGCATATTCCGCAAAAAGATTTCGGTTCTAAACCGCAACAACGGATACATCACGCGTCTTGATCGAATATCAGGTCGTATTTAAGCCTGAAGTTATCTGAAAACGACATACCTATTAATACATAGGGTTGAATCGCGCAGGCAAAGATATCAATTAGCCACTAACGGTCATAACGATACAATCAAACGCAAATAATATAACTCCCCCACGCCATAAACTCTGGGAATACCGCCCGGAGCATTTGTGCGGTTAAAAACCCCGCCAGGCACGGCACCAGGCGACCAACGGTAATAGTGGTGGTACTATGCCCCACTCGAAGTGACTCAACTTCATCATGCATAAATACGATTCGATAACGCATTCTAAACAGAGCCCTGTCAGCCGCCGTGACCGGACTTCCCGCAGCGAACCCTCATTGGCTCCATCCGCTATGTACGCCAGTCTCAAGACACTCTTCGCATGGTCCGCGTCCCGCAGTAATGCACGCCGTTTGATCCTCGCCCTGTGCCTTGGCTCGCTGCTGCTGAGCCTGTGGGCCTATACCCGCTCCACGCCGCTTCCATTGCTGGTGATTGTGCTCAACCTGGCCACCCTGGTGGTGATTGGCCTGCAACAGTGGCGGTCACGCAAGTCGATCAAGTTCCAGCCCCAGGAACTGGCCGACCGCCTGCTGCAAGTGCAGGAGAACGAACGCCACCGCCTCAGCCGCGAATTGCACGACGATATCGGCCAACTGCTCACCGCCGCCAAGCTGCAAAGCGAATGGCTCAAGCGCCGCCTGCCCGACGACCTGCAAAGCCAGTGCACGGTGCTGTGCAACACCCTGAATGAAACCCTGGCCAAGGTGCGCGACGTCTCCGCCATCCTCAATCCTCGCCAGTTAGCCAGCCTGGGCCTGGAAGCCAGCCTGCGTGCGCACCTGCTCAAGACCCTGGAAAACACCCCGATCCACTGGAGCCTGGAATGCCAGCAACGGCTGACCGGCATCCCGGAAGAAACGGCCGTGGCCGCCTTTCGGATCACCCAGGAAGCGGTGACCAACATGCTGCGCCACGCCCAGGCGCGCAATCTGCTGGTTCACCTGCAACGTCTGCCCGAGGGCCTCTCGCTGTTAATCAGTGATGACGGCCAGGGCTTTTCGCCGGCCATCAACCCAGGCCTGGAAGGCCAACGGGGCATGGCCGGCATGTCCGAGCGGATTGATCAGCTTGGCGGTTCATTATCCGTCAGCAGCCAGCCAGGCAAAGGAACACGGATCGAAGCGCTTTTCCCCTGGGCGCCCCGCGCCCTCGAACGGGCCAGTTCCCCTAAGGTTCTCGAGTGACCTGCAAATTACTCCTGGTAGATGACCATGCACTGATCCGGGCCGGCGTCCGCGCGCTGGTCCAAGACATTCCGGGCTACACGGTGATCGGCGAAGCCAACGATGGCGCGCAGTTACTGGAGCAGTTCAGTGCCCTGCTGCCCGATATCGTGCTGCTGGACCTGTCGATGAAGCACACCGGCGGCCTGGATGCCTTGCAGCAACTCAAGCGTGCCTACCCCAAGAGCAAGGTGCTGATCCTGTCGATGCACACCGACCCGGAGCTGATCATGTGCGCGCTGGAGTCCGGGGCCCATGGTTACCTGCTCAAAGACACAACAGCCAACGAGCTGGAACACGCGCTGCTGGCGTTGCGCAACAACGAACGCTACCTGAGCCCGGCGATTGCCCACACGGTGATCAACCAGGCGCTGGTGCGCAGCCAGGGGCCGATCACACCCGCCGGCCACAGCCACAACCTCACGGCGCGGCAGTTGGAGATCCTGCGCTTGATCGTGCGCGGCAAGTCCACCCGGGAGATCGCTCACGGCCTGGGCCTGAGCATCAAGACCGTCGAGGCGCACCGCTCGCAGATCATGAAGCGCCTGCAAATATTCGACGTGGCCGGCCTGGTGCTATTCGCGGTGCGCGAGCAGATCATCAGCCTGGACGACTAACGGCGAACCCACCGGCAAGTGCACCCGCAAGGCCTTGGGCAAAGCCTCGAAGTGCAGGTCATCACCCTCCAGCGGCTCGCCATCCAGGTTGATGTACAGGCCCTGTGCAACCTTGATATTCACCCACGGCAGCCGCGCCCGCACGAACATGGTGTCCAGGCCCCAGCCATTGTTCATCAGCTCACGCAACGTACCGACCACTTCCTGGGGCGCCGGCAGGATGCTGACATCCAGCAGGCCGTCGTCGGCCATCGCGCCTGGGCATAGCTCATGCCCACCGCCTGCCTGGCGACCGTTGCCGATCCCCAGGGCGAGCAGTTCTCCTTTCCAGTGGAAATCGGGACCATCCAGCTCGGCATAGGCAGCCTTCAACTCGCTGAAACGCGTCAAGCCGGTGAACAGGTAGGCCGCACCGCCGAGGACTTTTTTCAGGTCTTCGGAAGTGTTGGCGGTGACCTGGCTGCCGAAACCGCCGGTCGCCATGTTGAGGAAGATTTGCCCACCGACCTGGCCGAGGTCGATGGCTTTGGGCGGCACGTCCAGCAGCGCCAGCGCCTGGGCGGGCTCCAACGGCACGCCGGCGGCCTTGGCGAAATCGTTGGCGGTGCCCAGCGGCATCAGCACCAGGCTGGCGTCGGTCTTGGCCTGGGCCATGGCTTCGGCCACATCGCGCAGGGTACCGTCGCCGCCACCGGCGATGATGTGGGTGTAGCCGTCAGCCAAGGCTTCGTTGACCAGGCGCTGGGCGTCGCCGCCTTCCCAGGTGACCCGCACCGCCAATTCCCCGCCCTGCTCGCGCCGGGCCTGCACGGCGGCGCGCACGTCCTCGTTGAGGGCTTGCTTGCCGTGGAGGATCAACAGTGCTTTGGGGGTGGTCATTGGGGGAATCTCCTGATTCAAAGGTGCTTGGAGAATGGGACCTTTGGGGAGTGGGTTTGGTTTACTGAGTGCCTATCCATTTTTTTGGTAATGGTGGGCCTGTCCCCCGGCACCTCGCCTAGGCTCGGGGGCTACCTGATGTATGGAGATCAAACGGTGGGAGGGGGCTTGCCCCCGATTGCAGTGTGTCAGCCAATACATCTGCAATTGCCCGACGGCTATCGGGAGCAAGCTCCCTCCCACATTTAACCGAGATCGACAGTCAGAACCCGGCCGGCTCCAGGCCGCCGTGCTCTTGCTTTTGATCTAGGGCGCCCAGTCAAACGCGCTGGCCGAACGCAGGCTTTGGAGCGTGGGTAAACCGGCAGGACGCCGGGTTAGCCTTTACCGCAGCAATGGATAGGTACCCAATCAGCTCTTATGAAGCTTACTCATCAACTGCGCCTCAGCCTGGGTCAACCCACACGATTGAGTAAGCTCATCCACCGTAGCCCCCATCCCCACCAACTTCGCCGCCTGTGCAAACGAAAGACTGGAAGGATCCCGCTGCTCAATCTGCGCAAGTTTATCGGGCAACGGCGCAAGAATGGCGCGCAGTTCATGCACCTCATCCCCCACCTTCACCGCACTCTGCTGGTAATGATCAACCCGCTTGACCAACTCCAGAATGCGCCGGTCACGCACCGCATCACGCTCGGCCTGTTGCAGGCCCAACTCACGCTGCTGGCGCACATAACGCAGCAAGAATGCCAACGTCCCGGCCCACAACAGGGCCAGGACAATTACCACGGCCTCAAAGAACAATCAGATGCTCTCCAGTTCCGACCATTCTTCTTCGCTCATCATCTTGTCCAGCTCAACCAGAATCAGCAGTTCGTTGTTCTTGTTGCACACGCCCTGGATGAATTTGGCGGATTCTTCGTTACCGACGTTCGGCGCGGTTTCCACTTCCGATTGGCGCAGGTAAACCACTTCGGCCACGCTGTCGACCATGATACCGACCACTTGCTTGTCGGCTTCAATGATCACGATGCGCGTGTTGTCGCTGACTTCAACGGTATCCAGGCCGAAACGCTGACGCGTGTCGATGACCGTGACCACGTTGCCGCGCAGGTTGATGATGCCCAGCACGTAGCTTGGCGCACCCGGTACCGGAGCGATCTCGGTGTAGCGCAGCACTTCCTGCACGCGCATCACGTTAATGCCGTAGGTTTCGTTGTCCAGTTTGAAGGTAACCCATTGCAGGATCGGATCATCTAAACCTTGTGCGGACGCTGACTTATTCATACCCCTGACCCCTCAAATGCCGATGTATACGGCGTGTGTGCTTCGCTGACCGCACTCGCATGCGGACCTTATTGTTCAATCAACTGCGTTTGTTCTGTGGCATCGCCTTGACCGCGCCACTGGCAATCAACTCGGCCAGTTCGGCGACGTCGAGCAACGCGCACATGTGTTCGATCACGGTACCCGCCAGCCAAGGCCGTTGGCCCCGGTGGCTGCGCCATTTGATTTCGTTCGGGTCCAGGCGCAACGAGCGGCTGACTTGATGCACCGCCAGCCCCCACTCATAGCCTTGCACCGAAATCACATACTGCAAGCCCTGGCGAAAATCATCGCGGTAGCGGTCGGGCATGACCCAACGCGCGGTGTCCAGCACCTTAAGGTTGCCGGCCTGGCTGGGCAGGATGCCGAGGAACCACTCCGGTTGCCCGAACAGCGGCGTCAGCTCCTGGCCTTCCAGGGAATAGATCGAGCCCAGGCAGACCAGTGGCACCGCCAGGGTCAGCCCGGCGACGTCGAACAGCAGGCACTCGAACGGCTCGGCGGCCCACGCCGGGCGGCCATCACCGGTGACCGGTGGCGGTGTGATGCTCGGCGGCAGATGGACTTCGACCACCGGCTCGACCACGACGGGTGCAACCACCACAGGCGCAGCCACGACAGGCGCCACCACCGTGGGCGTGATCGGCACCACAATCTGCGCATCACGCGCTTGTTCTTCCAGCACCGCCAACTGGAATTCATCCAGTGCGGCTTCGGGTTCGACGGCGGGCTCCAGCACCAGGATCGGTTCGGGCAGTTCTTGCGCCGTGGCCTCCTGCAGCAAGGCATCCAGATAGGATTCCAGCGCCAGTTGCGGCCGGGTCTTGGTCTTGAGTTCGACGGGACGGTTCATCACGCCACCTGCGCCACAAGTTGCTGGGACAGCAGGTGCTTGAGCAACGCGCGGTACGCCAGCACGCCACGGCTCTTGCCGTCGAACTGCGACGGCGTCAGGCCGGCGCGGCTGGCGTCACGCAGGCGCGTGTCCACCGGTATGTAGCCATTCCAGATGGTGTCCGGGTAGGCATCGCGCAATACGCGCAACGTGCCGAGGGACGCCTGGGTGCGACGGTCGAACAGGGTCGGCACGATGCTGTAGGGCAACGCCTGCTTACGCGAGCGGTTGATCATCGCGAGGGTGCTGACCATACGCTCCAGGCCTTTGACCGCCAGGTGTTCGGTCTGCACCGGGATCACCAGTTGCTGGCTGGCCGCCAAGGCGTTGACCATCAGCACGCCCAGCAACGGCGGGCTGTCGATAATCGCGTAGTCGAAGTCCTGCCACAATTGCGCCAGGGTCTTGGCGATCACCAGGCCCAGGCCACTTTGCCCCGGCGACTGGCGCTCAAGGGTTGCCAGCGCGGTGCTGGACGGCAGCAAGGAAATGCTTTCATTGCTGGTCGGCAGCAGCAGTTGCCCCGGCAAGTCGGCAGGCACGCTGCCTTTGTGCAGGAACAGGTCGTAGTTGCTGTGCTCCAGCGCATCCGGGTCGTAGCCGAAATAGCTGGTCATCGAGCCATGGGGATCCAGGTCCACCACGACCACACGCTTGCCCGCCTCCGCCAGCAAGCCGGCTAAAGCGATGGAGGTGGTGGTCTTGCCGACTCCACCTTTTTGATTGGCAACTGCCCAGACTCTCATTCGGTTGGTTCCTCCCGGCAGGCATTGGCGCGACCGAGACATTGCATAGGTTATTGAGCCGGCGACGGAGAATTGACGGCACTCTGACGAACCGGCGGCTTTGCAGGGGCCGGTGCAGTTTGTGTGCCAGCCCGCTTCAAGGCCGCATCCGGTGTTGCATTGGCGGTGCCCGTGCCGGTCAGGCTGCGGCGTACATCCAGGTTGCGAGACACCACCAGCACCACGCGACGGTTGCGCGCGCGGCCTTCCACCGTAGCGTTATTGGCCACCGGCTGGAACTCGCCGTACCCTACCGAGGCCAGCCGTCCGGGGTTCACGCCCTGCATCGCGAGCATGCGAACGATGCTGGCGGCACGCGCCGAAGACAGTTCCCAGTTGGTCGGGTACTGCGCCGTGTTGATCGGAAAGTTGTCGGTAAAGCCTTCAACGTGGATCGGGTTTTCAAACGGCCGCAGGATCGACGCCACTTTGTCGATAATGGTAAACGCCTGGTCGCTGGGCATCGCATCGGCGCTGGCGAACAGCAGGCTGGAATTGAGCTCGATCTCCACCCACAACTCATTGCCACGTACGGTCATCTGGTTGGAGCTGATCAGGTCGCCAAACGCGGCACTGATGTCGTCGGCGATGCTTTTCAGCGGATCGCTGGTGCCGCCCACGCCGGCGGCGGTTTCGTCACTGTCGTTGACCAGCGGCTTGGCCGGGGTCACGGTCTTGGGCCGTTCTTCACCGATAGGAATCGGCTTGAGGGCGCGGTCGGCGTCGTTGAACACGCCGATCAGCGCCTGGGAAATGACTTTGTACTTGCCTTCATTGACCGACGAGATGGAGTACATCACCACAAAAAACGCGAACAGCAAGGTGATGAAGTCCGCGTAGGACACCAGCCAGCGTTCGTGGTTAACGTGTTCTTCAGGCTCGCGACGGCGACGGCTCACAGGCAACTACCTCCCTGAACACAAGACTCACTGCCAACCGGTTCATTGTGGCGAGCGAGCTTGCTCGCGTTGGGGCGCGAAGCGGCCCTGATAAATCCACCACCGCTCTCTCGCGGAAACCGGGTTGCACGTCTTGGGGCTGCTTCGCAGCCCAGCGCGAGCAAGCTCGCTCGCCACAGTAAGGTCGTGTCGATGTTCATACCCATCAATCCATGAAGCCCTGGAGCTTCAATTCGATCGAACGCGGGTTCTCGCCCTCGGCGATCGACAGGATGCCTTCGAGCAGCATTTCGCGATAACGCGACTGGCGCATGGCGATTGACTTGAGCTTGCTCGCCACCGGCAACAGCACCAGGTTGGCACTCGCCACGCCGTAGATGGTGGCGACAAACGCCACGGCAATCCCGCTGCCCAGTTGCGAAGGGTCGGCCAGGTTGCCCATCACGTGGATCAGGCCCATGACCGCACCGATGATGCCGATGGTCGGCGCGTAGCCGCCCATGCTTTCAAAGACTTTGGCGGCATTGATGTCGCGGCTTTCCTGGGTGTAGAAATCCACCTCCAGGATGCTGCGGATCGCTTCCGGCTCGGCACCGTCCACCAGCAATTGCAGGCCTTTGCGCGCGTAGCTGTCGGGCTCGGCATCGGCCACGCCTTCCAGGCCCAGCAGGCCTTCCTTGCGGGCGGTGAGGCTCCAGTTGACCACTCGGTCGATGCCGCCCGGCAAGTCGACACGCGGCGGGAAAATAATCCAGATCAGGATCTGCATGGCACGCTTGAACGAACTCATGGGCGACTGCAGCAATGCCGCGCCCACCGTGCCGCCGATCACGATCAACGCTGCCGGACCGTTGGCCAAGGCGCCGAGATGGCCGCCTTCGAGGTAGTTGCCGCCGATGATCGCGACAAACGCCATGATGATGCCGATCAGGCTCAATACATCCATCAGAGGCAAGCCTCCACCAGATGCTTGCCGATATCGTCCAGGCTGTAGACCGCGTCGGCCAGGTCCGCTTTGACGATGGCCATGGGCATGCCATAGATCACGCAGCTGGCTTCGTCCTGCGCCCAGATGGCGCTGCCGCCCTGCTTGAGCAGGCGCGCGCCTTCACGGCCGTCGGCGCCCATGCCGGTGAGCACCACCGCCAGAACTTTGTCGCCGTAGGACTTGGCTGCCGAACCGAAGGTGATATCCACGCACGGCTTGTAGTTCAGGCGCTCATCGCCCGGCAGGATTTTGATCGCGCCACGCCCGTCCACCATCATTTGCTTGCCACCTGGGGCCAGCAACGCCAGGCCAGGGCGCAGGATGTCACCATCCTCCGCTTCCTTGACGGTGATGCGGCACAGCTTGTCCAGGCGTTCGGCGAAGGCTTTGGTGAAGGCGGCGGGCATGTGCTGGATCAGCACAATCGGCGCCGGAAAGTTGGCCGGCAGTTGAGTCAACACGCGCTGCAGGGCGACCGGGCCGCCGGTGGATGTACCGATGGCGACCAGCTTGTAGGCCTTGCGCTTGGGCGCCGGCGAATGAGCGCTGGAGGCCGATGCACGGGCAGGCGCCACGGCAGGCCGAACAACCGGCGCTGGCGCAGGAGCAGGTCGACCAAACGAAGGCGCCGGCGCAGACGGGGCCGCGACCGGTGCAGGCGTCGGCGTCGGCGCGCTGAACAGGCTGCGTCGGTTACTGCGCGAAATACTGTGCACCTTCTCGCACAGCATCTGCTTGACCTTCTCGGGGTTGCGCGAGATGTCTTCGAAATTCTTCGGCAGGAAATCCACCGCGCCAGCGTCCAACGCGTCGAGGGTCACTCGGGCGCCTTCGTGGGTCAGCGAGGAGAACATCAACACCGGGGTCGGGCAGCGTTGCATGATATGGCGAACTGCCGTGATGCCATCCATCATCGGCATCTCGTAGTCCATGGTGATCACGTCCGGCTTCAACGCAATGGCTTGATCAATCGCTTCTTTGCCGTTGGTGGCCGTGCCGACCACCTGGATCGTTGGATCGGCGGAAAGAATTTCCGAGACGCGACGGCGGAAGAAACCCGAATCGTCCACCACCAGGACCTTGACTGCCATAAACACTCCGTTAGGCGGGGCGGGCATTACCGCCCTGCCCCACCAGAATCAAATACGCCGAGCGGCGTAACGCTTGAGCATGCTCGGAACATCGAGAATCAGCGCGATCCGACCGTCACCGGTGATGGTCGCACCCGACATGCCCGGGGTTCCCTGCAGCATTTTGCCCAAAGGCTTGATGACCACTTCTTCCTGGCCCACCAACTGATCGACGACAAAGCCGATCCGCTGGGTGCCCACGGAGAGGATCACCACATGGCCTTCGCGCTGCTCTTCATGGGCAGCCGATGCCACCAGCCAACGCTTGAGGTAAAACAGCGGCAACGCCTTGTCGCGCACGATCACCACTTCCTGGCCGTCCACCACGTTGGTGCGCGACAGGTCGAGGTGGAAGATTTCGTTGACGTTGACCAGCGGGAAGGCGAACGCCTGGTTGCCCAGCATCACCATCAAGGTCGGCATGATCGCCAGGGTCAACGGCACCTTGATGACGATCTTCGAGCCCTGGCCCTTGGTCGAGTAGATATTGATCGAGCCGTTGAGCTGGCTGATCTTGGTCTTCACCACGTCCATGCCGACGCCACGGCCGGACACGTCGGAGATCTCGGTCTTGGTCGAGAAGCCCGGGGCAAAGATCAGGTTGTAGCACTCGGTGTCGGTCAGGCGGTCGGCGGCGTCCTTGTCCATCACGCCACGCTTGACCGCGATGCTGCGCAAGATGTTCGGGTCCATGCCCTTGCCGTCATCGGTGATCGACAGCAGGATGTGGTCGCCTTCTTGCTCCGCCGCCAGGATCACCTTGCCGCCACGGGACTTGCCCGAGGCTTCACGTTCTTCCGGGGTTTCCACGCCGTGGTCGACGGCGTTGCGCACCAAGTGGACCAGCGGGTCGGCCAGGGCCTCGACAAGGTTTTTGTCGAGGTCGGTTTCTTCACCCACCAGTTCCAGGTTGATCTCTTTCTTGAGCTGGCGAGCCAGGTCACGAACCAGCCGTGGGAAGCGGCCGAAGACTTTCTTGATCGGCTGCATCCGCGTTTTCATCACGGCGGTCTGCAGGTCGGCGGTCACCACGTCGAGGTTCGACACGGCCTTCTGCATGGCTTCATCGCCGCTGCTCAGGCCCAGGCGGACCAGGCGGTTACGCACCAGCACCAGTTCGCCGACCATGTTCATGATGTCGTCCAGGCGCGCGGTATCAACCCGCACGGTGGTTTCGGCTTCACTGGCGGGCTTCTCGGCAACCGGTGCCGCTGCAGCACGTGCAGGCGCCGGAGCGGCGGCCGGTGCGGGCGCAGGCTTGGCGGCCGGTGCAGGGGCGGCGGCTTTGGCGGCAACCGGTGCAGCCGTGGCCACCGCAGCGGCCGGAGCAACTTCGCTGAACTTGCCCTTGCCGTGCAACTCGTCCAGCAGGGACTCGAATTCGTGATCGGAAATCAACCCATCGCCTGCCGGTGCAGCAGCGGCAGGCGCTGCAGTGCTGGCAGCCGCTGCAGGCGTGGCGGCGACGGCCGGCAAGGCATCGGCCGCGAAAGTGCCCTTGCCATGCAGTTGGTCGAGCAACGCTTCAAATTCGTCGTCGGTGATGTCAGTGCTGACGGGCGCGGCAGGTGCCGCGGCAGCAGCAGCCGGTGGCACGGCGTCGGCCGCGAACTGGCCTTTGCCGTGCAACTGGTCGAGCAGGGATTCGAACTCAGCGTCGGTAATGTCTTCGCTGGTCGGCGCCGCTGCCGGAGCAACGGCGGCCGGTGCTTCTGCCTCGGCCTTGACGGCACTGAGGGAGTTGAGCAGCTGTTCAAACTCGCTGTCGGTCACATCCGCTTCGGGCTCTGCCACAGGTTCCGGCGCCGCTTCAGCCACCGGCGCAGCCGACAGGTCGGCAGGCTCGGCATAGCGCGCCAGGGCGGCCAGCAGCTCCGGAGTGGCTGCGGTGATCGGGGCACGTTCGCGCACTTCGCTGAACATGCCGTTGACCGCATCGAGTGCTTCGAGAATCACGTCCATCAACTCCGAATCAACGTGACGCTCACCCTTGCGCAGGATGTCGAACACGTTCTCGGCGATGTGGCAGCACTCCACCAGCTCATGGAGCTGGAGGAAGCCGGCGCCCCCTTTTACAGTATGAAAACCGCGAAAAATTGCATTGAGCAGGTTCGCATCATCCGGGCGGCTTTCCAGCTCGACCAGTTGCTCGGACAGTTGCTCTAAAATTTCGCCGGCCTCTACAAGGAAATCCTGAAGGATCTCTTCATCGGCGCCGAAGCTCATGGGTGTGCTCCTTAGAAGCCTAAACTGGATAACAGGTCATCTACGTCATCCTGACCTGACATAACGTCTTCACGTTTATCGGCATGAATCTGCGGACCTTCACCCTTGGCGAGATGTTTTTGTGGATCTTTTTCCGAGAGGATCGCTTCGCGGTCATGTTCAATGCCGGCGAAACGATCAACCTGGCCTGCCATAAGCACCAATTTGAGCAAGTTGCTTTCCACTTCGGTGACCAATTGGGTCACACGCTTGATCACCTGACCGGTGAGGTCCTGGTAATCCTGGGCCAGCAGAATGTCGTTGAGGTTGCTGGAAACCGTGCGGTTTTCCTGCTCGCTGCGTGACAAGAACCCGTCGACCCGACGCGCCAACTCACGAAACTCTTCAGCCCCGACTTCGCGGCGCATGAAACGGCCCCAGTCGTGGCTCAAGGCCTGGGCCTCGGTGGCCATGCCGTTGACCAGGGGCGTGGCGTTTTCCACCAGGTCCATGGTGCGGTTGGCCGCCGCCTCAGTCAGCCTGACCACATAGGACAGGCGTTCGGTGGCATCGGTGATCTGCGAGATCTCTTCGGCCTGGGGCATATGCGGGTCAATCTGGAAATTGACGATCGCACTGTGCAGCTCGCGCGTGAGCTTGCCCACTTCCTGATACAGGCCGCGGTCACGGGTCTGATTGAGCTCATGGATTAACTGCACCGCATCGCCGAACTGGCCTTTTTCAAGGCTGTCGACCAACTGGTGAGCATGCTTTTTCAGGGTCGACTCAAAGTCTCCCTGTGACGTTTCTTTATGCTCCATAGCTCCCCCGCGATGGCATTAGCCGTGGATGCGTTCGAAGATTTTTTCGATCTTCTCTTTCAAGGCCAATGCAGTGAATGGCTTGACCACGTAACCGTTAACCCCGGCTTGGGCGGCTTCGATGATCTGTTCACGCTTGGCTTCGGCGGTCACCATCAGCACGGGAAGGCTGCGTAGTTTTTCGTCAGCGCGCACGTGGCGCAGCAAGTCGATACCGGTCATGCCCGGCATGTTCCAGTCCGTTACCAGAAAGTCGATGCTCCCGCTGTTGAGGATCGGAATCGCCGTAATGCCGTCATCCGCCTCGACCGTGTTAGTGAACCCAAGGTCACGCAACAGGTTTTTTATGATCCGCCGCATCGTTGAAAAGTCATCAACGATGAGGATTTTCATGTTCTTGTCCAATTCGACCTCCAAGCAGTCTTAAACGCGCCCAGCACCTGGACGCGCCATTTCAATCAACAGGCATTACACAAAAAGGACGCCTCGGGCACCACGGGTCGAAACCGCGAAGGCTTGCTGCCCTCGCGGTATCGTCTGCAGTGTCCCCACACTGCCTGTCAGCGCGCTCGCCACTCTCCCAAACGCCCCCGCAAGCGGGCTGCGCACTGGCTGTGCAACTGGCTGACCCGCGATTCGCTGACCCCCAGGACCTCACCGATTTCCTTGAGGTTCAGCTCTTCGTCGTAGTACAGCGCCAACACCAACCGCTCACGCTCCGGCAAATTGGCAATCGCGTCCGCCAGCGCACCCTGGAAGCGTTCATCTTCCAGGTCACGCGACGGCTCCATATGAGCACTCGCGCCATCCTCGTGCAGCCCTTCGTGCTCGCCGTCCTGCAAGAGGTCGTCGAAACTGAACAGGCGGCTGCCCAAGGTATCGTTCAAAATCCCGTAATAATCGTCGAGACTCAATTGGAGTTCGGCCGCAACTTCGTGATCTTTAGCGTCGCGACCGGTTTTTGCTTCAATTGCGCGAATTGCGTCACTGACCATGCGCGTATTGCGATGCACCGAACGTGGTGCCCAGTCACCTTTACGCACCTCGTCGAGCATCGCGCCACGGATACGAATCCCCGCATACGTCTCGAAGCTCGCCCCCTTGCTCGCGTCGTATTTGGTCGACACTTCGAGCAAACCGATCATGCCCGCCTGGATCAGGTCTTCGACCTGGACGCTGGCGGGCAGGCGTGCCAGCAAGTGATAGGCGATGCGCTTGACCAGTGGCGCGTAGCGCTCGATCAACTCACCCTGGCTGTCACGGGCCGACTTTTTGTAAGCGTTATAGCCGTTCGCTGTCATAGCACGGGTCCTGCGCTCGTCTGATGCACCAATCGCTCGACGAAAAACTCCAGATGCCCCCGAGGGTTGGCGGGCAACGGCCAGGTATCGACCTTCTGGGCAATAGCCTTGAACGCCAATGCGCATTTGGAACGAGGGAACGCTTCGTAGACTGCACGCTGCTTTTGCACAGCCTTGCGCACACACTCGTCGTAGGGAACTGCGCCGACGTATTGTAAGGCGACATCGAGGAAGCGATCCGTGACCTTGGTCAACTTGGCGAACAGGTTGCGCCCTTCCTGCGGGCTCTGGGCCATGTTGGCCAGCACGCGGAAGCGGTTCATGCCGTAGTCACGGTTAAGCAGTTTGATCAGGGCGTAGGCGTCGGTGATCGAGGTGGGTTCGTCGCAGACCACCAGCAATACTTCCTGCGCGGCGCGCACGAAGCTGACCACGGACTCGCCGATCCCGGCCGCGGTGTCGATCACCAGCACGTCGAGGTTGTCGCCGATATCACTGAAGGCCTGGATCAGCCCGGCATGCTGTGCCGGGCTCAGGTGCACCATGCTCTGGGTGCCGGAGGCGG
Source organism: Pseudomonas sp. A39 (assembly GCF_058145955.1). Taxonomy (NCBI): domain Bacteria; kingdom Pseudomonadati; phylum Pseudomonadota; class Gammaproteobacteria; order Pseudomonadales; family Pseudomonadaceae; genus Pseudomonas; species Pseudomonas sp. A39. The sequence goes on from NZ_JBYVMD010000003.1 coordinate 138,475, forward strand.
CAGGCACGATGCGGATGCCGCCAGGGCCCTGCAGCAGCACATCGCGCAGCTCACAGCGGCCCTCGATCACATCGGCAAGGGTGTGTTTGGGCGTCAGCCCCAGCAGAACGTCGACGTTCGCCAGCCCCAGGTCAGCATCCAGCAGCATGACGCGACGGCCAAGCTCTGCCAGGGCCAGGGACAAATTCACTGACACGTTAGTTTTCCCGACGCCACCTTTGCCGCCGGTCACCGCGATCACCTGTACGGGATGCATGCTGCCCATTTTATTTCTTTACCTTGTCTTGCTTAGACGCAGGCTACATGGCTTGGCCGCGTGAATCGCTTGCAGACCATCGATGTAGGTACATTTCACGGTGTTCATCCTGACTCAACCCACCCGTTTTGCCGGGCTGTGGTAAAGGTCGGCGAACATATCGGCCATCGCTTCCTCGCTAGGCTCTTCTTGCATTTGCACGCTGACTGCGCGGCTGACCAACTGATGACGGCGCGGCAGATGCAGATCATCCGGGATCCGCGGTCCGTCGGTCAGGTAGGCGACCGGCAATTCATGACTGATGGCCAGGCTCAGCACCTCGCCCAGGCTCGCAGTTTCGTCGAGCTTGGTGAGGATGCAACCGGCCAGGCCACAACGCTTGTAACTGTGGTACGCAGCGGTAAGAACTTGTTTCTGGCTGGTGGTTGCAAGCACCAGGTAATTTTTCGACTTGATGCCGCGACCTGCCAGGCTTTCCAGTTGCATGCGCAACGCCGGGTCGCTGGCTTGCAGGCCGGCGGTATCGATCAGCACCACGCGCTTGCGCAGCAGCGGGTCGAGGGCGTTGGCCAGGGACTGGCCCGGGTCGACATGGGTCACCGATACGTTGAGGATCCGGCCCAGGGTCTTGAGCTGTTCCTGGGCGCCAATGCGGTAGCTGTCCATGCTCACCAGCGCGATATTCTGCGCGCCGTACTTGAGCACATAGCGTGCGGCCAGCTTGGCCAGGGTGGTGGTCTTGCCCATGCCGGCTGGGCCGACCATGGCAATCACACCGCCCTCTTCCAGGGGTTCGATTTCCGGGGTGGCAATCATGCGCGCCAAGTGGGCCAGCAACATGCGCCAGGCCTGGCGGGGTTCTTCGATTTCGGTGGTCAGCGCCAGCAGGTCGCGGGACAACGGGCCGGACAAGCCGATGCGTTGCAGGCGGCGCCACAGGTTGGCCTGTTGCGGCTTGCTGCCTTGCAATTGGGTCCAGGCCAGCGAGCCAAGCTGCACTTCGAGCAGTTCGCGCAGGCCGTTGAGTTCAAAGCGCATCGAGTCGAACACGCGCTGGTCGACAGCCGCAGCCGGGGCAGGCGCGGCCGGACGTGGCGGCTCTTTGAAGGTCGGCTCGACCAGCGGCTCGGCAGCGGTCAACGGCAAGCCAGCGAACAACTGGCGATTGGTGGTGGCATCGCTGTCGCCCCGCATGCTCAGCTCAGCCTGGGCCGAGACAATGCGCGAAGCGGTCTTGCGCAGCTCGTCTTCAAGCTCCATGTTCGGCACGCGTGGCGCCAGGGCCTGGGGGGTGTAATCCAGGGCAGCCGTCAGCTCGACACCGCCGGCAATACGACGGTTTCCGATAATCGCGGCGTCGGCGCCCAGCTCATCACGAACCAGTTTCATGGCCTGACGCATATCGGCGGCGAAAAAACGCTTAACTTGCATAACCCACTACCCTCAGCCGTTGGGCCCTACTGTCGCGACGATAGTCACTTGCTTGTTGTCAGGAATTTCCTGATAAGCCAAAACGTGCAAATTCGGTACTGCCAGGCGCCCAAACCGCGACAACATCGCCCGGACGGGGCCTGCCACCAGCAGGATCACCGGTTGGCCCTGCATTTCCTGGCGCTGTGCGGCGTCGATCAACGAACGCTGCAGCTTCTCAGCCATGCTTGGCTCCAGCAGAACGCCCTCTTCCTGGCCTTGTCCTGCCTTCTGAATACTATTGAGCAATATTTGTTCCAACCTTGGTTCCAAGGTGATCACAGGCAGCTCGGAGTCAAGCCCTACAATGCTTTGCACGATTGCACGCGACAATCCGACGCGCACCGCAGCCACCAAGGCGGCAGTATCTTGACTCTTGGCGGCGTTGTTGGCGATGGCCTCGGCGATGCTGCGAATGTCGCGTACCGGCACTTGTTCGGCCAGCAGCGCCTGCAGCACTTTGAGCAATTGCGACAACGACAGCACGCCCGGCACCAGCTCTTCGGCGAGTTTTGGTGAGGCTTTGCCGAGCAAACCCATCAATTGCTGGACTTCCTCGTGGCCGATCAGCTCATGGGAGTGCTTGTACAGAATCTGGTTAAGGTGAGTGGCAACCACGGTGCTGGCGTCCACCACGGTATAGCCGAGCGACTGGGCCTGGCTGCGCTGGCTGATTTCGATCCATACCGCTTCCAGGCCAAAAGCCGGATCTTTGGCGGTGATGCCATTGAGGCTGCCGAACACCTGCCCAGGGTTGATCGCCAGCTCGCGGTCCGGGTAGATCTCGGCTTCGGCCAGGATCACGCCCATCAGCGTCAAGCGGTAGGCACTGGGCGCCAGGTCGAGGTTGTCGCGGATATGCACAGTGGGCATCAAAAAGCCCAGGTCCTGGGACAGCTTCTTGCGCACACCCTTGATCCGCGCGAGCAATTGCCCGCCTTGGTTGCGGTCCACCAGCGGAATCAGGCGATAGCCGACTTCCAGGCCGATCATGTCGATCGGGGTCACGTCATCCCAGCCAAGCTCCTTGGTTTCCTGGGCGCGGGCCGGGGATGGCAGCAGCTCCTGCTGGCGCGCGACTTCCTGCAAGGCTTGAACCTTGACGGCGTTCTGCTTCTTCCAGAACAGGTACGCACCGCCACCGGCCAGCGCAGCCATGCTGAGGAACGACACGTGCGGCATGCCCGGCACGATGCCCATGATCGCCATAATGCCCGCCGCCACGGCCAGCGCCTTGGGCGAGGCGAACATCTGGCGGCTGATCTGCTTGCCCATGTCTTCGGAGCCCGAAGCACGGGTCACCATGATCGCCGCTGCTGTGGATAACAACAGTGATGGCAATTGCGCCACTAAACCGTCACCGATGGTCAGCAAGGCGTACACCTTGCCCGCATCGCCGAAAGTCATGCCGTGTTGGAAGATGCCGACTGCCATGCCGCCGATGAGGTTGATGAACAGGATCAGCAGGCCCGCAATGGCGTCACCGCGCACGAATTTACTGGCACCGTCCATGGAGCCGTAGAACTCGGCTTCCTGGGCGACTTCCAAACGACGGGTTTTAGCTTGGTTCTGGTCGATCAGGCCGGCGTTGAGGTCGGCGTCGATGGCCATCTGTTTCCCGGGCATGGCGTCGAGGGTAAAGCGCGCGCTCACCTCGGAGATCCGCCCGGCGCCCTTGGTCACCACCACGAAGTTGATGATCATCAGGATCGCAAACACCACGATACCGACCACGTAGTTACCGCCGATCACCACCTCACCGAAGGCCTGGATCACCTTACCGGCGGCGGCGTGGCCGTCCTGGCCGTGGAGCATGACCACACGGGTCGACGCCACGTTCAGCGCCAGGCGCAACAGGGTCGCGACCAGCAAAATGGTGGGGAATACCGCGAAATCCAGCGGTCGCAAGGCGTAGACGCACACCAGCAGCACCACCACCGACAGGGCGATGTTGAAGGTGAAGAACACGTCCAACAGGAACGGCGGCATCGGCAACATCATCATTGCCAGCATGACCAGCAACAACAACGGCACACCCAGATTGCCCCGCGAGAGGTCAGTCAGGGTGGTACGGGCCGTGCCGAACATTTGAGAGCGATCCACCACCGGTATTCCTCGTTTCCTTGAAGCAAACTTTTGACGCCGGGAGGCGTCCTGCAGGCGGTATTGCAAGAAGCCTTCCAACTTTTGTCTTGAGGGCGTAGATGGCTGCAGACGTCTGATTTTTAAGGGGTGCGACCCCAATCAAATGTGGGAGGAGGCTTGCTCCCGATTGCAGTGTGTCGGGCCAAGAACAGGCCACTGACACACCGCTATCGGGAGCAAGCCCCCTCCCACATTTGGATTGGTGTGCATCCGTAGCCGCTCTAGCCGTTGCGCAGCTGATGGAGGCAGGGCGATTGTTATCAGATGAACGTTTACAGAACCCGTATGTTTCCGGCCTGCGGGCCCTTCGGTCCGTCCGCAATTTCGTATTCTACTTTTTGGTTCTCTTCCAGGGTTTTGTACCCATCCGATTGGATCGCCGAGTAATGGGCGAAAACATCTGCGCTTCCATCATCCGGAGTAATAAACCCAAACCCCTTCGTCGCGTTAAACCACTTCACAGTACCCGTTGCCATTGCCGTTCTCCTGACTTGCGGGATAAAGCTCACTGCGGATGCATAGACCGCATCGCGCCCATGGATTCTCTGGACCTCCACCCGCAAGCCCACGGAAAGCTGAATGCATCGCGAAACCATGAAGTCCACTCGCACATCGTCTTCACCGTTTTCCAGGGCAATCAAACCCATCCCGGATTTCTCGTCGTAATATTTGACAGTGCCTCTGACCGCCTTCAAAACCACTCTCCCTGCCTCTCATCTACAGCCTTCGCGCAGTGCTTTAGGCAATAGAACCGCGAGAACGCCCCAGTGACTACTGTCAAAGTTGACAGGTAGACGGGCATTCATGAAGAGTGGTCGCCAACAGAAATCAGGAATCGCGGCGCAATTCCGGCGGGATTGGCAGGTCTTTGAGCGGATCCGGGCGTTTGCCCTTGCCCGCGCGGTACTGGCGAATCTGATAGACATAGGCCAATACCTGCGCCACGGCCAGGTACAACCCGGCAGGGATTTCCTGGTCGAGGTCGGTGGAGTAGAAGATCGACCGCGCCAGCTCCGGCGACTCCAGCAGGAGGATGTCGTGGGCCACCGCAATTTCACGGATTTTCAACGCGGTAAAATCGCTGCCCTTGGCCAGCAGCATCGGCGCGCCGCCCTTCTCCGGGTCGTACTTGAGGGCCACGGCGTAGTGGGTCGGGTTGGTGATGATCACGTCGGCGTCGGGCACCGAGGCCATCATCTTGCGCTGGGACATTTCCCGCTGCAGCTGGCGAATGCGCTGCTTGACCTCGGGGCGGCCTTCCTGGTCCTTGTGCTCATCGCGCACTTCCTGCTTGGTCATCAGCAGTTTCTTGTGGCTTTCCCACAGCTGGATCGGCGCATCCACCGCCGCGATGATGATCAGCCCGGCCGCCATCCACAGCGCGCTCCAGCCCACCACCTGCACGCTGTGGATGATCGCCGACTCCAGCGGTTCATGGGCAATGCGCAGCAGGTCGTCGATGTCGGACGACAACACCATCAACGCCACAAACAGGATCAGGATGAACTTGGCCAAGGCCTTGAGCAGCTCCACCAAGGCCTTGGCGGAAAACATGCGCTTGAGCCCGGCACCGGGGTTCATGCGGCTGAATTTGGGCGCCATGCTGCCGGCAGCGAACAGCCAGCCACCCAAGGCGACCGGGCCGATCAGCGCGGCCAGCAGCAAGGTGATCAGGATCGGCTGCACCGCCAGGAGCGCGATCTTGCCGGAGTGCAGCAGGTACTGGCCCATGGCGTCGGGGTTGAGCAGCACTTCGCGGGGCAAGGCGAAGTTGTGCTTCATCAGCTCCATCAAGTCCAGCGCCAGGCCACCGCCGTAGATCAGCAAGGCGCCGGAGCCGGCCATCATGGTGGCGACGGTATTGAGCTCTTTAGAGCGCGCAATCTCGCCCTTTTCCCTGGAGTCCTTTTTGCGTTTCTCCGTGGGGTCTTCTGTTTTGTCCTGACCACTCTCGCTCTCGGCCATGGCTCAGCGCGCCCGTGCCAGATCACGTAAGAACTGCAAGGCGTCGGTCGCCAGCGGTTGATACTGATTGAGAATGTCAGCCAGGCCGACCCAGAAAATCCCCATGCCCAATACCAGGGTCAACGGGAAACCGATCGAAAAGATGTTCAGTTGCGGCGCCGCACGGGTCATTACGCCAAACGCAATATTGACCACCAGCAACGCAGTAATGGCCGGCAGCACCAGCAACAGCGAGGCACCCAACACCCAGCCAAGCCGCCCCACCACTTCCCAGAAATGGTTGACCACCAGCCCCGAGCCCACCGGCAAGGTGGTGAAGCTTTCGGTCAGCACCTCGAACGCCACCAGGTGGCCGTTCATCGCCAGGAACAGCAAGGTCACCAGCATGGTCAGGAACTGCCCGATCACCGCCGCCGACACGCCGTTGGTGGGGTCGACCATGGACGCGAAGCCCATGCCCATCTGGATCGAGATGATTTGCCCGGCGATCACAAACGCCTGGAAAAACAGCTGCAGCGAGAAGCCCAGCAGCGTACCGATCAGGACCTGCTCGGCGATGAGCATCAGGGCACTGAGGTCCAGCGCATTGACCGGCGGCATCGGCGGCAGGCCAGGCACGAGCACCACCGTAATAGCCACGGCGAAATACAAGCGGATCCGCCGTGGCACGAGGGTCGTGCCGAACACCGGCATGGCCATCAACATGGCTGTTATCCGGAACAGCGGCAAAATGAAGGACGCCACCCAAGTGCTGATCTGGGTGTCGGTCAATGCCAGCAAGGATTGCATCGGGTCAGCCGATCAACTGCGGAATACTGCCGTACAGCTGCAGGATGTATTCCATGAAGGTCTGCACCAGCCACGGGCCGGCGACGATCAGGGTGACCAGCATCACCAGCAGGCGCGGCAGGAAGCTCAAGGTCTGTTCGTTGATCTGGGTCGCGGCCTGGAACATCGCCACCAGCAGGCCCACCAACAGGCTCGGCACCACCAGCACGGCGACCATCACGGTGGTCAGCCACAGCGCTTCACGGAACAGGTCGACGGCGACTTCGGGAGTCATTGCGCTATACCCCGCCGAAACTACTGGCCAGGGTGCCGATAATCAGCGCCCAGCCGTCCACCAGCACAAACAGCATGATCTTGAACGGCAACGAGATGATCAGCGGCGACAGCATCATCATACCCATGGCCATCAGCACGCTCGCCACCACCAGGTCGATGATCAGGAACGGGATAAAGATCATGAAGCCGATTTGGAACGCCGTCTTCAATTCAGAGGTGACGAACGCAGGCACCAGGATGGTCAACGGCGCCTGGTCCGGGGTGGCGATGTCGGTCCGCTTGGACAGGCGCATGAACAGCTCAAGGTCGCTGGAGCGGGTCTGCGACAGCATGAAATCCTTGATCGGGCCCTGGGCCTTGTCGATGGCGTCCTGGGCGGTCATTTTTTCCGCCAGGTAGGGTTGCAGGGCTTGCTGGTTCACCTTGTCGAACACCGGCGCCATGATGAACAGCGTCAAGAACAAGGCCATGCCGGTGAGAATCTGGTTCGACGGCGTCTGCTGCAGGCCCAGGGCCTGGCGCAGGATCGAGAACACGATGATGATCCGCGTGAAGCTGGTCATCAGCATGACAAACGCCGGGATAAAGCTCAGCGCGGTCATGATCAGCAGGATCTGCAGGCTGACCGAATACTCCTGCGCACCCGCCGCGTTGGTCCCCAGCGTAATGGCCGGGATCGACAACGGGTCGGCGCCGAACGCCAATGGCGTCGCCAGCAACAGCATGAGCGTCAATAAAACGCGCATTACTTCTTATCCTTCTGATCCTTGCCCAGCAACTCCATCAGGCGCTGGGCGAATTCTGGCGTGGCGGGCTTGGACGAGTCCACGTTCACCGGAGTCTTGAGCACGTGCAAGGGGGTGATGCGGCCGGGGGTGATGCCCAGCAGGATCTGTTCCTCACCCACTTGCACCAGCACCAGCCGATCACGCGGGCCGAGGGCGCGCGAGCCGATCAGCTCGATGACCTGGGCGTTGCCCGGGCCGACGCTCTGCACTCGACGCAGCAACCAGGCCAGCACGAAGATCAAGCCGACCACCAGCAACAGCCCGAGCACCAGCTGGGTCAATTGCCCGCCCAGGCCAGTGCCTACCGGCGCAGCGGCCGCGGCCTGAGCCACCGGTTCGGCCGCCCAGGCGTCCAATGGCAGCGCGACTAACAGTCCCACCATCAGCCGTTTCATATCAGCGCAGCTTCTTGATGCGTTCGCTCGGGCTGATCACGTCCGTCAGGCGGATGCCGAACTTTTCGTTGACCACCACCACCTCGCCATGGGCGATCAGGGTGCCGTTGACCAGCACATCCAGCGGCTCGCCGGCCAGGCGGTCAAGCTCGATCACCGACCCCTGGTTGAGTTGCAGCAGGTTGCGGATGTTGATGTCAGTGCTGCCCACTTCCATGGAGATCGACACCGGGATGTCGAGAATCACATCCAGGTTCGGGCCATCAAGGGTCACTGGGTCATTGTTCTTCGGCACGCTGCCGAATTCTTCCATCGGCAGGCGCTTGCCGGCCGGTGCAGTGGCGGCATCAGCGGCCAGCAGTGCATCGATATCGTCCTGGCCAACATCGCCGGTTTCTTCCAATGCCGCTGCCCATTCGTCAGCCAGGGCCTGGTCTTCGGCGGAAGTGATTTCTTGTTCGGTAGCCATTACATGTCCTCGGCGGAGCAAACATTCATAAATAGGGGTGCATCAACAGCGGTGGCTCAGCGACGGGTGATCGACTCCACCACCTGCAGTGCCAGGTTGCCCTTGTGGGAACCCAGCTTGACCTTGAACGACGGCACGCCATTGGCGCGCATGATCATTTCTTCCGGCAATTCGACCGGGATGATGTCCCCCGGCTGCATGTGCAAAATATCGCGCAAGCGCAACTGGCGACGGGCCACCGTGGCGCTCAGCGGCACGTCGACGTCCAACAGGTCTTCGCGCAGGGCCTTGACCCAGCGTTCGTCCTGGTCGTCGAGGTCGGACTGGAAACCGGCATCGAGCATCTCGCGCACCGGCTCGATCATCGAGTACGGCATGGTCACGTGCAGGTCGCCGCCACCGCCATCGAGTTCGATGTGGAAGGTGGACACCACAATGGCTTCGCTGGGGCCGACGATGTTGGCCATGGCCGGGTTCACTTCCGAGTTGATGTACTCGAAATTGACTTCCATGATTGCCTGCCAGGCTTCCTTCAAATCGATGAAGGCTTGCTCCAGCACCATGCGCACTACCCGCAACTCGGTGGGGGTGAATTCACGGCCTTCGATCTTGGCGTGACGGCCGTCACCGCCGAAGAAGTTGTCCACCAGCTTGAACACCAGCTTGGCGTCGAGGATGAACAGCGCGGTACCGCGCAGCGGCTTGATCTTGACCAGGTTGAGACTGGTAGGCACGTACAGCGAGTGCACGTATTCACCGAATTTCATCACCTGCACGCCACCCACCGCCACGTCCGCAGAACGGCGCAGCATGTTGAACATGCTGATACGGGTGTAGCGGGCAAAACGCTCGTTGATCATTTCCAGGGTCGGCATGCGTCCACGGACGATGCGATCCTGGCTGGTCAGGTCATAACTTTTGACACTGCCGGGTTCGGCAGCCATTTCGGTCTGTACCAGACCATCGTCGACGCCATGCAACAGTGCGTCGATTTCATCCTGGGACAGCAGGTCCTGCACGGCCATGTCGTGATCCTACTGCAATACGAAGTTAGTGAAGAGCGCCTGCTCGATCACGACTTTGCCGAGCTCTTTCTGGGCCACTTCCTGCACGCTGGCAGTGACCTTCTGGCGCAGCATTTCCTGGCCCACCGGGGTGGCGAGTGTGTCGAAGCTTTGGCCGGAGAACAGCATCACCAGGTTGTTGCGGATCACCGGCATATGCACCTTGAGGGCATCCAGGTCCGACTGGTTGCGCGCCAGCAAGGTGATGCTCACCTGCAGGTAGCGTTGACGACCGTTCTGATTGAAGTTGGCGACAAAGGCCGGGAGCATCGGCTCGAAGATTGCCGGTTGCTTGACGTTGCTGGCGGTTTCGGCAGCGGGGGCCGGTTTGCTGGCGCTGCTGTGCATGATGTACCAGGTGCCACCCACCGAAGCGCCGATGGCCAGGAGCAGGCCCAGGACTATCAACAGGATAAGCTTGAGCTTACCTTTGCCTGCGGGTGCTTTTGCTGCGTCGTCGCTCTTCGCCATGCCAATAATCCGTCACTATTCGGGGATTCATAGATCTACGGAAAGGCAAGAGCAAGTGTTATGCCAGAGTTGTCTGAAGTGGGGGACGTAAGGACGCGGCAAGTCAAATTGTGGGAGGGGGCTTGCCCCCGATAGCGGTGTATCAGTCACCCATGTTTCAGCTGACAACCCCTCATCGGGAGCAAGCCCCCTCCCACATTTCATCCGGCGCAAAAATCAGATCAGGCGTAGTAGTCGACGGCGCTGGAGCCGATCACCGTCGACGTTACCGGCGCTACCGCTTCAGCCACATCAACAGGGCTAACGCTGTCGCCGTTATCGCCACCCCGACCGCCGCTGCTGCTCACGCCACGGGTCTGGGCCTGTTGTTGCTGCTGCTCCTGGCCACGGGACTGGTCGGAGACATTGACGTCCACCTGCCCCATGCCCTGCTGGGCAAACATCTCCCGCAGACGGCCGGACTGGCTTTCCAGCGCTTCACGCACCACCGGGTGGGCGCTCATGAAATTGACTTGGGCCTGCTGGTCGGCGGTCATGTTGACTTTGATATCCAGGCGACCAAGCTCAGCGGGTTGCAACTGGATCTCCGCCGACTTGAGGTTGGCGCTGGACAGGTACATCACACGGTTGACGATTTCATCGGTCCAACCGCTCTGGTGCATGGCCAACGGCGCATTGGTCACCGGCGGCAAAGCGTTCGCCGTTTTCGGCGTGGCCGCTTGCGTCAACGCCGCCAGACGGTTGGCGAAGTCATCGACACGGGTGTCGCTGCTGGCGTTCTTCAAATCTTTAAGGCCATCTTCGATCAGCCCGCTGAACGCCTTGTCGCCGCCCTGGTCGGTGCTGTCCTTGGTCGCTTGCTGGTCGACCATATTGGCCAGGCCAGCGGCAAAGTTCTGCGCGGCGGTCGGCTGATCCTGGGTCGGTGCCGGTGCGGCCTTCGCCGAGGCCTGGCTGCTGGCCGACACATGCCCGCCCTGCTCCATCGCCAGGCGCACGGCCGGCATGGCGTCCAAGGGGTCGGCCTCCGGATCGAAGGCCGGCTTGGCCGCCTCGGTCGCGGCGACCGGCGCTGCAACCACCGGCTGAGTGTTGTCATCCTTGGCTGTGGTGACGGGCGCCGGGGTCTCAACCGGCACCGGCACGGCCACCGGGGTGACGGTGGCAATCAATGCCGGGTCGACCACCGGGTCAACCGGAGGCTGCTGCACCAAGGTCGGATCGGCCGGCGCGTCGTCATCTTTGCTGGCGCTGTCGTCGGTCTTGGCCGGCGGGCTGGCAGGCAAGGTATTGCCGCTATCGGCAACCGCTGGTGTGCTGGCGGCAGGCTTGTCATTGCCTGATGCCGGCTTGGCGCTGGCGTCGGAAGGCTTGTCCCGCGTGGGTTTGGGCGAGTTGTCGTCGGCTTTGGCTGCGGGTTTGGCGCCTTGGCTGGCGAACACTTGAGCGAAGCCAGGGCCCTTGTCCCGTGGGTCCGCAGCCACCGCCGGTTGATTGGCGGCGGGCGCTTGAGGCTTGGCCGCGGGGGCAGCCTGCAGGAGGGAATTCGGGGCGACTGGCATAGGTAAAGGTCTCCACTGCATGGGGATCGGGGATGCAGTATCTAGAGGTAGAGCAAGAGTTGGGCCAGGTTTTGATTTTACGGTGTACCTATCCGTTGTGTGGGTAACGGATGAAAGGGGTCCGCCCCAACACTCGGCACCTCGCCTGGGCTCGGTGTGCCCCAGATCACGATCATAAGCAGGCTGATATCTACCTGATGGATGGAGATCAAACGGTGGGAGGGGGCTTATTGCAGTGTGTCAGCTAACACCTCTGCAACTGCCCCACTGCTATCGGGAGCAAGCCCCCTCCCACATTTAACCGAGATCGACAGTAAGAACCCGGCAGGACGACGGGTTAGCCACTGTAAGCGCGGCCCCCCTAAGTGGCCGTTACCGCAGCAACGGATATGTACACAACCTCAACTCAAATCTGAAAGCGCTGCCGCTCCGTCTCATACAACGGCTTCACCAACGCAAACTCCCGATCAATCTGGTCCACCAACTCCCCCAAATCACTAATCCCAGCCCCAGCCCCAACCGACTCAACCTCCAGCCGCTGGCACAACTGCGCCAACCGCACCGCGCCAAGGTTCCCACTGCTCCCCTTGAAACTATGTGCAATCCGCCCCAACGCCTTGGCATCATCCCTGGCCTTACGCAACGCTTCGACGCGTTTCTGGGAGTCATCAAGAAAGGTATCGAGCAACTTGGGATACTCACCCTCCATGACTTCCTGCAAACCCGACAACACATCAGGGTCCAGATGTAGATCAACCACTTGCTCGCTCCTTGATCAAGAATCGACGGATTATGCCAGAGCCTCCCAGGAAAACTCCACGCAGACACTGCGCCCGCCATCGGACCAGCGTACAGCGCTGCTCAACTGACGCACCAGGCTCAAGCCCCGGCCAGACAGACGGTCGATATCCAGCGGCCGCGCCAGCACCTGTTCCACGTCGAAACCAAGCCCGCTGTCTTCGACACGCAGGGTCATCGTGCCGCCCGTCTCGGTCGGCACCACCTGCACATGCACGCGTATATGGCCGCTATCAAGCTGCGCCAGGCGGTCATTGCGCTGGCGGTAATACTCGGCAAACCCGTCGGCATCGCGCTTGAGCCGCGAATCCAGGCCCAGTACGCCATGCTCCAGGGCATTGGAGTACAACTCGGCCATCACGCTGTAGAGCGCCCCGCTCTGCTCGCGCAGGCCGTGGATCTCCAGCAGCAGTTGCAGCAGGTACGGTAATGGGTTGTAACGCTTTAAGGTCTCGGCGCGGAATTCAAAACTCACCGACCAATCCAGCGGGCACGACTGCCCGCTGTCGGCATACAACGGCCCGCTGGCACGCAGTGGCGGCCCGGCTTGCAGGGTGATTTCCACCATGCTCACGTCATCCCGCGCCTCACCTCGAAACGCCGCCAGGGCCTGTTCGATCGCTTCAAATAAACGATCAGGCTCGCGATTGGCGGCGAACACCTGCTGCAAGCGTTCGGCGCCGAACAGTTGGTCATTGGCGTCGGCGGTATCCAGTACCCCATCGGACAACAGGAACACCCGGTCGCCCAGGGCCATGGGCCAGACTTCGGTGCGGTCATCAAAGGTTTCGGCCGACAGCACCCCCAACGGCAGATGCCGCGACGCCAGCGGCGTACGCTTGCCGGTCGCGACTTCATGCACATACCCGTCAGGCATGCCGCCGTTCCACACCTCCACCACCCGCCGCTGCGTGCTCAGGCACAACAGGGTGGCGCAGCAGAACATGTCCACCGGCAGGATGCGCTTGAGCTTGGCGTTCATCTCGCGCAGGGTCTGCGCCAGGCCGTAGCCCTTGGCGGTCATGCCATAGAACACCTCCGCCAGGGGCATGGCGCCCACCGCCGCCGGCAAGCCGTGGCCGGTGAAGTCGCCGAGCAGCACGTGCATATCGCCGGACGGCGTGTAGGCGGCCAGCAGCAGGTCGCCGTTGAACAGCGCGTAGGGCGACTGCAGGTAGCGGATATTCGGCGCGGCATTGATACAGCCGGAATGAGCGACCTTATCGAACACCGCCTTGGCCACCCGCTGCTCATGCAGAAGGTAGTCGTGATGCTTGGCGATCAGGTCGCGCTGCTGCAAGACCGTGGCCTGCAGGCGGCGCAAACGGTCCATGGCGTTGATCTTCGCTGCCAGGATCAGCGGGTTGTAAGGCTTGGGCAGGAAGTCATCACCCCCCGCATCCAGGCACTGCGCCAGCGCCTCGCTCTGGCGCAGTGACGTGAGGAAAATGATCGGCACCAGCGCCTCCCCCGCCAACTGCTTGATCTGCCGCGCAGCTTCAAAGCCGTCCATCACCGGCATCAGCGCATCCATCAACACCAGTTGTGGCCGTTCGCGGATGAACACCTCGACCGCTTGCGCACCGTTGGTGGCGGTGAGCACCTGGTGGCCCTGGCGCCGGATAATGGTCGACAGCAACAGCAAATCGGCGGCGCTGTCTTCAGCGATCAATACACTCAGCGCTTGCGCAACCGGGGCCAGGACGCTCAAGTGAGGTCGAACAATTTGTCGAAGTTGGAAATGGCGAGGATCTTGCGCACGTCGGAGTTGCTGTTGACGACCTGAACCTCGGCCTCATCGCCGCCGGCATGGTCACGTAACAGCAGGAGCATGCCCAGCGCAGAGCTGTCCATATACGTGGTCTCCTTCAAGTCCACCACGTAGATCTCGGGCACCTTGTAAAACCGCTCGTAGGCGTCACGAAAGGCTTGATGGCTACCGAAATCGAACCGCCCTTTGACTGAAATCGTCAACTTCTTCCCATCCAGGGATACATCTGACTCGACTGACATGCGACTGCTTCCTTGTCATTGGCAATGACACAAGGTTTAGCAGGTGAACCGGCTATGGGCAACACAACACATCAAATGTGTATGGGCTATGCACTATTTGTAGTGAGCGGGCTTGCCCCGCGCTGGGGGGCGAAGCCTCCCCCAAAAAGGCCATTGGGTTATTCAGGTAAAACGCGGTGTCAGGTTTTAGGGCCGCTTCGCAGCCCAGCGCGGGGCAAGCCCGCTCACTACACGCGTGTGTCATCGCAGGTAAGCCCGCGCCTTAATACTGTTCTTGCCGTGGAAGGCGCTGAGAGAGTTCGTCGAGCAGCTTTTGCTCGCGTTTGTCTTCAAGTGCCCGCGCTTCATCGATATAGCGCTGCACCAGCTTGCGCAGGCCTTCGACCCGGGCAAACGCCGCTTGCCAGCTCTCGCGCGCTTTATCGAGGTTGTTCTGGTGCCACGCCAGGCTCTGGCGTTGCTGGCCGACGGCCGTTTCCAACTGGTTGAGAAAGCCCTGGTAACCCATCAACCACTGGCCCGATACGCCTTTGGCGCCGCGTTCGATCCATTGTTGCTGGTATTCACCGCGAAAACGCTCCAGATCGCCGAGTTTACTTTCCGCCAGGCGCACCTGGCCCTGGAAATAACCCAGGCGCTGAACGGCGGTTTTCTCGGCCTTTTCGGCCATGTCCACCACCGGAGCCAGGCGTGCGGCGCGGCTGTTGGCCATGGCTTAGCCGCCCGGCGCGGGGGCGAAGATCGACTGCAGGTGCGCTTCGCTTTCGCCCATGCTGATCTTGTCGTTGAGGCCTTGGCGCAAGTAGGTCACCAGCTGCGGTTGCAGGGCGATGGCCAGGTCGGTGTCGCGATCACCGCCGGCCACGTAAGCGCCGACACTGATCAAGTCGCGGCTTTGTTGGTAGCGCGACCACAGTTGCTTGAAGTGTTGCGCGCGGGCCATGTGTTCCGGGGTGACCACCGCCGGCATCACCCGGCTGATGGACGCTTCGATATCGATGGCCGGGTAGTGCCCTTCTTCGGCCAGACGCCGCGACAACACAATGTGGCCGTCGAGCACGCCCCGCGCCGAGTCGGCAATCGGGTCCTGCTGGTCATCGCCTTCGGACAGCACCGTGTAGAACGCGGTGATCGAGCCCCCGCCCGCCTCGGCATTACCGGCGCGTTCCACCAGTTTGGGCAACTTGGCGAACACCGACGGCGGGTAACCCTTGGTCGCAGGCGGTTCGCCAATGGCCAGGGCGATTTCCCGCTGGGCCTGGGCAAAACGCGTGAGCGAGTCCATCAGCAACAGGACGTTCTTGCCCTTGTCGCGAAAATACTCAGCGATGCGCGTGCAGTACATCGCGGCGCGCAAACGCATCAGCGGCGCATCGTCCGCCGGCGAGGCGACCACGACGGAGCGCTTGAGGCCTTCTTCGCCGAGGCTGTGCTCGATGAATTCCTTCACCTCACGGCCCCGCTCACCGATCAGGCCCACCACAATGATGTCGGCCTCGGTAAAGCGCGTCATCATGCCCAGCAACACCGACTTACCCACGCCGGTACCGGCGAACAGGCCCAGACGCTGGCCGCGACCGACCGTCAATAATCCGTTGATGCTGCGAATGCCCACGTCCAGCGGCACGCTGATGGGGTTACGGTTGAGCGGGTTGATGGTGGGGCCGTCCATCGGCACCCAATCTTCGGCCTTCATGCCGCCCTTGCCATCCAGCGCGCGACCGGCGCCGTCCAGTACGCGGCCGAGCATGCTCATGCCCATCGGCAGGCGGCCGGTGTCGGCCAAGGGCACCACGCGGGCGCCGGGGGCAATGCCCGCCAGGCTGCCGACAGGCATCAGGAAAATCTTGTTGCCGGAAAAACCCATCACTTCGGCTTCGACTTGCACCGGGTGGTAGCTGTCGTCGTTGATGACCATGCAGCGGCTGCCCATGGCGGCGCGCAGGCCTTCGGCTTCGAGGGTCAGGCCGACCATGCGCAACAGGCGCCCTTCGAGGATAGGCTGGCCGGGCAACGCTGTGGCTTCGGCGTAACCGCTCAAGCGCTTGGCGAAGCTGGTGCGATCAAGGCGCATCGGGGGCGTCCAGGTCCACGCTCAGGTCAGGCTCGGCGGGGTTCAGAACCTGCTCATGCACCTGGTCCAGCAGCTTGGCCATGATCTGGCTGATGCGGGTTTCCACCGTCGCATCGATGCGACTGTGTTCGGTCTCGACGCGGCAACCGCCGGGCTGCAACGCGGCGTCTTCGACGATGCGCCAGGTTTCTTCGTGGCGCTCGCGCAGGGCTTTGACCTGTTCGAAATCCTGCGGGTTGATGTACAACCGCACATTGCCGACGCCCAGAGGCAGCAGCTTGAGGGCTTCGCGCATCACGCTTTCGATATGGCTGGAGTCCAGCACCAGCTCGCGCTGGATCACTTGGCGAGCGATGTGCTCGACCAGGCCGACCATGGCTTTTTCGATCTGCGAATCCTGCTCGGCAATGGGGTCGAACAGCACCCCCATCAAGCGCTCCAGGCTGGCCAGCTTGACGCTCAGCGCCGCCTCGGCTTCCTGGCGCACTTTGAGGGTGGTGCTGCGAAAACCATCTTTTTCACCGGCGGCGAAGCCTTCGTTGTAGGCCTCCTGGCGGATGCTTTCCAACTCTTCCAGGGTCAGCGGCTGGACTTCATCCAGCGGCACTTCTTCCATTTCCACCGGCAGCTCTTCAACCGGTTCCGGCTCGGGCTCGGGCACATGCGGATCGAAGCTGGGCAACGACCAGATGTCGAACCCGCCGACATCCCGCGCGCGAATCAGATCGCTGGGAGCCTCATCTTTGTTCGACATGGAAAGCGCCTTAAATCATTTCTTCGCCGCCCTTCCCGCCGAGAACGATTTCTCCGGCTTCGGCCATACGGCGGGCAATGGTGAGGATCTCTTTCTGCGCGGTTTCGACGTCGCTGACGCGCACCGGCCCTTTGGCTTCCAGGTCGTCGCGCAACAGTTCCGAGGCACGCTTGGACATGTTCTTGAAGATCTTTTCCTTGACGCCTTCGTCGGAGCCCTTGAGGGCCAGCACCAGCACGTCGGAGGACACTTCGCGCAGCAACGCCTGGATGCCACGGTCGTCGACATCGGAGAGGTTGTTGAACACGAACATGAGGTCTTCGATCTGGCCGGACAGGGTATCGTCGATCTCGCGGATCGAGTCCATCAGCTGGCCTTCGACCGAGCTGTCGAGGAAGTTCATGATATCGGCCGCGCGCTTGATGCCACCCAAGGTGGTACGCGAGGCATTCGAGTTGCCGGAGAACTGCTTCTCCAGAATCGTGTTGAGTTCTTTGAGGGCCGCCGGCTGCACAGTGTTCAGCGACGACACGCGCAGGATAATGTCCAGGCGCACTTTATGGTCGAAGTGGCCCAGCACTTCACCGGCCTGGTCCGGGTCGAGGTAGGCCACCACGATCGCCTGGATCTGCGGGTGCTCGTAGCGGATCACGTCGGCAACGGCGCGCGGCTCCATCCATTTCAGGCTGTCGAGGCCGCTGGTGTTGCCACCGAGCAGGATGCGGTCGATCAGGCCGTTGGCTTTGTCTTCGCCCAGGGCCGAGGTGAGCATCTTGCGGATGTAGCTGTCGGAGCCGACGCCCAGGCTGGTCTGGTCGCCGACGATCTCGACGAACTCGCTCATCACCTGTTCGACTTGCTCACGGTGCACATTGCGCATTTGCGCCATGGCCACGCCCACCCGCTGAACTTCTTTGGGGCCCATGTGGCGCAGCACTTGGGCGGCGTCGGTTTCACCGAGGGACAGCAGCAGGACTGCGGCTTTGTCGACCTTGGTAAGTTTGGCAACAGCGGCTCGATCACTCATCTGCGTTAATCCACTCTTTCACGACCTGGGCCACACGACCCGGGTCTTCTGCCACCAGACTTTTGATTGCGTTCAACTGAGCGTCGTAGCCTTCGCTCGGGCTCGGCAACAGGATGCTTTGCGGACCGCCGAGGCTGACGCGGTCGTTGGCCAGTTCGCCATCCAGGCCGCCCATGCCACCCAACTCGACATCGCTGCCACCGAAGGCCGCCAGTTGTTTCTTGCCGTTGCCGGTGATGTTGTTGAGCACTGGGCGCAGCACGCCGAACACCAGAACCAGGATGAACAACACACCCAACACTTGCTTGACGATGTCCCAGAACCACGGCTGCGAGTAGAACGCCGGCTCAGCGATCACTTCGCCACGCTCGGCGGAGAACGGCATGTTGATCACGCTGACACTGTCGCCACGGCTGGCATCGAAACCGACGGCGTCCTGCACCAATCGAGTGAAGCGCGCCAATTCATCGGCGCTCCACGGGGCACGGGTAACGGCGCCATCTGCCGCATTGACCTTGACTTGGTCATCGACGACCACCGACACCGACAGGCGATTGACGCGGCCTTGTTGCTGCTTGGTGTGGCTGATGGAGCGGTCCAGCTCAAAGTTTTTGGTGGACTGGTTACGTTTGTCCGCCGGGTACGGTGCGAGCATCGGCTGGCCAGTGGCCGGGTCCATGATCTGCTGGCCGTTGGCGTCCAACAGCGGTTGGCCTGGCTGGATCGCGCCAGCGGTAGCGGCAGCGCCACCGGTGGTTTGCGGGGCCGAGGCCGGCGCTGGTGGCTGGTTGCTCAGGGCACCCGGTACGCCTTGCGGCGGGCCGTTGGCGGCGGTGCGTTGTTCGCTGGTGGATTGCTCGCTGCGCAGCGCCGGCTGGTCCGGGTTGAATTGCTCGGAGGTCGACTCGACGGCGCTGAAGTCCACGTCGGCGGACACTTCAGCCTTGTAGCGGTCGTTGCCCAGCACCGGTTGCAGGATGTTATGCACACGCTGGGTGAGCATGCTTTCTACACGGCGGCTGTAGTCGAACTGCTTACCGGCCTGGGTCAGCGCGGAGTTTTCACCCTGGTCGGACAGGAGGTTGCCCTTCTGGTCGACGACGGTGATCTGCGACTTGCTCAACTCAGGAACGCTGGTAGCCACCAGATTGACGATCGCCAGTACCTGGCCCGGCTCCAGGGAGCGGCCGGAGAACAGTTCGACCAATACCGAGGCGCTCGGCTTGCGCTCATCGCGCACAAACACTGAGCTTTTCGGAATGGCCAGGTGCACGCGGGCACCCTTGACGTTGTTCAGGCTGGAGATGGTGCGCGCCAGTTCGCCTTCCAGGCCACGACGGTAGCGAGTGGCTTCCATGAACTGGCTGGTCCCCAGGCCCTGGTCCTTGTCGAGGATTTCAAACCCGATGTTGCTGTCGGACGGGGTCACGCCGGCTGCCGCAAGCTTCATGCGTGCACGGGCTACATCGTCGGCCTTGACCAGCAGGGCCCCGGAGTTGGGCTCCACGGTGTAGGCGATATCGGCGGCGGCCAGGGTTTCCATGATCTGCTTGGAATCCATGCCCGCCAGGCTGCCATACAGCGGCCGGTAATCGGGTTGCTGCGACCACAACACCACGGCAAAACCAATCGCCACGCTGGCAGCCAGGCCGACCATCAGGCCCACCTGACGCAACATGGTCATTTCGGAGAGGTTTTCCAGGAACGACAGGCCAAACAGCGGCGGCTTGCCGTCTGCCTTGGCGGGTGCGTTGTCCACGACTGCTTCTGCCATGACTTAAATCTCGTCCTTAAACCGGCATCTGCATGATGTCTTGATAGGCCTGAACCAGCTTGTTACGCACCTGGGTCAACGCCTGGAACGAAACACTGGCCTTTTGCGAGGCAACCATCACATCGGTAAGGTCCACGCCGCTTTTGCCGATCTCGAAGGCATTGGCCAACTGGCTGGAGGCTTGCTGGGTGTCACTGACTTTGTTGATGGCCTGGCCGAGCATGTCGGCGAAGCTGCTTTGGCCCAATTCCGGCGCTGGCGCGACAGATTTCGGTTGAGCCATGGCATCCATTTGCATGGAGCGCATATCCAACATCAACCGATTGAACTCAATACCCTGGCTCATGAACTTCTCTCTCCGACAACCCGCATGTTTTTTGACGCTACGCCGCAATTACTAGGGAAGTAGCAACAAGGGTGCCAGCTCTGGATCAACTCGTAAGAAAAGGCGACAAAGGTTGTCGACCTTGTTACCAGTTATGTGGCGAAAAGATACGCTTCCACATCCATTCCGGCGTCGCGCATCTGTGCCAGCTTGTAGCGCAAAGTCCGTGGGCTGATGCCCAGGCGCTCGGCGGCCTCTTTGCGGCGACCGCGCTCGGATCGCAGGGTGTCGATGATCATCTGGAATTCGCGCCGACGCAGGTCGTCACCCAGCGCCCCCGCGGTTTCGGTTTCCGCGACGATTGGCGCGGGCGCCAGGGTGGGCAGCGGCGCGGCGCCGCTGCCCATGGCCAGGCAGAAATCCTGGGGCTGGATCAGGCCGCCCTGTTGCAGGATCAGCGCGCGCTGGATGGCGTTGTCCAACTCCCGCACGTTGCCCGGCCACGGATAACTGATCAGGCAAGCCTGGGCCTCAGCCGACAGGCGTGCCTGGGCATGCTTCATTTTTTTGACGTGGTTGTTCAGCAGGCGCTCGGCCAGCGGAATGATATCCGCCGGGCGCTCGCGCAACGGGCGCCAGGCCAGCGGGAACACCGACAGGCGGTAGAACAAATCCTCACGGAAGCGCCCTGCCGCCACTTCACCCGCCAGGTCGCGGTTGGTGGTGGCAACCACGCGGATATCCAACTGGATCGGCTTGCGCGCGCCGACGCGCTCCACTTCACGCTCCTGCAGCACCCGCAGCAACTTGGCTTGCAGGCCCAGGGGCATTTCCGAGATTTCATCGAGCAGAATGGTGCCACCGTCCGCCTGTTCAAACTTGCCCGCCTGGGCCGCGATGGCGCCGGTGAACGAGCCTTTTTCGTGGCCGAACAGGGTGGCTTCGA
The DNA here is from genome assembly GCF_058145955.1 of Pseudomonas sp. A39. Lineage (NCBI taxonomy): Bacteria > Pseudomonadati > Pseudomonadota > Gammaproteobacteria > Pseudomonadales > Pseudomonadaceae > Pseudomonas > Pseudomonas sp. A39. The sequence goes on from NZ_JBYVMD010000003.1 coordinate 159,836, forward strand.
GCATGTTGTCGGGGATCGCTGCGCAGTTGATGGCGATAAACGGCTGCTTGGCGCGGGTCGACTGCTGATGGATGTAACGCGCCAGCACTTCCTTGCCGGTGCCGGACTCGCCGGAAATCAACACGGTGGAATCACTGCGCGCCACGCGGGCCGCCAGCTCCAGCAATTGTGCACTGGCAGGCTCGAAGGCAATCGGGCCCTCGCCGTCACTGGCCGGGATCACGCCCAAGGCATGCCGTGCGACCAGCTCAATCAACGCTTTAGGTTCGAATGGCTTGACCAGGTAATCCGCCGCGCCCTGACGCATTGCATCCACCGCGCGCTCGACAGCGCCGTGGGCGGTCATCAGCAACACCGGCAGCTGCGGTTGACGCGCGCGCAGCAGGCTGAGCAGTTGATGGCCGTCCATGCCGGGCATGTTTACATCGCTGACCACCAGGCTGAAGGACTCCTGCTCCACCGCCTCCAAGGCGTCCTCGGCAGAACCGACCGCCCGGTAATCGTGGCCCGCCAACAGCAGCGTGTCAGCCAATGCTTCACGCAGGGCGCGATCGTCTTCCACCAATAGAACCTTGATAGCCATAACCTTTTTACTCCGCGCTTGCCGCGCATGAAAACAGCGGCAAGGTCATCAATGCACAAGTGCCACGCCCAACCCGGGAATGCAGCTGCAATTCTCCCTGATGCGCACGTGCCACGGCCTTGACCACGGTCAGGCCGAGGCCGGTACCGTTGGTCTTGGTGGTGAAAAAAGGTTCGCCCAAACGCTGCAGCACGGCGGGCTCGATACCGCTGCCGCTGTCGCTGATGCACAGGCGCAGGTTTTGCTCGCGGTTGTACAGGTGCACCTTGAGCCGCGCGCCGGGGCCGCTGGCCTGGGTGGCGTTCTCGATGAGGTTGAGCAGCGAACCGACCAGCGTGTCGCGGTTGCACAGTAGCTCGCCGAGGTGGCTGTCGCACTGCCAACGCACGTGCACGTCCTGGATGTGGGTAGCGGCCGCCGCTTGCAGGGCCTGCATCAACTCGGCCGGCGTGATGCGGTCGGTCAGCGGCAATTCGCCGCGGGCAAACACCAGCATGTCGCGCACTTGGTGCTCCAACTCATGCAGGCGCTCCTTGAGGCGACCGGCAAAACGTTGGTGGGTGGCGACGGGCAATTGTTCATCAGTCAAATGACTGGCGTAGATCAACGCGGCCGACAGCGGTGTGCGGATCTGATGCGCCAGAGAAGCGACCATGCGTCCCAACGACGACAACCGCTCGTGGCGCGCCAGTTGGTCTTGCAGGTGCCGGGTTTCAGTCAGGTCGTTGAGCAGCACCAATTGGCCCGGCTCCGCGTCCAGGGAACGCGTGGCGATGGACAGGCGGCGCCCGTCCTTGAGGGAGATTTCGTGGCCGTCGTCTTCACGCGGCGCAAAGCAGCGGGTGATGACGTGGCGCCACAGCTCACCTTCGAGCGGCAGCCCGAGCATGTCGCAGGCGGCCGGGTTGGCTTCGCGTACGCGGCCTTCTTCGTCGATGACGATCACGCCACCAGGCAACAGCGACAGCAGGTTTTGCAGACGGTTGGCCAAGCGCTCTTTCTCGGCCAGCTCTTCCATGCGCTGGGCACTGACCACCGCCAACTCGCCCTTGAGCTCGGAAACCCGGGCTTCGAGCAGGCTGTAGGAATCGGTCAGTTGGCTCGACATCTGGTTGAACTGCGAGAACGCCTGTTCAAGACCCTGCCGGGTCGGCGGCTCTACAGGCGGGACCAGCCCCTGGATGGCAGGGGCCGTAGATAGTTGGGCGGCGTGGGGCATCATGCTCTCTCGCTTGGCTGACCGTCAGTTAAACGGAACGTTGCGAGGGCTGTAGCAATACTTGTGCCGAAAAAAAACCAAGGTGCCCGGCCTCGCCAATACAGTTTCGTTTTGACGAGTGGCTGTTGCCGTCAGACAAGGCGCAGCGACGACTCATAGCTGGCTATGGGGAGGAGCTGCAACGCAGTATGACGGCAACAGACGCCGTCAAAAACGGAACAGTATTGGCGAGGCCGGACACCCAAAATCAGCGGCTTGAAAAACAGGCGTCAATCATCCGCCTGTTCATCACCTTCTTTGCGGCTCATACCGTACTTGCGCATCTTCTCCACCAGCGTGGTTCGACGGATACGCAGGCGCTCGGCGGCGCGGGCGACGATGCCGTTGGCGTCGTCCAGGGCCTGTTGGATCAGGCCTTGTTCCAGGTTGCCGAGGTAGTCCTTCAGGTCCAGGCCTTCGGGCGGCAGCATGGCGGTGGAGCCGAAATCCGGGGTATGACCGTTGATCGCCACCCGCTCTTCCATGTCGCTGCGCAGGCTGTCGACCAGTTGCTCGTCTTCGTCGTCGACGTAGCGGAATTTCTTCGGCAACTCGACCACGCCGATCACACCGTAGGGGTGCATGATCGCCATGCGCTCCACCAGGTTCGCCAACTCGCGCACGTTACCTGGCCAGCCGTGACGGCACAGGGACATGATCGCGGCGGAGTTGAAGCGGATCGAGCCGCGCTTTTCGTGTTCCATGCGCGAGATCAGTTCGTTCATCAGCAGCGGGATGTCTTCCACGCGCTCACGCAACGGGGCCATCTCGATAGGGAATACGTTGAGGCGGTAGTACAGGTCTTCGCGGAAGCTGCCGACCTCGATCATGCTTTCGAGGTTCTTGTGGGTCGCCGCGATGATGCGTACATCGACGCTCTGGGTCTTGTTGCTGCCCACGCGTTCGAAGGTGCGCTCCTGCAACACGCGCAGCAGTTTGACTTGCATCGGCAGTGGCATGTCGCCGATTTCGTCAAGGAACAGGGTGCCGCCGTTGGCCAGCTCGAAACGCCCGGCACGGCTGGTGATCGCCCCGGTAAAGGCGCCCTTCTCATGGCCGAACAATTCGCTTTCGAGCAGCTCTGCCGGGATCGCCCCGCAGTTGACCGGCACGAAAGGCCCGTCGCGGCGCTTGGAGTGATAGTGCAGGTTGCGTGCGACCACTTCCTTGCCCGTGCCGGACTCGCCGAGGATCAGCACGCTGGCGTCGGTGTCGGCCACTTGCTGCATCATCTGGCGTACATGCTGGATGGCGCGGCTGGTGCCGACCAGGCTGCGGAACAGGTTGGGTTCGCGATGACGACCGCGCTCGCGAGCCTGGTCGTACATCTCGCGATAGACCTGGGCGCGGTGCAGGGAGTCGAGCAATTTGCTGTAGCTGGGGGGCATTTCCAGGGTGGAAAGCACGCGGCGGCGCTGGTCTTCCGGCAGCTCGACAGAAGAAATATCGCCCATTAGCAACACGGGAAGGAACTCATCCCAGGTAGACAGTGTCTTTAACAAGCCCAAAACAGCGCCAGGAGCGTTTACCGTCCCGATCAGCACGCATATGACTTCACGGCTCGACGACAATGAGCTGACCACCTGCTGCCAATCATGGCTGCCGCAGGGCAAATTTTCTTCACCGAGAAAATTTAAAATCACCGCCAAGTCGCGGCGGCGGACGCTATCGTCATCGATCAGCAGAATTTTGGTTTCACGCCACATGCAATAGCAACTTCCCTAGTAAAACTTCCTGCCCCGAGATTGAGGGCAATCGAGGCGCCTGTAAGACTTCTTACCTTACTAGACGTCTGAAATCTGAAAACAGCACTAGTTAAGTCAAAAAAGCTGGCACGGTCAAATTTATGACGCACCGGTAGGATTAACTGCGACTGTTCAGCCGAACAGATGGTAAACCTTTGACGCGTTTTTCGCTTGGTTGATCTGCGACATCTCTTCGAAAATCGCCTGGCGCTCGCCAGTCGTCACCTCAAGTAGTTGCTGGTATACCGCCAGCAAGCTTTCAAGCTTCTCCCGCAACGCATCCTCATCTACCGGTGCTTCGCTGAGTACTTCGTCGATCACGTGACGGCAGCCCAGGTCCAGTTCGCCGATGGCGTCCCAGTTGCGGTCCGCCAGCGCGCCCATCAGCGCCTCGCGGGTTTCATCAATGCGTTGCAGTGCTTGGCTCATGATGTGTTCCTCAAGGCCGCTTGGCCTTATTGTGCAGCACCTTGTGGCGTGCCGATGGCATCCCAGCCTTCTTTCACGGTAATCAGCAAACGGGCGACTTCGTCGATCATGTCGACATCGTTGTGCAGATTGGCTTCCATCAAACGGTTGGTCATGTAGACGTACAGACCGTCCAGTTGCTGAACGTAATCCTTGTTGTCACTCTTTTCCGCGCTCAGGCCATCACGCAGCCCGATCAGGATATCGGTGGCCTTGCCCAGCATCAGGCCCTTCGCCGCGATATCGCCACGCGCCAGCGCGCCTTTGGCTTGCGCCATACGGTCAAGCCCGCCTTCCATCAGCAGTTGCACCAGGCGGTGCGGGCTGGCTTCGGAGATTTGAGCGTGGGAATTGACCTTCTGGTATTGGCGAAGGGCTCTCATGGGATTCATGTTTCTACCTCGTGACAGGCAACAGCGAGAAGGGTTGCAGTAACCATTATGTCGACCGGTTCGCAAAAAACTTTAACCCGGCGATCTTCTGAAACACAAAGCCCAGGTCAATGGACCTGGGCTTTTTCATGCGCGATCAATCAGCTATCGCTGGTTTGCGATTTACTCAGCGCACTGAGCGTGCCGAGAATACTGCTGCTTTGCTGACGCAATTGCGCGACCAGCGTGTCCATCGCGGTGTATTTGCGGGTAAGGGAATCCTGCATTGTCGTAATACGATCATCCAGGCTGGTCTGATCCTTGATCAAGGTTTTCAGGCTTTCGGACAACGACGCAGTGCGCGTGGCCAGGATCCCGGTGGCAGGCTTGGCATAGGCATCGGTGGCCGCCGTCATACGTGCCAGCAGACCGGTTTTGCCGCTGAAAATACTGGTGATGTCGGCAGCATTGGTCAATACCGCTTTGTCCCACCGCTTCGCATCGATACTCAGTGCGCCGGTGTCCTGGTCAGTCGTCACACCGAATTGCGCCAGCGACTTAAAGGTGCCATTGCCGGACAGCGCGTTGAACTCGTTGCGAATCGCCGACTGCAGCGTGCGCATGGTCGCATCGCCGGTCAGCGTCGCAGCAATGGAGTTACCCGCGGCATCCTTGGTCACCTTGGTCTCGGCATTCATCGCCTTGAGCAACGCGTTGTAGGTGTCGACAAAGCCTTTGACCCCGGACTTCAGGGCGGTAGTGCTGGTGGACACAGAAATGGTCAGGGCCGTGCGATCCGGATTAGTTTTATTCGGATCGTTGGCCAGTACGGTAGGCGAGACAGTGAGCAGCTTGATGCTCACACCACTCACCGCATCAGAGATGCTGTTGGTCTTGGATTCCGCCGCAACGCCATCGATCACGTACTTGGCGTTCTGAGGCACATCGACCACTTTGTAGCCGGTATCGATCCCGGAGTTGCCCGACAGGGTCAAGTCCGAGCCCACCCCCCCATTGGTGGACGTCAGAATCAGACGCGAACCATTGGAGTCGGTGAGGATGTTGGCACTGAGGCCCGAGGTGCCGAACGTCGAGTTGACCGAGTCGCGCACCTGCTGCAAGGTGGCGCCGGCCGGCACGCTCAGGTCGAAGTTCTTGCCCGACTGAGTGATGGTCAGCGTGGTTGCCTTGTCAGTACTGTTGACGACAGTGGACTGGCCACCGGCGTAGCTGGCGGTCGACAACTTTGACGGCTGCGCCAGCTGGTTGACGATCAGCGAAAAGCTGCCGTTGGACGCACCTTGGTTCGCAGTCATGGTGGCCACCTTTTCGTCCGAAGACGTACCGGTCAAGCCACTGAAGCTGCTATCGGTGCCCATGCTGGTCAGCGCACCACGGAAGGCGTCCAGAGCTGCCTGGATCTTGCCGATAGACGACAGCTGGGTCGTTGCCTTCTGCGACTGCAGGTTGATCTGCGCTTGTTTCGGCGCTCGCTCGGCATCCACCAGGGACTTCACAATGGCCTGGGTGTCGAAGCCCGACCCCACGCCTGTAATCGTTGTACCCGCCATCATCTTTCTCCTAGTCGGTGGCTGCCGTTATCTTGGCGAATATCGCTTCAAACGGCGACAGCAACAAGTTTCATGCCAGCTCACGCCTTGTCGTCAAACAACACGTGACTGGCACTGGACAAACTCTGCGCCAGCTTCAGGGCTGTTTCCGAAGGGATCTGGCGAATCACCTCACCGGTGTCGGTGGCAATGACTTTAACCACAACCCTGTGAGTGGAATCATCAATCGAAAAATCCAGATTACGCTGGGCCGCTTGTACGAATTCTTTAATATCGGTGACCGCTTTTTCCAGGCTGCCCTTGTCGGACGTGCCTGCGGTTGGCGCGGTCGCTTCAACCTTACTCTTGTCTTTGTCTGCAACCACAGGTGCCACGGCGCCTTGAGGGGCGAGCGGCGGATAAGACAAGTTCAATTTTACATTCATGTCCATGCCCAATCTCCTCTGATTGGAAAAGACGAAAGGGCACGTAAACGCGCCCTTCCGTCAATTACCACGTGCCGTTATTACTGAAGCAGCTTCAGTACAGCGGATGGCAGTTGGTTAGCCTGCGACAGGATCGCGGTGGAAGCCGACTGCAGGGTTTGCTGCTTGGTCAGTTCAGCGGCTTCGGATGCGAAGTCGACGTCCTGAAGAGTACTACGGGCAGCGGTGCTGTTTTTCTGAATGTTGGACAGGTTGTCTACAGTGCTGGTCAGACGGTTCTGTACAGCACCCAGGCCCGAACGGGAGCTGGAGATGGTAGCGATGGCCTGGTCGATCACGGAAACAGCGTTCTGAGCCTTGGTGGCGTCAGTTACGTCGGTCTGCGATACGGAGGTCTTGGCCGAAGCTGCCGAAGTGGCTGCACCGAAGACGTTGGTTACACCAGCGCCTTCCAGGGAGTAACCCTTGGAGGAGTTCATGTTCACCGCACCAGTGGCGATCAAGCCGTCAGCCAGGGCAACGCCTGTGCCGAAAGCGCCGGCGCCATCTTTGGTGGCGACGGTGATGGTGCCCGCAGCGGTCGAAGAGCTGAATGCCAGGTTTTCACCGGTATCGGATTTAACCGACAGGGTGCCTTTGGATTCGTCGTAGTTAACGCTGATACCCAGTTTGGCAGAGTTCGACTTCAGTTGGTCAGCCAGGCTGGCGGTATCGGTTACGCCAACGAACGTGGTGGCTTGGCCGCCAACGGTCATGGTGAACGAAGCTGGAGCAGCCGCAGCACCCGCGCCGACTACGAACTGAGCTTCGGTGCTTGCGGTAGCGCTCAGGCCACCGACGGCGCCGTTCAGTTGAGCAGCGATGGTTTTAGCCGATGCACCAGCAGCCAAGGTGATGCTGGAAGTCTGGCCGTTACCAGTAACGGCGATTGCGCCGCCAGCTACACCGGTGGTGCTTGGGGCGATACCCAGGCTGTTGATTTGCTGCGAACCAATGTTGTTGGCTGCAACGTTCTCCAGGCTCAGGCCGATGGTTTCGTTAGCGTTGGCGCCAACCTGAATGGACTTGGTACCGTACGAACCGTCCAGCAGCTTCTGGCCACCGAAAGTAGTGGTTTGCGAGATACGGGTCAGTTCCGAAGTCAGAGCCTGGTATTCGTCGTTGTTCGACTTACGGTCGTCGGTGCTCAGGGAGCCAGTAGCCGAAGACAGAGCCAGGGTACGCATTTTTTGCAGAATGTCGGTCGAAGCCTGCATTGCGCCTTCAGCGGTCTGCGCGATGGAGATACCATCGTTGGCGTTCTTGATTGCTTGACCCAGGCCGTTAATCTGGCTGGTCATACGGGTGGCGATACCCAGATCGGCTGCGCCGTCTTTTGCGCTGTTGATACGCAGGCCGGAAGACAGACGCTGCATGGAGGTGGCCAGGGCGCCGCCGGCTTTGTTCAGGTTGCCCTGAGTAGTGATCGAAGCAATGTTGGTGTTTACTGTTAAAGCCATGACGAAATCCTCGTTGGATGGATACTGCGGCTTCCGGCCCTGGCAACCGCCGGGTGTGGCCTGAGAACCTACGTAATAGTTATCGTCGTGGTAGCCGGTTGCTTGAGGATTTTTTTTGATTTTTTTAATGGCGCCGTGCCACCCCTTGCAATTCAAGGGCTTACGTAAGCGAAAAACCTCGATTTCATTGGTTTTTTTGGCGCCAAATAAAAAACGCCGATGATCTTTCGATCATCGGCGTTTTGTTGTGCTACCCACTAAAACGTCATGGGCGATAGAGAATTGCCGAACCCCACGACAGACCCACACCAAAACCGCTGATGGCCACGCGCTTCCAGGTGGCGTCCATCACGTGCTTTTCCAGCAGCAACGGAATGCTCGACGACACGGTGTTGCCGGTCTCGACCATGTCCTTGATGAACTTCTCTACGGGCGCGTCTTCGAAACGGCGGGCCACGGCGTCGACAATCGCCGCACTGCCCTGGTGAATGCAGAACGCATCAATGTCATCAGCCTTGAGGTCCGACTCGTTGAGCAGCTCGTGCAAGTGTGCCGGCACCTTGAGCAAGGCGAAGTTGAAGACCTGGCGACCGTTCATGAAGAACACACCGTCGCTGACCTTCAGGTGCGGTGCGCCGGAACCGTCGGTGCCGAACTTGGACTTGCCGAGCAACCACGGCGCGTCTTCGCCCATCCAGGTGGCGGTGGCGGCATCGCCGAAGAGCATGGTGGTGTTGCGGTCTTCCGGGTCGACGATCTTCGAATACGGGTCGGCGGTGACCAGCAGGCCGTTTTTCAGGCCGGCGGTTTCCATGAAGCCCTTCATCGCATAGATGCCGTAGACATAGCCGGAGCAGCCCAGGGAAATATCAAAGGCCGCGACGTGGGTCGGCAGGCCGAGCTTGTCCTGGACGATGGCGGCCGTGTGCGGCAGGCCTTCTTCATCACCGTTCTGGGTGACGACGATCAGCGCATCAATCGACTCGCGCGAAAGCGTGGGGTTGTTGGCAAACAAAGCGTTGACCGCCTCGACACACAGATCGGAGGTTTCCTGCGCAGCTTCCTTGCGTGGCAGGAACGCCGAACCGATCTTGCCAATGATGAACTCTTCATCCTTGGCGAATTTGGCACCCTGGGCGTAGTTATCGATCCCGTCTGCCGGCACGTAACTGGCGATGCTTTTTATGCCAATCATTGTGGCTTCCCAATACTAAATAGCTGGAGAACACCCCAGGGCCTGGGCCCGGAGTGCTGACAATAAAGGGGATAACCCCATAAAAATCTCGCTGAAAGCCGCCTCGCAAGGACCCTGTGACGACTTATCCTTTTCACACGATACAGTGAAGATGCGCTTTATGACTCACAGGTCACTCAATTTTGTGTGCTTTGTGCAAAACCTTCAAACAATTAAACCCCATAAACGACAACGGCCCGCCCTGTTTCCAGAGCGGGCCGCTTGACGTAATGCCGCTTACATCTTGTTGAACAGGCTCAACTGCGAGATTTTCACGAAGGCCAATTGCGAGGCCTGGAGCATGGTCTGCTGCAGCGACAAGTTGATCGCCGCCTCGCCCATATCGATGTTGGCCAGGTCGCTCATGGTGCTGGTAGTGGCGATGGTAATACTCGAGTTTTCATCGGCCTGGATATCCAACGCATTCTCACGCGCCCCGATGGAGCCACGCACGTTGAGGATCTGGGACGTTGAGTTGGCCAGATTGGCGATGGAAGTATCCAGGACATCCTTGAGCTTGACCGTCGCCGCCGGATTGCCGTCGGCCGGGATTTCCAGGGCCCTACGCAACTGGCCAAGGGTATCCAAGGCATTCTGGGTCTTCTGGGTGTTGGCGCCGACAGAAAATTGATCACCCGCTTGCGGCAGCCCACCACTGATGTCGAACGTCACCCCAGCCGCCGTTACAGTGGCTCCACCGCCGGTATCACCCGTGGCGATCGCCTTGCTGGCACTCGAGTAAGGCTGCGCGTACACCTCATAGGCAGTCGTGCTGGTGAACTTGATGATCGCACCGCTGTTGCTCGGGAAGGTGCTGGTATAGGCCGCCTGGCTGGACACGCGGGCGCCCGTGAGTTGCACGCTCGATGGGTTGCTGGGTGTGCGCGAGACACTGAACGTGTCCGGCTTGGCTGCCAGGCTGAACGAACGATCCTTGACCAGCGCATCGGAGTTGGCGCCCGGCGTCACATCCCCAAGGTTCAGGGAGATATCAAATTTCACGCCGCGCAGTGCAACGCTGGCGCTGCCCTCCTTGGTGGCGTCAAACGTGCCGTTGCCGGGAATCTCGGACGTGACGTCGTTACCATTCTTATCCAACACGGCGTACTGCGTGCTGCTGGTGAAGGTCAGCTTGTAGGGCTCACCGTCGGCGAACTTGTTCGAGTAGTCACTGCTGGAAGTCACCAGGCCAGCCGACAGTGCAACCTTGTTGTCGTTGACCGTAGGCGGCACCGTCTGAGGGTTCGGCGCCAGCCACGTGGCCTGGGTGCGCCCAGCATTGGCCGCGCCTTCCAGAATGGTCTTGCCCGTATCACCCGCGCTGACACTCAGGGTATTGGAAATCTGCAGGCTCAATGGGGTTTCATCCCCCTGATAGCTGTAGGTGCCATCGTTGTTACGGGCATACGGCGGGGTCTGGGTCTTGGACCCGGAGAACAGATAATTGCCGGAAGAATCCTTGCTGTTGAGCAGGCCCAGGACCTGATCTTCAATCGCACCGACCTCGCTGGCAATCGAGCGTCGATCGGCGTCGCTGATCGAACCACCGGCACGCAGGGCCAACTGTGTAGCACGCTGCATGGCGTCGCTGATAGCGTCCAGCACACTTTCTTCGTTGGTCAGGGAATTTTTCAGGCTGGTGATATTGTTACTGGATTGGGCCACCATGTCTTTCTGCTGTTGCAGCATCAACAACCGTGCCGCCGCCACCGGATCATCCGCGGCCGTCTGCACACGCACGCCGGAACTGGCCTGCTCCTGAGCCTTCACCACGCCCGAATAATTGTCCGAATACTTGCTGGAACTGGTTTCGAAATACTGCTGTGTAGAAATGCGCATCGTCCCAGACTCCCTTAAAGACTATTGATCAGCGTGCTGAAGGTTTCTTGCGCAGCCTTGATGATCTGCGACGACGCTGTGTAGTACTGCTGGAACTTGATCATGTCGCCCGCTTCTTCATCCAGGTTGACCTGGGACACCGAGTTACGCGCGTTTTTATTGGCCGTCAGCAGTGCGCCGGTGGCCGTGCTGTCGGTACCGGCCGAAGCGGCCTTGGCACCGACCGTGGACACCAACTTGCTGTTGGCCCCCACCAGGCTGTTGCCGCCGCTGCCATCGGCCGCCGTGCCTACAGTCGCCTTGGTTTGCAGGCCTATCAGTTGCTGGGCGTTGCGATTGTCGGACTTGCCGGAGGCATTGAACGAGAAGGTCGTGCTGTCGCCATCGGTGGGCGAACCGCCCACGGTGGTGTCGAAGCTGAAGCTTTTGGCCGGCACCACCAGGGTGCCGTTAGCATCGCGCATCGGCACATTGACCGTCACCTTATTACCCTGCCCCGGGACGATATTGCCGGTGCCGATAGGGTTGCCTTGGGCATCATTGAGCGTGTACGGCTGGGTGCCATCGGCGGCCGGCTTGCCGAACACCATCTTCACCGGCATCGAGTGTTCAATCCCGACGCGCAGTTGCGCGGTGGTCGCACCGCCCTGGATATCCAGGGGCACAGTGAGGGTGGGCGGCGTGAAGGTGCCGGTACCCTGGTTAGTCTTGCTGGCCTCGCCGAGCAACGGCGCGGCAAACGCAATCTTGGTCGGGTCGCTGAGGACGGTGCCGATTTCCTTGGCGCCGTTAGCGGTCGGGCTGACCTTGAAGCTGTCACCCGCCTGCACCGCACCGCTGTTGACCGCCAGGGTAAACCCATCGATGACCGGAGGCGGCGTGGCGCTGAGGTCATAGGTGCCCATCGCCTTGCCGTCGGAGCGCAGCACCGTAACCTTGTTGAGGTCGGTACCGTCGTTGAAGCTGACCTTGTAATCGAAGTTGGTCAGCTTGCTGCTGTCCTTGATCGTCACGCCCAGGGCGCCGTCACCCAGGTTGCCCTGGGCAGCCACGCTACGCAGGGCGACGGAGGTGGCACTGTTGATGTCGTTGAATATCGAGGCACCGAACTCGCCGTTGAGATCCAGGCCCTGGCCCAGCTGACTATTGACGGTATCGGCGGCGACAATGGCGATGCGGCCCAGGTCGTTGATCGCCGGCATCAAGGCATCGCTGCGGTAGCGCAGCAGGCCGCCGATGCTCCCGCCACTGATCACATTGCCCAGGTCCAGCGTCGTACCGCCGGCCGCGTTGAGCTGGATCGTGTACTGGCTGGTGTCGCTCTTGCTCGGCACGGCGGAAATGCTATTGGACTGATCGCCCAGCACCAGGGACTGACCGGTACCGGTGCTGACACTGAACACACCGTTCTTCTCGGTGGCGGTCACGCCGATCAACTCATTGAGCGAGCGCACGGCTTCGGCGCGGGCGTCCAGCAGGTTGGCCGGGGTGGTGTTCGACGAGCCCTGCACTTGGGTGATCTGTTTGTTGAGGGACGCAATCGACGAGGTCAGCTGGTTGACCTGACCGGTCATCGAGGTCAACTGGCCGTTGATGGTTTCTTTCTGCTCGCTCAACTGGGTCGCGATCGAATTGAAGCGGTTCGTCAAGGTCTGGGCGCTGGTCAACAGCACTTGGCGGGCCGACACATCGCTCGGGTTGGCCGAGGCCGTTTGAACCGCAGCGAAGAACGAACTGAGCACGGCCGACATGCCGGTGGTCTTGTCCGACAGGGTTTTGTCGACGGCACTGACCTGGTCCAGGTAGGCCTTGGCATCGCTGTTCAGCGAGGTGCTGTTCTGGTAGGCCGTGTCCAGGTATTCGTTGTACACCCGGCGCACATCGGCCAGGGTGGTGCCGCTGCCGATGAACACGCCGCCATACTGGTTCGACGCATTCGCGCTCTGGGTGGTCTGCTGACGCGAATAGCCTGCGGTATTGGCGTTGGCGATGTTGTTACTCAAGACCGACAACGATCCTTGAGCGGCGTTAAGCCCCGACATCCCGATATTGAGCAAACTCATGGTTCAGACCTTATAAATGAGTGGTTGCGCCAGCGGCAGCGTAGTTCTGGTAACTGTTCATCGTTTTAGCGATCTGCGAAATCTTGCTGGCGTAGGCCGGGTCGGTTGCGTAGCCGGCTTTTTGCAACTCGCGTACAAACTGTTCCGGGTTGTCGGCCGATTTCAGAACTTCTTTATAGCGATCATTGCTTTGCAGCAGGGTCACCAGGTCGTGGAAGCTGTCCTGGTACGAGTTGTAGGAACGGAACTGCGCCGTCTCCTTGACCATCGCCCCGTCGCGGAACTCGCTGGTGATTGCACGGGCCTGGCCGCCCTGCCAACTCTGGCCGGCCTTGATGCCGAAGAGGTTATGGCTGCTGCTGCCGTCTTCGGCGCGCATCACCGATTTACCCCAACCGGTTTCCAGCGCAGCCTGGGCCACCAAGTACTTCGGATCGATACCAATGCGCGCGGCAGCCGCCTTGGCCATCGGCAACATGGTGGCGACAAATTCATCCTGCGAACTGAAGGCTTTTTTCGCCGGCGCCAGCGGTGGCTGGGCCACGGCGCGACCGTAGACCTGCATGCGCCCGCTCGGCACGGCAAAGGTGCGCGCGGTGCTGTTGACCACGTTGTCGTCGGCAGCACTGTTACGCAGCGGTGCGCTTTTGGCATCGATCGCGACCGGCGCGTTCGGCACGATGCCGGCGAGCAAGCGATCGGTCAGTTTGCTTGGCAAGGCGATACGGCGTTGATTCATCAGCTCCATGTCATTGCTGTGGGACGCTGCGGCGCCAGCCTGGGGCTCAGCCACGCGATACGCCCACAACGGGCGCTGGCCATTGGAGCGACCCAACGGCCCCTCAGCCTGGGTGCCTGCGGCAATTTCCGTCGGCACAGCGACTTTTTTCGCCGACTCGGCCGCCGCCGGTCCTTGCAGCGTGGCGGCCTGGGCCGCCACCGGTTTGTTCTTCTGCATCTGGCGCATCAGCACGTCGGCCAGGCCGATACCACCGCCTTCACGGGACATCGAGACAGCCAACTGCTGGTCGTACATTTCCTGGTACTGCTTGGCCGCCGGCGTGTTCAGCGGGTTGTCTTTACCCAACGCCTCGGTAGCCGAACGCATGGACTTGAGCATCTCGCTCAAAAACAGCGATTCGAACTCCTGCGCCACCTTGCGCATGTTGCCTTCGCTGTTCTTGTCGTCGCCGACCTTGAGCTGGTTAAGCCGGTTCAAGTCGGAGTAAGACCCCGAGTCCGCCGTACTGCTTATACCGCTCTTGCGCATATCCATGGCCATGGCCTCAGATCACGATCAGGTCGGCTTGCAAGGCGCCGGCCTGTTTCAATGCTTCAAGGATCGCCATCAAGTCGCCGGGCGCTGCGCCCACCTGGTTCACCGCACGGACAATCTCATCCAGGGTGGTGCCGGGGCCGAACTTGAACATCGGCTTGGCTTCTTGCTGGGCGTTGACGCGCGAGCGTGGCACCACCGCCGTCTGGCCGTTGGACAAAGGCCCAGGCTGGCTGACGATAGGGTCTTCGGTGATGGTCACGGTCAGGCTGCCGTGGGTCACCGCAGCGGGCGACACCTTGACGTTCTGGCCGATCACGATGGTACCGGTCCGCGAGTTGATGATGACTTTGGCCACCGCCTGCCCTGGGTCCACTTCGAGGTTTTCCAGGATCGACAGGTAATCCACGCGTTGGCTTGGGTCCAGCGGCGCGGTGACGCGGATCGAGCCGCCGTCGATGGCCTGGGCGACGCCAGGGCCGAGCATGTCGTTGATCTTGTCGACCACGCGCTTGGCGGTGGTGAAGTCGGAGCGATTGAGGTTCAGGGTCAGGCTATTGCCCTGGTTGAAACCGCTCGGCACGGTGCGTTCAACCGTGGCGCCGCCCGGAATACGACCGGCCGACGGCACGTTGACGGTGATCTTCGAACCATCACGGCCTTCGGCATCGAACCCGCCCACCACCAGGTTGCCCTGTGCGATGGCGTAGACGTTGCCGTCGATACCTTTCAAAGGCGTCATCAGCAAGGTGCCGCCGCGCAGGCTTTTCGAGTTACCGATAGACGACACCGTAATGTCCACCACCTGGCCCGGCTTGGAGAACGCCGGCAAGTCGGCACTGATGGACACGGCCGCGACGTTTTTCAACTGCACGTTGCCCGAGCCCGCCGGTACCTTGATGCCGAACTGCGAGAGCATGTTGTTGAAGGTCTGCAGGGTGAACGGCGTCTGGGTGGTCTGGTCACCCGTACCGCTGAGCCCCACCACCAGGCCGTAGCCGATCAACTGGTTGGAACGCACGCCGGAAATACTGGCGATGTCTTTCAGGCGCTCGGCCTGGGCGACAGCGCTCAAGGAAAGCAGGAGTGCGGCCGCCAACAGCTGTTTGAAGTTCAAAGTGGCCACCTAGAAAGGGAACAGCGGGCTAAGGAAGAAACGGTCGAACCAGCCCGGCTGACTCGCATCAGCAAACGAACCTGTACCCGAGTAGGTAATGCGCGCATCGGCAATTCGCGTCGACGACACGGTGTTGTCGGTGGAAATGTCATCGGCACGCACCATGCCGGCAATACGCACCAGCTCGTCGCCGGTGTTGAGGGTCATCCACTTCTCACCGCGTACGGCGATGATGCCGTTGGGCAGCACATCGGCCACGGTCACCGTGACCGAACCGCTCAAGCTGTTGCCCTGCGCGGCCGCGCTCTTGCCGTTGGTACCACGGTTGCCGCTGTAGCCGGCGTTCAACGTCAGGTCACCATCGCCCAGCGGGTTGTTGACGTTGGGCACTGCGCCAAACAACGAGGTCAGACCCAGGCTGGCCGCCGTGGTCTTGTCGATCTGGGAGTTGGCATTCTTGCTGGCCTGGGTCCGCTCGTTCAGGGTGATGGTGATGATGTCACCCACGCGGAACGCCTTGCGGTCGCTGTACAGGTTCTGTTCGAAACCGGCCTGGTAGATCGAGCCATTGTTGGCCGCCGCCGGCAACGGCGTGCGTGGCAACACCGGCGCGTAGTACGGGTCATTGGGCTTTGGCGTCGGGGCGACACAGCCCGCGAGCACGGCAATCCCACTCAATGCCAGAACAGAAACATAGCGATTCATGACCCTTACCTCACGGTGTTGCAGGCGCCCTCAAGAGCGCCCCAGACTTGATTACAGATTCTGCGTTACGAACGAAAGCATCTGGTCGGCGGTGGAGATCACCTTGGAGTTCATCTCGTAGGCACGCTGGGTGGTGATCATGTTGACCATCTCCTCAACGGTGCTGACGTTGGAGGTTTCCAGGGTGCTTTGCAGCGTGGTGCCGAAGCCGTTCAGCCCAGGGGTGCCGATTTGCGGCGCGCCGCTGGAGGCGGTTTCCAGGAACAAGTTGTTACCCATGGCTTGCAGGCCGGCTGGGTTGATGAAGTCGGCGGTTTGCAGGTTGCCGATCACTTGCGAGGCCGGGCTGCCGGCGACGGTAATCGACACGGTGCCGTCGTTACCCACGGTAAAGGTCTTGGCATCTGCTGGAACGACCACGGCCGGCTCCAGGGCAAAACCGTTGGCGGTCACGATCTGGCCGTTGGAGTCCAGGTGGAAAGTACCGTCACGGGTGTAGGAAGTAGTGCCATCCGGTTGCAGGATCTGGAAGAAGCCACGGCCGTTGATGGCCATGTCCAGCGGCTGGCCGGTCTGTTGCAGGTTACCGGCGCTGAAGTTCTTCTGGGTGCCGACGATCTGCACACCGGTACCCAGTTGCAGGCCCGACGGCAGCTCGCTGTCCTGGGTCGACTGAGCGCCCGGCTGCTTCTTGATCTGATAGAGCAAGTCCTGGAACTCGGCACGGTCACGTTTGAAACCCGTGGTCGATACGTTGGCCAAGTTGTTGGAAATGGTGGTCAGGTTGGTGTCCTGGGCGGACAGGCCTGTTTTGGCAACCCATAGAGCCGGAAGCATGCTGTTCTCCTCTGTGCGCCTGTTTGTTGGCGCGACATCACAAATTAGTTAATGGGCTGCAATCAGCTCATCTGCATGACGCGCGTCATGGCCTGGTCGTCTTCTTTAGCGCTGTTCATCATCTTGATGTGCAGCTCAAATTGCTTGGAAAGCGCCAGCACTGCGGTCATTTCTTCCACCGCATTGACGTTGCTCGCCTGCAGGAAACCCGAGGTCAGCGTGACCGTCGCGTCAGCCTGGGCCGGCTGGCCATCCTTGGTGTGGATGGTGCCGTCCAAGCCTTTATTCATGTTCTTCAGGTCCGGCTGGACCAGCTTGATGCGGTCCACTTCCGCCATCACGCGCGGGCCTTCACCCATGGCGCGGATGCTGATGGTGCCGTCGGCACCCACTTCGATCTTCTGCTGCGGCGGCACGGCAATCGGCCCACCGTTGCCCATGATCGGCATGCCGTTGCCGGCCCGCAGTACGCCCAATGCGTCGACGTTCATGCTCGCGCTGCGCACGTAGGCTTCGCTGCCGTCCGGGGTCTGCACGGCCATCCAGCCATTGCCGCTGACGGCCACGTCCAGGTCACGGCCGGTCTCGATCATCGCGCCAGGAGAGAAGTCAGTGCCCGGGCGCTCGGTCAAGGCAAACGCCCGCGCCGGAAAGCTGTCACCGAACACCGGCATCGAACGCGCCTGCTCCAGGTCACGTTGGAAACCATTGGTGGAAATGTTCGCCAGGTTGTTGGCATGGGCCTTCTGCGCCAGAGCATTCTGGCTGGCGCCGGTCATTGCCACATAAAGGTACTTGTCCACGCTCTTTCCTCTTTCTGACGGACGCTTGCCGCCCACCGCTGTACTGATGAGGCTTAAGCAATTTGCGAACCAACTTTTGAAAAGAGCAGGAAGTGCAGGCGGGGCGGGGGTTTGCGGCGAGGTATGAAGATTTCAGGATTGAGTGAGAGTCGAAAAAACGGCGGACTACTGCCGCCTGCGGCAAGCCCCGTCCTTGAAAGCGACAAAGATCGAATGTGGGAGGGGTTTACTGTGGTGAGCAGACTTACCCTGTGGTGAGCAGGCTTGCCCTGCGCCGGGCTGCGAAGCAGCCCCCCTTGAGTCGGCGGCGAACCCGTCGGGGCACAAGCCCCACTCACCACAACAAACCCCTTCCCAAAGGATTTATTTATTAGCCTTGAGAATTTCGTAGTCGCGCAGCTTGTTAGCGATGGTGGTGTGGGACACCCCCAGACGCTTGCCCATCTGCCGGCTGCTGGGATGCTCGGCATATAAGGCTTCGAGCACCGCTTTCTCGAACCGCCCGATAATCGCTTCCAGGCCACCCTCCAGCGAAAAATCGCCAAGCGGCTGACGCACCCCATAGTCCGGCAGCCGAATATGTTCGGCCTTGACCGTCCCGCCGTCACACAACGATACCGCCTGGAACAGTACGTTTTCCAACTGCCGCACATTGCCTGGCCAATGGTAATGACTCAGGCGATCCATCGCGGCGGGCGCCAGCCTGGGCAACGGGCAGCCGATCTGACGGCTGGCCTGGTCGAGAAAGTGCTCCACCAACGGCGCCAGGCCGTCGAGGCATTCGCGCAGGGGTGGGATATGCAGGGACAGCACGTTGAGGCGGTGGTAGAGGTCCTGGCGGAATTCGCCACGGGCGCACAGTTCGGACAAATCCACCTGGGTGGCGCAGATCACCCGCACATCCAGGTAAACCTCCTCATCACTGCCTACGCGGCGAAAGCAACCGTCCTGCAGGAAGCGCAGCAATTTCACCTGCAAGCGCGCGCTCATCTCCCCCACACCGTCAAGAAACAACGTACCGCCCGCCGTCAGTTCCAGCAGCCCCAACTTGCCTTCTGCACGTGCACCTTCGAACGCGCCGGGGCCGTAGCCGAACAACTCGGTCTCCGCCATCGACTCGGGCAGGCCGGCGCAGTTGAGCGCCATCAACGGCGATTGCCCACGCGGGCTGGCCAAGTGACAGGCGCGGGCCAGCAACTCCTTGCCGGTGCCGGTTTCGCCTTCTATTAATAGAGGCGCATCCAGCGGCGCCATGCGCCGGGCTTCGCGCACCACCGCAGCCATGACTTTGGAGCTCTGGAAAATACTGTCAAAGCCGCGCAACTCCTGCTTGCGTACGTTGTAGATGCGCTCACCCACGCGGTCCGCGCGGTGCAGGGTCAACACCGCGCCGGCCATGGCTTCGCTGTCGTCATGTTCGGACGATTGCAGCGGCGCGATGTCCGCCAGGAACACGTCACCCTTGACCTTGACCCGCAGACCATTGATCCGCGATTTGCTCGCACGCACCAGCTCCGGCAAATCAAAGTCTTCGGCATACCGCGACAACGGAATCCCCGGCACCTCGTCCACCCGCACCCCGAGCAACTGCGCCGCTGCACGGTTGGCGGCGACGATGGAGCCGCCCATGTCGATCGACAGCACCGGAAACTCCAGGGCGCCGAGCAGCGCATTCAGCTCCATGTGGCGCCGCTCGCTGGGCATCAGCCCTACCCTTTTCACCCCGAACACCCCGGTAATCGCCTCGAACTGCGGGCGCAGCGCCTGGAACTGCATGTTCACCAGGTTCGGGCAGTACAGGTAAATGGCATTGCCATGCTCACCGCCCACTTCGCCCTTGGCGACGTTGACGCCGTACTCCACCAGCAGGTTGAGAATGTCCCGCAGGATGCCGATGCGGTTCTGGCAGTGCACTTTGATACGCATGAAGAGGCCCGAAATGTAGGTAGGCACCGCGTGTTTTTGTCGCAGGACGCAGATAGTCGTCAAGATTATGTGACAGCTAGAAGGGTTTTCCCAGCCCAGCGCAACGGCCGAGCGCACAAGCGTAACGAATACTTTACGGAAATCGGTAAATTTTCCTACACGAGGGCGTTTTAAACAGATGGAATCCGGTCACGCACGGGTTATCAATAGGCTCATCGCAGGACATAACAAGAACGAATGCCTAGCAGGAGAGCCGTATGAAGCAGACGCAGTACGTGGCCCGCGAGCCCGACGCGCAAGGTTTTATCCACTACTCGCCGGAAGAACATGCGGTGTGGAACACCCTGATCACTCGCCAATTGAACGTGATAGAGGGTCGCGCCTGCCAGGAATACCTGGACGGCATCGACAAGCTCGGCCTGCCCCATGACCGGATTCCGCAACTGGGCGAAATCAACCAGGTGTTGGCCGAGACAACCGGCTGGCAAGTCGCCCGCGTACCGGCGCTGATCCCCTTCCAGACCTTCTTCGAATTGCTCGCCAACAAACAGTTTCCGGTGGCGACATTTATACGTACCCGCGAAGAACTGGACTACCTGCAAGAGCCGGATATTTTCCACGAGATCTTTGGCCACTGCCCGCTGCTGACCAACCCCTGGTTCGCCGAATTCACCCACACCTACGGCAAGCTCGGTCTGGCGGCCACTAAGGAGCAACGGGTTTACCTGGCGCGCCTGTACTGGATGACCATCGAGTTCGGCCTGGTGGACACCCCCCAAGGCCGGCGTATCTATGGTGGCGGCATTCTGTCGTCGCCCAAGGAAACGGTGTACAGCCTGTCCTCTGAGCCTGAGCACCAGCTGTTCGACCCGCTGGAAGCGATGCGCACGCCCTATCGCATCGACATCCTGCAACCGCTGTACTTCGTGCTGCCCAACCTCAAGCGCCTGTTCGAAGTGGCGCAGGAGGACATCATGGGCATGGTTGAGCGCGGCATGCAGCTGGGTCTTCATGCTCCAAAGTTTCCGCCCAAACCCAAAGCCGCGTGAACCTTACATCTTGAGGCCAGGTGAGTCTGTTCCCTGGCCGCGCGTTGCTTTAGGGTGACGCTACTGACCTTCAACTTTCGAATTCAGGACACCCCCATGACCACCTTGAACCAAGCCCACTGCGAAGCCTGCCGCGCCGATGCCCCGCAAGTCAGCGATGAAGAGTTGCCGGTGCTGCTCAAGCAGATCCCCGACTGGAACATCGAAGTGCGCGACGGCGTGATGCAGTTGGAAAAGGTTTTCCTGTTCAAGAACTTCAAATTCGCCCTGGCTTTCACCAACGCCATGGGTGAAATCTCCGAAGCCGAAGGCCATCACCCCGGCCTGCTCACCGAGTGGGGCAAGGTCACCGTGACTTGGTGGAGCCACTCCATCAAAGGCCTGCACCGCAACGACTTCATCATGGCCGCGCGCACCGACGAAGTGGCCAAGGACGCCGAGGGCCGCAAGTAATGCATTTCGATGCCATTGGCCGCGTGCCCGGCGACCCGATCCTCGGGCTGATGGACCTGTACGCCCAGGACGCCAACCCGAACAAGTTCGACCTGGGCGTCGGCGTCTATAAGGACGACCAGGGCCTGACGCCGATCCCGCACTCGGTGAAACTGGCCGAGCAGCGCCTGGTGGACACCCAGGCCACCAAGACCTACATCGGCGGCCACGGTAACGCTGCGTTCGGCAAGCTGATCAGCGAGCTGGTACTCGGCGCGGACGCTACGCTGATCCGCGAGCGCCGTGCCGGCGCCACCCAGACCCCAGGCGGCACCGGCGCCCTGCGCCTGAGCGCCGACTTTATCGCTCAAAACCTGCCGGGCCGTGGCGTCTGGCTGAGCAACCCGACCTGGCCGATCCACGAATCCATCTTTGCCAAGGCCGGGATCCCGGTCAGCCATTATCCGTACGTGGGCGCCGACAATCGCCTGGATGTGGCGGCGATGCTCGCCACCCTGTCCAGCGTGCCCCAGGGCGATGTCGTGCTGCTGCACGCCTGCTGCCACAACCCGACCGGTTTCGACCTGTCCCAGGACGACTGGCGCCAGGTGCTGCAGATCGTGCGCGAGCGCCAGTTGCTGCCGCTGATCGACTTCGCCTACCAGGGCTTTGGCGACGGCCTGGAGCAGGACGCCTGGGCGGTGCGGCTGTTTGCAGCCGAGCTGCCGGAAGTGCTGGTCACCAGTTCCTGTTCGAAGAACTTCGGCCTGTACAGCGACCGTGTCGGCGCGCTGATCGTGTGCGCGGCGGATGCGGAGAAGCTGACGGATGTGCGCAGCCAGTTGGCGAACACGGCGCGTAACCTGTGGTCGACGCCACCGGACCATGGTGCAGCGGTGGTGGCGACCATCCTCGGCGATGCCGAGCTGAAAAAACGCTGGAGCGACGAAGTAGAAGCCATGCGTTCGCGCATCGCACACCTGCGCTCCGGACTGGTGGAGGCGCTGGCGCCCCATGGCCTGTCGGAGCGGTATGCGCACATCGGCGCGCAGCGCGGCATGTTTTCCTATACCGGCCTGAGTGCCGAGCAGGTTAAACAACTGCGGGAGAAACACAGCGTGTACATGGTGAGTTCTGGCCGGGCGAATGTGGCAGGGATTGATGCCACGCGGTTGACGCTGCTGGCCAAAGCCATCGCCGACGTGTCCAACTGAAGAAACAGCATTAAAACTGTGGGAGGGGGCTTGCCCCCGATGGCGGTATATCAGTCAAGCTTACAGCGACTGACACTCTGCAATCGGGGGCAAGCCCCCTCCCACATTTGTGACCTGAGTAGCCCTTTAGCCTGTGACCATCTCGGCCTTAAGCTGCGCCTCCTTCGCCTGCGCATCCGCCAACCGATACAACTCGATACTCCCATCCCAGTGCTCGATCAACGCCGTGCACGACTCCACCCAATCCCCGCAGTTGAGGTAATCCACCTCGCCCACCTTGCGAATCTCCGCGTGGTGGATATGCCCGCAGACCACGCCGTGCAACTCGCGCTTGGTGACTTCGTGGGCGATGGCTTCTTCGAAATCGCTGATGAAGTTCACCGCCGTCTTGACCTTGTGCTTGAGGTACGCCGACAGCGACCAATAGCCATAGCCGTAGCGCGCACGCCAATGGTTCAGCCAGCGGTTCAGTGTGAGGGTGAACTCATAGGCCGAGTCGCCGAGAAATGCCAGCCAGCGGTGATAGCGAGTGATCACGTCGAACTGGTCGCCGTGGATCACCAGCAGGTGCCGGCCATCGGCAGTCACGTGCACGGCCTCGTCCACCAGTTGGATATTGCCCAGGATCAGCTTGGAGTAGCGGCGCAGGAATTCGTCGTGGTTGCCGGTAACGTAGATCACCTCGGTGCCGCGCTTGGCCATGGTCAACAGGCGGCGGATCACGTTGGTGTGGGCCTGGGGCCAATACATGCCGCCACGCAGTTTCCAACCGTCGATGATGTCTCCTACCAGGTAGACCTTATCGGCGTGGTAGCCCTTGAGGAACTGCGACAAATGTTCGGCCTGGCAATCCCGTGTGCCCAAGTGCACGTCGGAAATCCACAGGGTACGCACCCGTTGCTTGCGGCTGGGCTTGGTCAACTCGGCACTGGTCATGGGCATCCCTCGACGGTGTTTTCGCGAGCTTGCGCCAGTGCGATTAATAGCCCATGACAACTGTGCGTCAGTCTGATGACAGCGCCCACCGACCGCGAAGCGTTGTAGACTGCCGACTTGCCGCCCAGGAGACCGCGATGAGCCCCACTCTCACGCTACGCCACTACCTCGAAGCGCCCATCGCCCACAGCCATGACCATGCGCAGTTGGTGTTCGGCCTGTCCGGGCACCTGGACCTGGAAGTCGACGGGCGCGGCAGCCAAGTGCGCGAAAGCAGCGTGATGGTGCTGCCCTTCTCCGCCCACCACGCCTGCGGCAGTCGCGACGGCAGCCGCTGCCTGGTGCTGGACGTGCCCACAGAGCACTGGGTGCTGCAATCCTTGGGCACGCATGCCGATGCCAGTCGCCGCCTGCTCGACCAACCGGCACGGCTGGCCCTGGATTCGCGGCAACACCAGTTGGTGCAATGGCTGGCGCAGAGCCCGGTGGATGACCCGTTGATCGCCCAGCAAGGCGCAGTGCTGTTGCTGGCCAGCCTCAACCATCCGTCTGCCCAACCGCTGCCGGGCCGGCGCCTGCCGTATGCGGCGTTCAACGCGCACATCGAGCGCCACGTAGCGCACCCGCTGCAGGTGGCTGACCTGGCACGCATCGCCGACCTCTCGGTAGCGCGCTTGCACGCACGCTTCATGGCGGAATGCGGGCAAACGCCCATGGACTATATCCGCAGTCGCCGCCTGCACATGGCCTTGGACCTGCTGCGCCAAACGCCTTTGCCGGTTGGTGAAATCGCCGATCGCGTCGGCTATACCTCGCAAAGTGCCTTTGCGGCCGCGATGCTGCGCGAGTTTGGCGCCTCGCCGGGCGCATTGCGACGCAACGCCTAGGAAGAGCCTTGCGATAACAATCGCGAGCCGCACGACAGACGCCTGCACGGCCGAGCCACTAAACTGCGCTTCTGTCACCCGCTTGATTCAAGGACTGCAATGACTCCCCGCTCAGCCCTCGGCGCCCTACATATCGGTGCATTGATGTTTGGCCTTACCGGCGTATTCGGCAAACTGGCGGCCGCTTCACCGGCCATCATCGTCTTCGGGCGCGCCGTGTTTGCCGTAGTGGCCCTGGCGGTATTCGCACGGTTCGCCAGCAACACGGCCTGGAAAACACTCGAGCGGCGCGACTGGCGTCGACTGCTGGTAAGCGGCGTGTTGCTGGCGGCGCATTGGGTGACCTTCTTTATTGCGGTAAAGGTCGCCGGCGTTGCGGTGGCGACCCTGGGTTTCACTGCGTTTCCGGCCTTTACCGTGATTCTTGAAGGGCTGATTTTCCGCGAGCGTATCCGCGCCAATGAAATAGTGCTGGTGGTACTGGTCAGCGTCGGCCTGGTGCTGGTCACCCCGGACTTCAACCTCGCCAGCGAAGCCACCGGCGGCTTGCTCTGGGGGATCGCCTCGGGGCTGCTGTTTTCCCTGCTGTCGCTGAACAATCGCGCCAGTTCGGGCCGCATTCCGGCGGTGCAGGCCGCGTTGTGCCAGAACGTGGTGGTCGCGGTGTGCCTGTTGCCGGTGGCGGCACCGGGGCTGACCGAGGTGCGGGCGATTGACTGGCTGTGGATCGGCCTGCTCGGCGTGTTCTGCACCGGCCTGGCCCACAGCCTGTTTGTCGCCAGCCTCGCGGTGATCAAGGCGCGCACGGCCTCGGTGGTGTTTGCCATGGAGCCGGTCTACGGCATCACCGCGGCTTGGCTGCTGTTTGCCGAAACCCCGACGCTGCGGATGCTGCTGGGTGGCGTGCTGATCATCGTCGCTATCGTGCTTTCCGGACTGATGGGCAGTGCCAGCCAGGCCAAACAGCCTGCGGCGACGGCGTGATCTACACTTTAAACATCCGCAACAGTTTGTCGTCGTTCAACGGATAACCGACACCTCGACGACAGCCTGGGTATTTTCTGAAGTTGCTGCACGCGAGTGGTCACAACCTCAACGCGATGCGGGAGCTTTACCATGGAAATGCTCATCAGTTTGTTGGTGCAGATAATCAGCGGGACCATCGGCGGCAACATCGCCGGGATGACCAGGCAGAGTCTTGGGACAGGGCTTAACACCGTGATCGGGGGTGTCGGCGGGGCGCTGCTGGGCCAGATCGTCGCGGTACTGACGGGCGCCTCCGGTGGCGAAGCGCTGGATGTGGCGACCGTTGGCAGCAACATTGTCGGCGGTGGCGTCGGCGGGCTGGTGCTGACCTGGGTGATTGGCTTCATCAAGCAAAAAATGGCCGCCAAATAATCCCCCCTGCACGGTCACCGCCTGCCGACGGCGGTGACTTTTACTGCGTACGGTCGTTGTGCCCCAGGTCACGCTGCGGGTCGATCTGGTCGCGCACGCGCTGCTTGAGCACCTTGGCTTCAGGGAAACCACCGTCGGCCTTACGCTCCCAGATCTGCACGCCATCGCACGTGATGCGAAATGCGCCACCGGTTGCCGGCGCCAGCGACACCTGGCCCAAGTCATCGGCGAACGTGCTCAACAATTCCTGCGCCAGCCACGCCGCGCGCAGCAACCACTGGCACTGGGTGCAATAGGTGATAACGATCTCGGGTTTGATCGAGGACATAATTTGAGAGGCTCCTGGCGTAACGGGCTCGGCGGATCGAGTGGCTATAATAGCGGCCTTTATCGCCCAGCCTCGAGATTCATGATGCGCCGCCTGCTGTCCTGCCTGTTCCTGTGCCTACTCCCTCTTGTTGCCGACGCCCTTGAACCGCCACGCCCAAAAATCGGCCTGGTGCTGTCCGGTGGCGCCGCCCGTGGGCTGGCGCATATCGGCGTGCTCAAGGCGCTGGAAGAGCAAGGCATCCAGATCGATGCGATTGCCGGCACCAGCATGGGTGCGGTGATCGGTGGGCTGTACGCCTCCGGCTACAAAATCGACGAGCTGGAAAAGCTCGCGCTGAGCATCGACTGGCAACAGGCCCTGTCCGACGCACCGCCCCGCGAGGACGTACCGTTCCGGCGCAAGCAGGATGACCGGGATTTCCTGGTCAAACAGAAACTCAGCTTTCGTGACGACGGTAGCCTGGGCCTGCCACTGGGCGTGATCCAGGGCCAGAACCTGGCGCTGCTGCTGGAAAGCATGTTCGCCCACAGCAGCAACACGCGAAATTTCGACAAGCTGCCGATTCCCTTCCGCGCGGTAGCGACCGATATCACCACCGGCGAGAAGGTGGTGTTCCGCAAGGGCCACCTGCCCCAGGTGATCCGTGCCAGCATGTCGATCCCGGCGGTATTCGCCCCGGTGGAGCTGGACGGTCGGCTGCTGGTGGACGGCGGCATGACCGATAACATCCCGCTGGACGTGGCGCGGGAGATGGGCGTGGATATCGCCATCGTCGTCGACATCGGCACCCCACTGCGCTCGCGCAAGCAACTGGCGACGGTGGTGGACGTGCTCAACCAGTCCATCACGCTGATGACAAGGCGCAACTCCGAAGAACAACTCAAGGACTTGCACCCCAAGGATGTGCTGATCCAGCCACCGCTCGCCGCCTATGGCGTGACCGACTTCGGCCGCGCCAAGGACATGATCGACGCCGGCTACCGCGCGACTCGCGCCCTCGACGTGCGCCTGGCCCACCTGCGTCCTGCCGAACCGATCGACCCGCAACTGGTGGCCGCGCGTACCCCCGGCGAGCGCACCCCGGTGATCACCGCGATCACCGTGGAAAACGATTCGAAAGTCAGCGACGACGTGATCCGCTACTACATTCGCCAACCCCTGGGCGAGCCGTTGAACCTGGGCCGCCTGCAGTCGGACATGGGCACCTTGTACGGCCTGGATTACTTCGAGCAGGTGCAATACCGCGTGGTCAAGAAAGGCCAGGACAACACCCTGGTGATCAGCGCGCGCGGCAAACGCAGCGGCACCGATTACCTGCGCCTCGGCCTGAACCTCTCGGATGACATGCGCGGCGACAGCGCCTTCAACCTCGGCGCCAGCTACCGCATGAACGGTATCAACCGCCTCGGCGCCGAGTGGCTGACGCGGGTGCAGATCGGTGATCGGCAAGAGCTGTACAGCGAGTTCTACCAGCCGATGGACACCGGCTCGCGTTACTTTGTCGCGCCTTATCTCAGCGCCCAGGCACAGAACGTCGAGCTGATCCTGGACAACGATCCCATCTCCGAATACCGCCTGGAACGCTATGGCTTCGGCTTGAACGTCGGCAGGCAGATTGGCAACAGCGGCGAGATCCGCTTCGGCGTCGGCGAGGCCTGGGGCAAGGCGGATGTGCGCATCGGCGACCGGGACCTGCCCAGTGTGAGCTTCAGCGAAGGCTTCTATGAACTGAAGTACTCCTTCGACTCCCTGGACAATGTGTACTTCCCCCATACCGGCGAAGACATCGGCCTGGCCTACCGCGAATTCGAACCGGGGCTGGGCTCGGACCAGCGCTACCGCCAATGGGAATTCAAGTTGGACAAGGCCATGAGCCACGGCCCGGACACCCTGGTGCTGGGGGGACGCTACGGGCGCACGCTGGATGATTCGGACGTGGTGATTTCCAGCTTCCTGCTGGGCGGTGCGAGGCAGCTGTCGGGCTTCCGCCAGGACGCCATCTCAGGCCAGAACATCAGCCTGATGCGAGCGGTGTATTACCGTCGACTGACGCCACGTTCGTACCTGCCGCTGGATTTCCCGCTGTACCTCGGTGCGTCATTGGAACGCGGCCGGGCGTGGAACAACGACAATGAATTCGACAGCGGCTACATCAACGCGGCGAGTATCTTCCTGGGGTTTGATACACCGTTGGGGCCGCTGAATTTCAGTTATGGGTTCAACGATGATAATCAGAAGGCGGTGTATCTGAACCTGGGGCAGACGTTCTGACACACGAGGGGATTGTAGTGAGCGGGCTTGCCCCGCGCTGGGCTGCGAAGCGGCCCCGAAACCAGGCGACTGATTTCTGACTGAAGAAGCGCGGTGACTGCAGTGGGGCTGCTTCGCAGCCCAGCGCGGGGCAAGCCCGCTCACCACAACAGCCCGCTCACCACAGCAAGCCCATTCACCACAAAAGCCCATTCACCTCAGCAAGCACATCCACCACAAAAGCCTGCTCACCACAGCAGGCCCGCCCAGTTTGCCTCAGGACTTTTCCAGATTCGCCAGAATGTGCCCATGCACCCGCATACACACTCGCAAATCGGCTTCATCCACCCCCACAAACAACTCATGACGCAAAGCGGTAGCAATCGTCTCGATCTGCTCGATCAACGGCCGGGCGGTATCACACAGCAGAATGCGCTTGGCACGACGGTCTTCCACCACCGCCTGGCGTTGCACCAGGCCTTGGCCTTCCAGGCTGTCCAACAGGCGAGCCAGTGTCGGCCCTTCGACGCCGACGCTTTGCGCCAATTCGCGCTGGGTGGGTGCATCCTCGAAACGGGCCAAGTGCAACAGCACCAGCCAGCGCGCCTGGGACAAGCCCAGCCCCGCCAAGCGGCGGTCGAGCTCGGCGCGCCAACCACGGGACATTTGCGCCAGCTGCATGCCAAATCGGTGTTGATCGGTTAACGGCATAAAAAACTCATGTTTTAGACTGAAAATAAAGTGTGGCTAATTATTAGTCAGCTAAGCATGCGCTCTGCCCGTAGGCAAGAGTTGCTATGTACTGATTCGTTACATTGTCGTAATTGGCGCACTAAATCTCGAATTCAGACTGCAAAGCGGCCCTTACGCAGTACAAGACACCCTCAGGAACACGTCCGGTAAACAGCGGTGCGATCTCCGCAACTGGTGGCAATTCGCCCTCTCCGTCCAGGAACGCGTCCTGGATCTCGCCGAGCAAATCTTCCGGCAAATCAAGCGCCTGCTCCAACGACAGCTGCTGCTTGCCGATGGATTCAGCCAACAAGGTGTAGACGTTTTTTTCCGAGCATTGCAGCTGACCGGCGATCTGGATCGGGGTCATGCCGGCGCGGGCCAGGCTGATCAATTCATGGCGAATATCGGCGATTTCCTTCGGCGCTTCGGCCTGGCCGCCCAGCACTTCGAGGAAGGCCTGGCCGTAGCGCTCGAGCTTGCGCGCACCCACGCCGCTGACCCGCGCCATTTCGGCCATGCTGGTGGGCTGCTCGCGCAGCATCTCCAGCAAGGTGGAGTCGGGGAAGATGACGTACGGCGGCACGCTGTGTTCCTGCGCCAGTTTGCGCCGCAGGGTGCGCAAGGCTTCCCACTGTTCACGCTCTTCGCCACGCACCAGTTGGCTGGCCTGGCTGGTGCTGCTCTTGGCGGTGGTCTGCGGCTTGAGGTCGCGGCGCAGCTCAAGGCTGACTTCGCCCTTGAGCAATGGCCGGCAACTGTCATTCAGGCGCAAACCGCCATACCCTTCGATGTCGATATCCACCAAGCCACGCGCGACCATCTGCCGGAACAGCGAACGCCATTCGCCCTCAGCGCGGGCCTTGCCCACGCCATAGACCGACAGTTTTTCGTGGCCGAAGCTGCGGACCTTCTCGTTATCCTTGCCCAGCAATACATCCACCAGATGACCCACGCCATAACGCTGGCCGGTGCGGTAAATAGCGGACAAACCCTGGCGCGCCGGTTCGGTGGCGTCCCAGGTCTGCACGCCGTCGACGCAGTTGTCGCAATGGCCGCAGGGCTGGGGCATGTCTTCGTCGAAATACGCGAGCAAGGTCTGGCGACGGCAACGGGTCTCTTCACACAGCGAGAGCATCGCGTCGAGCTTGTGCTGCTCCAGGCGCTTGTGACGCTCGTCACCCTCGGAGTTTTGCAACATCTGCTTGAGCATCACCACGTCTTGGAGGCCGTAGACCATCCAGGCATCCGCCGGCAGGCCATCACGGCCGGCACGCCCGGTTTCCTGGTAGTACGCCTCAAGGGATTTGGGCAGGTCCATATGCGCCACGAAGCGCACGTTGGATTTGTCGATGCCCATGCCGAACGCGATGGTGGCCACCATGATCAGGCCTTCCTCGTTGAGGAAGCGCTTCTGGTGGGCGGAGCGCGTTTCGTTAGGCAGGCCCGCGTGGTAAGGCAGCGCCGGGTAACCTTGTTCGCAGAGGAACGCGGCGACTTCATCGACCTTCTTGCGCGACAGGCAATAGACGATGCCGGCATCGCTGCGCCGCTCGGACAGGAAGGCCAGCAACTGCTTGCGCGGCTGCTCCTTGGGCACGATGC
Source organism: Pseudomonas sp. A39 (assembly GCF_058145955.1). Lineage (NCBI taxonomy): Bacteria > Pseudomonadati > Pseudomonadota > Gammaproteobacteria > Pseudomonadales > Pseudomonadaceae > Pseudomonas > Pseudomonas sp. A39. The sequence continues at coordinate 190,390 of NZ_JBYVMD010000003.1, forward strand.
GGTAGAAAATATTCGGCCGGTCGAAGCTCGACAGGAAGCGCTCGGCATTCTGCAGGTGCAGGCGCTCGACGATTTCTTCGCGGGTACGCTTGTCGGCGGTGGCGGTCAGGGCAATGCGCGGCACATCGGGAAACAGTTCCGCCAACTGGCCGAGCTGCAGGTATTCGCGACGGAAATCGTGGCCCCATTGCGACACGCAGTGGGCCTCGTCGATCGCGAAGAGGGCGATTTCCAGGCTTTGCAAAAAGGCCAGCATGCGTGGCTGCACCAGGCGCTCGGGAGCGAGGTAGAGCATCTTCACCTCACCGCGCTTGATGCGTGCAGCCAAGTCGCGCTGCTGTTCGGCGCTGAGGGTGGAGTTCAAGGACGCGGCGGCGACACCCAGCTCTTCCAGGGTCGCCACCTGATCGTCCATCAACGCGATCAGCGGCGACACCACCACGGCCAAGCCATTGCGCAACAGCGCCGGCACCTGGAAGCACAATGACTTGCCACCACCGGTAGGCATCAAGACCAGGGCGTCACCGCCACTGGCCACACGCTCAATGATCGCACCCTGGCGGCCACGAAAACTGTCGTAGCCGAAGATGTCCTTGAGGACGCGTTGAGCCTGCTCGAGCATGTATAACTCCAAAATAGTGCCGAAATCCCTCTGTACAGGCTGGCCGAGAAAACACGTTCTAACGGGAAATAATCCGTAAGCGAAGTTTTCTCGGACTGGCGCTTGGCCTGCAAGGGCATCACAAAACGCGGCAGTATACCCGAGCGATACCCGGCAAAGGGCGCCACTGACGAACAGCGAGCGCTATCTAAAACCTGGCAAATATGCAGTGTGGCTGGCCTGGGCGCTCAAGAAGGCCTAGAATTCAGCATCGTTTATTCCCAAGGTAGTCCTTCAATGTCCTTCGCTGAGCAACTAACCCGCCTGCAAGCCTTCCTCGACGCCGATGAGCTGCATGACGAGGCGCTGGACTACGTGGCCGCCCACGGCTACCTGACCGCCCTGTCGATCTGCTCCGAGGTCGTGCCCGACCGCGAATGGATCGACGCACTGTTCGCCGAAGAGCCGCACTACGCCGACGCCGCCCAGCGCGAAGAAATCGAATCCACCCTGCTGGCCCTCAAGGCCCACATCGGTCGCCAACTGGCCTCCGACGAGGAATTCGAATTGCCATGCGAGCTGGACCTGGGCGAAGAGCCAGATGATTCCGACCTGCGCGGCTGGTGCATCGGCTTCATGGAAGGCGTGTTCCTGCGCGAAGCCGCCTGGTTCGAAACCGCCGAGGAAGAAGTCAGCGAAATGCTGCTGCCGATCATGGTCGGTTCGGGCCTGTTCGACGACCAGCCGGAGTTCTCCGACATCGCCGCCGACGCCAACCTGATGGATGACATGATCGTACAGATCCCGGAAGCCCTGACCGCGCTGTACCTGCTGTGCAACGCCCCTGACGAAAAACCGGCGATCCTCAAGCCACGTCACCACTGAGTCGCTTGCCCGTGACACCCATGGGCAATCGTTCTCTGCTCCTGCGCTACGTGCTGCTGGCCATCGGCTGGTTGAGCGTAGCGCTGGGGGTGATCGGCATTTTCCTACCGGTATTGCCGACAACGCCCTTTCTGTTGCTCGCCGCCGCCTGCTTCGCTCGAAGCTCCCCGCGCTTCTACCACTGGCTGGTGCAACACCCGCGCCTGGGCCCGTGGATCCGTGATTACCTGGACGGCAACGGTATCCCCCTCAAAGGCAAGGTCTACGCCATTGGCTTGATGTGGCTGAGCATCGGTGTTTCCTGCTACCTGGTGCCCCTACCCTGGGCGCGTGGCTTCATGCTGACCAGCGCCGTGCTGGTGACACTCTACATCCTGCGCCAGAAAACCCTGCCACCTCGCTGAACGCCCCTGCGACATTCGATCCCACACGACCTTGGTCGACACTGACTAACCCCAGCCATCATGCGAGACTGTCCAACCGGGCCTGGAATGCCTGGGTGTTCCTATGCTCGGAGTTACCATGACGCTGTCCAGCGGGCTGATCGCCGCCGTTGCCCTGGCCTATATGGCCATTATGTTTGCCATCGCCTTCTACGGTGATCGTCGCCGTGCGCCCTTGCCGCCACGTGTACGTGCCTGGGTGTATAGCCTGTCGCTCGCCGTTTACTGCACCAGCTGGACCTTCTTCGGCGCCGTAGGCCAGGCTGCCGAACAACTGTGGGCATTTTTACCGATCTACCTCGGACCGGTTCTATTGCTGGTGTTGGCACCTTGGGTGCTGCAGAAGATGATTCTGATCAGCAAGCAGGAAAACATCACCTCCATCGCCGACTTTATTGCGGCGCGCTACGGCAAATCCCAATCCCTGGCCGTGGTGGTCGCACTGATCTGCCTGGTCGGCGTACTGCCCTATATTGCGCTGCAACTCAAAGGCATCGTGCTGGGGGTCAACCTGCTGATCGGCGCGGGTGCCGACACCACCGGCACCCGCGCGCAGGACACCGCACTGATCGTGTCGCTGGTATTGGCGCTGTTCACTATCGTCTTCGGTACCCGCAACCTCGACGCCACGGAACACCACCGTGGCATGGTGCTGGCGATTGCGTTTGAATCCCTGGTCAAGCTGTTCGCGTTTCTGGCAGTCGGCGCGTTTGTGACCTACGGCCTGTACGACGGTTTCGGCGACCTGTTCAGCCAAGCCATGCTGGCGCCACGGCTGGAGGAATACTGGAAGGAGACCGTCAACTGGCCTTCGATGGTGGTGCAGACCGGCGTGGCCATGATGGCGATCATCTGCTTGCCTCGGCAATTTCATGTCACGGTGGTCGAGAACATCGACCCGCAGGACCTGCGCCTGGCCAAGTGGGTGTTTCCCGCGTATCTGATTCTTGCCGCGCTGTTTGTAGTACCGATCGCCTTGGGCGGCAAGATGATGCTGCCCGGCTCGGTGCTTCCGGACTCCTACGTCATCAGCCTGCCGATGGCCGAAGCCCACCCCGCCCTCGCGGTACTGGCATTTATTGGCGGCGCTTCAGCGGCCACCGGCATGGTGATCGTGGCGAGCATCGCACTGTCGACCATGGTGTCCAACGACATGCTGCTGCCGTGGTTGCTGCGTCGCTCCAGCGCCGAGCGGCCGTTCGAAGTGTTCCGCCACTGGATGCTCTCGGTCCGCCGGGTGAGCATCGTGATCATCCTGTTGCTGGCCTACGTCAGTTACCGCCTGCTGGGTTCGTCCGCCAGCCTGGCGACCATCGGCCAGATCGCCTTTGCCGCCGTGACCCAATTGGCGCCGGCGATGCTCGGCGCGCTGTACTGGAAACAGGCGAACCGACGCGGTGTATTCGCGGGCCTGGCAGCGGGCACCTTCCTGTGGTTCTACACCTTGGTCCTACCGGTGACGGCGAAAAGCCTGGGTTGGTCCCTCAGCCTTTTCCCAGGGCTGACGTGGATGCATTCGCACCCGCTGGGCCTCTCCGTCACTTCGCTGACCCTGGGCACCGTGTTCTCACTGGCGGGTAACTTCACGCTGTTTGTGTGGGTGTCGATGCTCTCGCGCACGCGGGTGTCCGAGCACTGGCAAGCCGGGCGCTTTATCGGCCAGGAAATCAGCCAGCGCGCCAGTGCCCGCTCGATGCTGTCGGTGCAGATCAGCGATCTGCTGAGCCTGGCTGCGCGCTTTGTGGGTGAAGAACGGGCCCAGCAAAGCTTTATCCGTTTCGCCTATCGCCAGGGCAAAGGCTTCAACCCCAACCAGAATGCCGACAACGATTGGATCGCCCACACGGAACGCTTGCTGGCCGGTGTACTCGGTGCATCCTCGACCCGCGCAGTGGTAAAAGCAGCCATCGAAGGGCGGGAAATGCAGTTGGAGGACGTCGTACGCATCGCCGACGAAGCGTCGGAAGTGCTGCAGTTCAACCGCGCGTTGCTGCAAGGCGCCATCGAAAACATCACCCAAGGCATCAGCGTGGTCGACCAGTCCCTCAAGTTGGTGGCCTGGAACCGGCGCTACCTGGAGCTGTTCAATTACCCCGACGGACTGATCAGCGTGGGCCGGCCAATTGCCGACATCATCCGCTACAACGCCGAACGCGGGCTGTGCGGGCCGGGCGAGGCCGAAGTGCACGTGGCGCGACGCCTGCACTGGATGCGCCAGGGCCGCGCGCACACGTCCGAGCGTTTATTCCCCAATGGCCGCGTGATCGAACTGATCGGCAACCCAATGCCCGGCGGCGGTTTCGTCATGAGCTTCACTGACATTACCGCGTTCCGCGAAGCCGAACAGGCACTCACCGAAGCCAACGAAGGCCTGGAGCAACGGGTGACCGAGCGCACCCACGAGCTGTCCCAGCTCAACGTGGCGCTCACTGACGCCAAGGGCGTTGCCGAATCTGCCAGCCAGTCGAAGACGCGCTTCCTGGCGGCCGTCAGCCATGACCTGATGCAGCCGTTGAATGCTGCGCGCCTGTTCTCCGCCGCCCTCTCCCACCAGAACGACGGCCTGTCCAGCGAAGCCCGGCAATTGGTGCAACACCTGGACAGTTCGCTGCGCTCTGCCGAAGACCTGATCAGCGACCTACTGGATATTTCTCGCCTGGAAAACGGCAAGATCAACCCACAGCGCCAGCCCTTTGTGCTCAATGAGCTGTTCGACACCCTCGGCGCGGAATTCAAGGCGCTCGCCCAGGAGCAAGGTCTGCGCTTCCGCCTGCGCGGCAGCCGTTTGCGCGTCGACAGCGACATAAAGTTGTTACGACGGATTCTGCAGAATTTTCTCACCAACGCCTTCCGTTATGCCGACGGCCCGGTGCTGCTGGGCGTACGCCGACGTAAAGGCGAGCTGTGCTTAGAAGTGTGGGACCGTGGCCCGGGTATCCCGCAGGATAAACAGAAGGTGATCTTCGAAGAATTCAAGCGCCTGGACAGCCACCAGACCCGCGCGGAGAAAGGCCTGGGACTTGGCTTGGCGATCGCCGACGGCCTGTGCCGCGTGCTGGACCACCGCTTGAGCGTGCGCTCATGGCCAGGCAAGGGCAGCGTGTTCAGTGTGCGCGTGCCGCTGGCACGCAACCAGGCCACCCCGCTGGTCAAGACGCCGCAGGAAACCGGGCTGCCGTTGAGCGGTGCGCAGGTGCTGTGCGTGGATAACGAAGAGAGCATCCTGATTGGCATGCGCAGCCTGTTGACGCGCTGGGGTTGCGAAGTGTGGACCGCCACCGACCAGGCGCAATGCGCGGCGCTGCTGGCCGAGGGCGTGCGCCCGCAGCTGGCACTGGTGGATTACCACCTGGATCATGGCGAGACCGGTACTGAGTTGATGGGCTGGCTGCGCGCGCAATTGGCAGAGCCGATTCCCGGCGTGGTCATCAGTGCCGACGGCCGCCCGGAAATGGTGGCCGAGGTGCATGCGGCGGGGCTGGATTACCTGGCCAAGCCGGTGAAGCCGGCGGCGTTGCGAGCGTTGCTGAGTCGGCATCTGCCCCTTTAGGTCAGTGCCACATTTTGGTTTGTACCTATTCGGGCAGATGGGCCACGCCGTCGGAATCGGTCATCGCCCGCTCCAGCAGATCGGCCGGCAAGCTTTTACTCGCTCGCGCGCCGAGCAACCTCAATTGCTCGGTCCGGCTGACCAGATTCCCGCGTCCATCTGTCAGCTTGTTACGCGCGGCGCTGTAAGCCTTATCCAACTGTTGTAGACGATTACCCACTTCGTCCAGGTCCTGGATAAACAGCACGAATTTGTCGTAAAGCCAGCCCGCACGCTCGGCGATTTCCCGGGCGTTCTGGCTCTGGCGTTCCTGCTTCCACAGGCTATCGATCACCCGCAGGGTAGCCAGCAACGTGGTGGGGCTGACGATGACGATATGGCGATCGAAGGCTTCCTGGAATAAGTTCGGTTCGGCCTGCAACGCGGCCGAAAAAGCCGCCTCAATCGGTACGAACAGCAACACGAAATCCAGGCTGTGCAGGCCTTCCAGGCGTTTGTAATCCTTGCCAGCCAAGCCTTTGACGTGATTGCGCAGCGACAGCACGTGCTGCTTCAACGCTGCTTGGCCGATCACATCATCCTCCGCTGCCACGTACTGTTGATAAGCGGTGAGGCTGACCTTGGAATCCACCACCACCTGCTTGTCGCCGGGCAACATGATCAGCACGTCCGGCTGGAAACGCTCGCCGTCCGGGCCCTTGAGGCTGACCTGAGTCTGATACTCGCGGCCCTTCTCCAGGCCCGCATGCTCCAACACCCGCTCAAGGATCAGCTCGCCCCAGTTGCCTTGGGTTTTCTGGCCCTTGAGGGCGCGGGTCAGGTTGGTGGCCTCGTCTGACAGACGCAGGTTCAGTTGCTGTAGGCGTTCAAGCTCCTTAGCCAGGGAAAAACGCTCGCGTGCTTCGTTCTGGTAGCTTTCTTCTACGCGTTTTTCGAAGGACTGGATGCGTTCCTTCAACGGATCAAGCAACTGGCCCAGGCGTTCCTGGCTGGTTTCGGCGAAGCGCTGTTCACGCTCGTCGAAGATCTTGCCCGCCAGCTCGGCGAACTGTGCGCGCAACTCATCCCGCGAGCCTTGCAGGTCGTTAAGGCGTTGTTGATGGCTGTCCTGCTGCTCACGCAGTTCGGCGCGCAGGGCGGACGACAATGCATCCAGGCGACGTAGCTCGGCCTCCTTGGCGCTGCGGTCCAAGTTCCACGCATGCGCGGCGTCGCGGGCATTGTCGCGGTCGATCTGCAGCAGTTCGACCTCGCGGCGCACAGCCGCCAAGTCAGCCTGTTTGGCAGCATTGGCCTGGCTCAGGTCGCTGATTTCATCGCGACTGGCATCCAACTGCGCGGCGAGGCCTTCCTGGGCCAGTTGCGCAGTGGCCAGACGCTCTTCGAGCAGTTCCCAGCCGGTCATGCGCGCGGTCAGCCGTCGCTGAAGCTGCCAGCACAGGGCCAATAACGGCACAGCAGCGCCAGCAAGGCCAAGGGCAATACTGGTCCAGTCAAACGCCATAGACATGTCTGCCATCACCGAAAAAAAGCAAGGTTAGCGGAGCACAGGGCCTGAGGACAGCTCAGTCTTCGACCTGGCCCAGTTCACGTTGGGCGCGGCGGTCACCGGCACGGGCCGCGAGGCGCAGCAGGTCGTGGCCGATGCGGCGGTCACGGGCATTCCCGCACTCACGGCACATCAGTTGGCCCAGGCGACTTTGGGCAGCGACCACGCCTTCACGGGCCGGCTGCTTGAGCAAGCGCCCGGCGAAGTGTTTGACGTTGACGTTGTGACCCAGGCGCGGGCTGTCGAGCAACCACAAAGCCACTTTCAAGGAAAAGCGCTTGGGGGCGGTAACAGTGTGAGGGGCGTCGGTAACAGAAGGTGATACTGAGCGAAACTTCATAAAGCACTGTGGGACAGAACGGAAGGCGCGCCACTCTACTCTTTTTTTCGTACAGGTAAAGCTGAAAAAACTCTGCACGCCCGTTCTAGAGCAAGCGCTCGGGACAATCCACAGAAGCTGTGGATAACTCAGTGGACAACCCCCCTTTAACCCGCGCAAACCCCCATGGAATGGGGGCCGCAGTCAAACTGACGATTTTTTCACCAATAAAAAAAAGCCAGATTTTTCATTGACTTAAATTTCCATTGCAGGCAAATGGCGGCGCTGCAGTGCAGTTGACAGCGCGGTTACACCCCGCGCAACCAATGTGCACAAGTACCCATCCGATGGTTATATCGCCGGCTTTTTTTGAAGCAACTTGCTGCAAAAATGTTACCGCCGGGGCAAACCAGGGACTTTTCAAATCTTTCCCGGCTCGCCACACTCCCCGACCTACAGCGCAACGTTGGAAGGGTCGATGAAAGGAATTCTGTTATTCGCTGTGTTGCTACTGGCCATCTGCGCCATTTCCTTGGGGATCAATGCGGCGCTGCCATCCCCGGACGGCGCACTGTTTGCCATCGCTATCTTGCTGTCGGCGGCGTTTACCGCCGTAAGCCTGTGCATTGAACTGGGCGAAGGCCGGATCAACGACATGGCCGATGTGATGAAAGTGGTGGAGACCGGCCAGTCCCTGCGCTTGACCCTCGCCGCTTACGGGCTGGGCTGCTCGTTGGCAGCGGCAACCACGGTGCTGGTCTATCGGGGCCTGCTGGGCGGCTGATTGAAGTTTTTTGGTCAGAGCCCTTCCATTACCAGATTCATTCCGTTACTATCCGCGGCGTTAGTACCAAGCTGAAAGTCAATTCTGGTCGAACAACTCCCCTGAACAACACGGGATCGACCACCTCGATGGTTTCCAGGTATCACTTGCGACGACACGGCCTTTGAACAAACAAAGGGTGTCGCGAAGTTTCAATACTCTGACCGAACCAGCCTGCAAATTGATCAGGATCTCCACCCTGGGCCCAGAACCTTTGCCCCTGTTGTGTTGCCTGCCCTCCTAAGTACCTACCTGCCAGCCCAAGCGCGCCTAACTTATTAGCGCTTCAAACTGGCTGCTTTGTTCCAGTCGGGTTCTTCGTTCGATCAATGGTGATCAACGTCACTGGAACGTTTTAACGTTGCACGGTTCTTAACCGTGTCATTTGTAGGAACACCAATAATATGTCCACTATCCATACTCAGGATGCCATTCGCACCCTCACCAATGCTTTTGCCCCAATGAACTGCCTGATCATGGCCGCTCGTAAAGGCTGCTTCAGCTTCACCCTGGTCAATGAACACGGCATCGCTCGTCACAGCGAACGCCTGTACCCCGATCAATACTCCAGCGCAGAACCGCTGCAGGCTGTGATCGAACGTACTCGTCAGGCACTGGTTGCCTGATCGACCTGAGTCGCTGAAACATAAAAAAACCCTGTTTAAAAAACAGGGTTTTTTATTGCCTGGCTTTTATGCACAGGTGATGACATTAAGTTCAAATAGATATAAACGTTATAACTAAATGAATAAGATGTTTTAAAAACAGTCCTTTACATCACAAATATGACACTACACTTCAACTCAGGCGGCATGATCCGCCTCCGGCGAGCCTGAGATCCGATCCACTGCTGCCAAGCCCCCTCCTCAGGCCTCGCCGACCACTTTCACGGATTGAGGCTCGTATGGGTATCGCCGCCAGCGAATTGTGTCGTTATGTGATCCGGCCGACATTACTGTACCTCGGCCGCCATAACCCGACGGCTGAGTCCCTGCTGCTGGGCATTGCCGCCAGCCAGTCGGAACTCGGTTCCGCTTTGCACGACCGACGCGGGCATGGCCTGTACAGCATCACCGAGCCCCGCCATCGCGATTTATGGGACAAGTACCTGGCGCTGGACCCTGAACGGGCCAGCCTGGTGCGTGGACTGGCCAGCCAACATGCCTTCCTCAGCGCGCCGCAACTGGAGTTGACGGTAAACCTGCGCTACGCCACGGCAATCGCCTGGCTTTTGGTTGAACAACACACCTGCACCCTGCCACCGCCCGGTGATGTCTTGGCAATGGCGCGTATCTGGAAAGAAATATTTCACCCACAAGGAAGGCTGCGCGATTTCACTCAAGCCTGGCAAACCTGTGTTTCACCTATGAATCACGTGGCTTGCTGACCGGGCAATTTGCAAGATTCGCCAAAAACCCCGAATTCTGGTCGGATTGTCCTACAAAACCGCTCTATCTCCAGTATTACAGCCTATAGCGCGATCTTAAATTTATTGTTACTTTCCGCAGCGGTGATCACCACGGAGTTCTAATAATGAAAAAAGTAATGCTCAAGACCACACTTAGCCTCGCCGTTGCCATGGCATCCTCCCAACTGTTTGCAAGCGGTTTCGCACTGAACGAACAGAGCGTCAGCGGGATGGGTACGGGTTTCGCAGGTCGCTCTTCTTCTGCCGATGATGCAAGTACTGTTTACGGTAACCCTGCCGGTATGGCTCGGCTGGAAGGCCAGCAAATCACGGGCGGTGTTGCAGCGATTGATGCTTCAACCGATATCAGCCACGTCAGTGGCAACACCAACACCACCGGTAGCAACAAAGGTGACATGGTGCCCTTCACCGCCGTTCCATTCGGCTTCTACACAAACAAGCTCAATGAACAGTGGGCCATCGGTTTCGGCGTCTATGCTCCGTTCGGTTTGGTGACCGACTACGAAAATGGCTTCCAGGGCCGTGGCTTTGGCAGCAAGAGCGAAGTGAAGGTCATGACCTTCCAGCCGACTGTCAGCTATGTCTTTAACGACAGGGTTTCCATCGGCTTTGGCCCAACCATCAACCGGATCTCCGGCGTGCTGGAGTCGGATGTTTCGTTGCCTCAGGTTCCAGGCAGCGGCCCGAATAACATCAAGATCAAGGGCGACGATACTGCCCTGGGCTTTAACTTTGGCGTTCTGGTTCAAGCCACCGATACCACGCGCGTGGGCCTGACTTATCACTCGAAAGTGAAGTACAAGCTCGAAGGCCATACTGAAGTGACCCCGGGCACGGGCGTTCCAGGCATTGCCCTGCGCGGAAATCGTTACGATGCCTCGCTGAAAATCGACACCCCTGAATCCTGGGATCTGTCGGTCACTCAGGACATGAACGATGCGTGGAAACTCTATGCAGGTGCGACCTGGACCCGTTGGAGCCGCCTGAAAGACATCACCGTCAACAACGAAGGCGTCACCGCTGCCAACGGCGGCGGCGTTGCTCCGGCGCTGGTCGGTACTATCAAAGAAGATCAGAACTGGCATGACACTTGGGCATACGCGGTGGGTACTTCGTACCAACTGACCAAACAAGTTGTACTGCGTACCGGCCTGACCTTCGACCAGTCGCCTACCAACAATACCGATCGTTCACCGCGCATCCCTACTGGCGACCGTACAATCTTCAGTGTGGGCCTGGGCTACGCGGTCATGGATAACATGACCGTCGACCTGGCTTACTCGTACCTCAAGGAAGAAGACGTCAAAGTGCAGCGCACCAATGCCCTGCGTCAGACGTACAACGCCAAGTACGAAAACAGCGCTAACGGTTTCGGCCTGGGCTTGACCTACAAGTTCTAACCCTACGCCGTATAAAAAAGCCCCGCTCTCCTGCAAAGGAGGCGGGGCTTTTTAATGCACGCCGATCACGGTTTGGAGGCGATCGCCTCCTCCACCGCCTTGATCAGCTCCGGACTGTCCGGCTTGGTCAGGCTGGAGAAATTGGCAATCACCTTGCCCTGCCGATCCACCACATACTTGTAGAAATTCCACTTCGGTGGCGCGTCGGTCTGCTGCGCCAATACCTTGAACAAATGCACCGCGTCCGGCCCCTTGACCCTTTGTGGCTCGGTCATGGTAAAGGTCACGCCATAATTCACGTAACACACCTTGGCGGTCTCTTCACCGGTCTTGGCTTCCTGCTTGAAGTCATCGGACGGCACGCCGATCACTTCCAGCCCTTCGCCCTTGTAGCGTTGATACAACGCTTCGAGCCCTTTGAACTGTGGGGCGAACCCGCAGAAGCTCGCGGTATTGACGATGACCAAGGGTTTGCCGGCAAAACGTTGGCACAGGTCGATGGATTCCTTGGCGCGCAGCTTGGGCAATTGGCCTTCCAGCAGCGGCGGGCAACTGGCAGCAGAGGCGACACTGCCGATTGCCATCAGGACGGGTACAGCGAGCCAGCGCATCTGCATGTCGGGTGTCCTTCAAAATATTCAGGCTACGAACTTAACAGATCGACATACCCAGTTGCATCAACGCCAGCCCGCCGTGTTGCCAGCCCCACCAGGCCAGCAGCACCAGGACCAACCCTGCGATAAGTATCACACCGCGTACCGCTAAGCTCATGCTGCCTCCATCTGCGCCTGCAATCGTGCCACCGGCCGCTCGCGCACCGGCCAGTTAAGCGCCGCGGCGAGCAGGCTCAACAGAATTGCCACCTGCCAGATCAAATCGTAGTTGCCGGTACGATCATAGACCACCCCGCCCAACCAGCCGCCCAGGAATGAACCAAGCTGGTGGAACAGGAACACGATCCCACCGAGCATGGAGAGGTTTCGCACACCAAACAGTGTCGCGACGGTGCCGTTGGTCAGCGGTACGGTGGACAGCCACAAGAAGCCCATGGCCATGCCAAACAGGTAGGCCGTGACTTCGGTGACCGGCGCCCACAGAAACAGCACAATCACCACCGCACGCAACAGGTACAAACCGGTCAGCAAGCGCGGCTTGGACATGCGCCCACCGAGCCAGCCGGCGGTGTAGGTGCCGAAGATATTGAACAGGCCAATCAGCGCCAACACCGTGGTGCCGACGGTGGCCGGCAGGTGCTGGTCCACCAGGTAGGCCGGCAAATGCACACCGATAAACACCACCTGGAAACCGCAGACAAAAAAGCCGAAGGCCAACAACCAGAAGCCGGAATGGGAACAGGCTTCCTTCAACGCTTCACGCAAGGTTTGCTGACCGGCCATCACCGGCAACGGCCGGTCCTTGAGCATCGCGACCAGCGGCAGAATCAGCGCCACCATGAGGCCCAGCGCCAGCAGTGCTGCAGACCACCCCAACCAACTGATCAAGCCCAAGGTGCCCGGCACCATCGCAAACTGGCCGAACGAACCGGCAGCGCTCGCGATGCCCATGGCCATGCTGCGTTTTTCCGGGGCCACGGCGCGGCCGACCACGCCGAGAATCACCGAGAACGAGGTGCCGGACAGGCCGATACCAATCAGCAGGCCGGCACTCAGGGACAGCGACCACGCCGAATCGGACATGCCCATCAGCACCAGGCCCACCGCGTAAAGAACGCCGCCGACAAACACCGCTCTGGTGGCACCAAACCGATCGGCCAGGGCGCCGGTAAACGGCTGTGCCAGGCCCCAGATAAGGTTCTGCAAGGCGATGGCGAAGGCAAAGGTTTCACGGCCCCAGCCGAACTCGCTGCTCATCGGCGCCAGGAACAGGCCGAACCCGTGTCGCACACCCAACGACAACGCCAGGATCAGCGCACTCCCCACAAGAATCCAGCCACTGGTGCGCCACATCGAGGTCATTTCTTATTCTCCGTTCGCGGGTATATACCCGCTTATAGTCGAACAAACCCGCGATCAGGCGAGTTCGTCCAGCAAGGCCAACAAGGTTTCGCGTTTTTCCGCGCCGAGTTGATCGATCAATTTCTGCTGCGCCGCCTCCCAGGCGGGTAATGCGGCGGCGAGTCGCGCTTCACCGTCGTCGGTCAACTTCACCAGGCGGTTACGCAAGTCATCCCCCTCAACCAACTGCACCAGGCCCTCGCCTTCCAACACCCGCAGGTTGCGCCCCAAGGTGCTGCGATCCAGGCCCATGGCGTCGGCCAGGTTGGAAATGCTCGGCTGATCGAGTCGCTGCAGGTTGCACAGCAAGGAATACTGGGCGACGTTGATCCCGAAGCCATCAAGGGCGCCGTCGTAATGCCTGCTGACGCCACGGGCGGCACGTCGCAGGTTGGTACATAAACATTGGGAGGCAAGCATGGAACGTGTATATACCCGCGATTAAGGAAATGCAAGAAAGTGTTACAGCGCCAAGCCGACCAATACCGCGACTTCCAGCAGCTCCAGCAAGGCGCCCGCGGTGTCGCCCGTGGTGCCGCCCAGGCGATTGACCATCAGTTGGCGCAGCCCGATAAAACAGATCGCCGCGAGCAATACCGCAACACCACCGCTGAAGCCGCCGATCAGGATGCACGCCAGCCCACTGAGGATCAGCACCTGTTGGCCGACGATCCTCGGTAAATGATCCGACAATGCCTGGCCTAATCCGCCAGCACGCACATAGCGCGTGGTGAGAAACAGCGCCAGCATCGATGCGCGGCCGATCAACGGGGCCAGGATCAGTGCGGCGCCGTTCTGCTGTTCGATCAAGGCGACCAAGGCGGTGAATTTGAGCAGCAGCACCAGCCCGAGCGTGACCACGGCAATCGGTCCGCTGCGCGGGTCCTTCATGATCGCGAGCGTTCGCTCGCGATCGCCGAAGCCGCCCAGCCAGGCATCGGCGCTGTCCGCCAGACCGTCCAGGTGCAGGCCGCCACTGAGCAGCACCCAGGCCGTCAGCAACAGTGCGGCATGCAGCAACAGCGGCGCGCCCATCAATGCCGTACTCAAGGCCCACAACAGCACACCGAACAACACACCGACGACGGGATAAAACAGCAACGAGCGGCCCAGCTCCTGAGGCTGCGGCATGCCCGGCAGGCGAATCGGCAGGCTGCTGAGAAATTGCAGGGCGATCCAGAATGGCAGCATGGTTACCCCACTTCCTTCAGCGCGCCGTCGTTGGCGACCTGCAGGCTGAATAGCCCACCGTGGCCAACTTCCACGTTTAGCAATTGCTCCCGAGGCAAGCCTCGCGCTTGCGCCAATAGCAGGCGCATCACGCCGCCATGGCTGATCAACAACACACGCTCACCGGCGTAAGCCTGATGTAAACGTGCGACAGCGCCCAGAACCCGACCGGAAAAGTCGCTGACAGGCTCCCCCTCCGGCGGCGTAAAACTGTAGGGATCAGCCCAGAACAAGCCCAGCCCCTCGGCGTCGGTCTCCATCAAGGCGGCGGCACTTTGCCCCTCCCAGGCACCGAAGTGCAGCTCTTGCAGATCCTTTTCCAGCGTGACCGGCAGGTTGAGTTGAGCGCCCAATGCCTCGGCGAACCGCGCACAACGTTGCAGTGGCGAACTGACCAAGCGGTCCCACGGCCCTTGCGCCACAACAGCAGCACGCATCTGCGCCCAGCCCTTGGTGGTGAGTGCGTCATCCAGGCTGCCGCGCAGGCCGCCGCCCATCTCGGTTTCGCCGTGGCGCAGCAGGTCCAGGCGCAAGGTCATGCCGGACGGTCTGCCACGGCGGCTTCGGCGAAGGTCGCCATCTGCCCGTGCAGCGCGCAGGCCAGGCGCAACAACGGCACCGCCAGCGCAGCACCGCTGCCCTCACCCAGGCGCAGACCCAGTTCCAGCAATGGCTGCGCGTCCAGACGCTGCAGCACATGACGATGGCCAGGCTCGGCACCGCGATGGCCAAACACCAGCCATTCACGGCACGCCGGGCTCACGCGTGTCGCCACCAGCGCCGCGACCGTGCAAATGAACCCATCCACCAGCACCACGATGCCTTCCTGGGCGCAGCCCAGATACGCGCCCACCAGTGCGGCAATTTCAAAGCCGCCAAGATTGAACAGGGTCTGCAACGCATTACCGCGCTGGCCGGCATGCAACGCCAGCGCGCGTTCGATCACGGCCACTTTGTGGCTGACACCCTGGGCATTCAACCCGGTGCCCGGCCCGGTGAGGTCGCTGACCGGGCAATCGAGCAAGGCACACGCCAGCGCACTGGCGGCGGTGGTGTTGCCGATGCCCATCTCGCCGCCGATAAACAGTTGCGCCCCGTTTGCCAACGCACGCCATGCACTGTCGCGACCGGCTTGCAGAGCGAGCTGCCCCTGAGCCTCGGTCATCGCCGGGCCGTTGACGAAGTTGGCCGTGCCCGCGCCGATATTCAAGTGCCGTACACCCGGCAGATCCAGCGACGGCGTCACCGTCCCCAGGTCGACCACTTCCAACTGCGCACCCAACTGCCGCGCCAATACGCTGATGGCCGCGCCACCGGTGACAAAGTTATGCAGCATCTGCCCGGTGACTTCCTGGGGGAACGCCGACACGCCTTCCGCAACCACGCCATGGTCACCGGCGAAAATGGCGATCCACAGAGAATCCACCGACGGCTTGACCTGGCCCTGCAGGCCGGCCAATTGCACTGCCAGCGCCTCCAACTGACCGAGGGAACCAGCCGGCTTGGTCAATTGTTGCTGGCGCGCCAGGGCTTGTTCGTACGCTTGAGCGTCGATCGCCTTACAAGGGTTGAGCCACCAGGTGTCAGTCATAACGCAGTACCTTTCAAAGTCAGGGGCAGGCCGGCAACGGTCAGGACAACACGCTGACACCGCTCGGCCAAGGCTTGATGCAGCCAACCGGCTTCATCCACATAGCGGCGAGTCAATTCGCCCAGCGGCACGACACCCAAACCGGTCTCGTTGCTGACAAAAATGATTTCACCCGGCAGCGAGGCCAGGGTTTCCAGCAGTTGTTCGCGTTCGAGCGCCAAGCGTTCGACGTCCTCGAGCATCAGCAGATTGGTCAGCCACAGCGTCAGGCAGTCCACCAGCAGACACTGCCCCACGGCAGCGTTCTCCCGAAGCACCCGCGCCAGCTCAACAGGCTCCTCGATCAAGCCCCAATCGTCCGGGCGACGTTGGCGATGCAGCGCGACGCGCGCGTTCATCTCGCCATCCAGCGGTTGGCTGGTGGCAATGTAAATGACGGGCAAGGCACTGTCGCTGGCGAGCCTTTCGGCGAGACGGCTTTTGCCGGAGCGAGCGCCACCGAGGATCAGTTGAAGCATGGGATGGCACCTTGGGTTGGCTGAAGTGGGTCGGCTGTCAGGCCGCCATCGCGGGCAAGCCCGCTCCCACATTTGGGGCGTGGGGCATTAGGTAAAGGGTGGTCGGCCGTCGGGCCGCCATCGTGGGCAAGCCCACTCCCACATTTGGAGTGTGGGGCATCAGGTAAATAGGGGTCGGCTGTCAGGCCGCCATCGCGGGCAAGCCCACTCCCACATTTGGAGTGTGGGGCATCAGGTAAATAGGGGTCGGCTGTCAGGCCGCCTTCGCGGGCAAGCCCACTCCCACATTTGGAGTGGGGGGCATCAGGTAAATAGGGGTCGGCCGTCGGGCCGCCATCGCGGGCAAGCCCGCTCCCACATTTGGAGTGTGGGGCATCAGGTAAATAGGGGTCGGCTGTCAGGCCGCCATCGTGGGCAAGCCCACTCCCACATTTGGAGTGTGGGGCATCAAGTAAATAGGGGTCGGCTGTCAGGCCGCCTTCGCGGGCAAGCCCGCTCCCACAGAAAAGCAGATTCGCGTTTGATCTGGCTTTTGATTTTGATCTCAGGCGCCCCGTAAAACCACGCTGGCCGAACGCAGGCTTTGGAGCGTGGGTAACCCGGCAGGACGCCGGGTTAGCCGCGCTGGGCCAAGGATGGCCCATCGCGGCGGCCCACGCTCCAAAGCCGGAGTGAGGGCACACCGAGCCCAGGCGAGGTGCCGAGTGGTGGGGCGAGGACCTTTTGGTTACTTTTGGGTCCTTCCAAAAGTGACCCGCTGTAAGAGCGGAACCATAGGTGGCCATTACCGCAGCAACGGATATGTACTCAATCACCGCTGCGCCCCCCCAGAAACCGGCACCGCCCTGATCACCGCCCGCGGCGCACCCGGAATCGCCTTCTCCACCGAAGGCAACTGCGGCGCCTGCACATCCGGCATCACCCAACTATGTTCCGGCTGCAGCCCCCCCTGCGCCCTGCGCATAAATTCATACCGGTTCAAGGTAATACTGCGCCCCGCCCCACTGTCCCGAATAATATACGGCCGCAAAAACACCATCAGGTTGGTCTTGTTCACACTGCGCTTCTCATTACGAAACAACGCCCCCAACCCCGGAATATCCGACAACCACGGCACCGCATCATTACTCTGGCTATACCCATCCTGCAGCAACCCGCCGAGCACCATGATCTGCCCGTCATCCAACAAAATACTGGTATCGATCGCCCGCTTGTTGGTCACCGTGCCCGCGTCCACCGACGCCCGTGTATCCACGGTGCTGACCTCCTGGTAGATATCCAGCTTCACCGTGCCCCCTTCGGAAATCTGCGGCCGCACATTCAGCTTGAGCCCCACTTCTTCACGCTGCACCGTCTGGAACGGGTTGTTGCTGGTCCCCCCGCCACCGGTCACATAGCTGCCGGTGACAAACGGAATGGTCTGGCCGACGAAAATGCTCGCCGCTTCGTTGTCCAGGGTCAGCAGGTTCGGCGTCGACAGCACGTTGGTGCCGCCCTTGCTCTTCAGCGCCCGGGCCAAGACTTTGAGGTCGAGTACCTTGCCGATACCGGGAATATCCACCGTGCCGTTGACCAGCCCCACGTTCAGGCCCTTGGGCAACACGTCGATGCTGGTCTTGCTGGTCGGCGTGCTGTTCACGCCGCTACCGCCCAGGTTGACCCCGCCAAAACCGCCCTTGCCGGCGAGGTTGCCGGCCTGCCATTGCACGCCGAATTCGGTGGCATCGTCTTCGCCGACTTCCACGATCAGGCTTTCGATCACCACCTGGGCGCGGCGTTGGTCGAGCATGTCGATCACTTCGCGCAGGTTGCGGTACAGCGGGTCCGGCGCGGAAATCAGCAGGGTGTTGGTGGTGGCGTCCGCCTGGATGGTCACGCCGCCGGCGCTGAACGCGGTGTCCTGGTTCTCAGTGGAGGTGCCGCTGGAGCTGGGAGTCGAGCCGGTGGTTTGCCCATACCCCGACTGCACACCACTGCCAGTCGGCGTGCCGCTGCTGTTTTGCGCATTGCTGGTGCCTTGGGTGTTCTTGCCATTACCGCCCATGGCGCTGAGCTTGCCACGCGCGTCGTCGCTGACGCCGGAATCGCTTTCCCCAGTGAGCAATCCGCGCAGCGACTGGGCCAACTTGCTCGCCTGGGCGTTGCGCAGGTACACCACGTGCATATTGCTGGGGTTGCTCTGCGCGTTGTCGAGCTTGTAGATCAGGTTGCGCGCCAGTTCCGTGCGTTCCGGGCTGCCGGAACGGATGATGATCGAGTTGGAGCGTGGGTCGCCGATCACGTTGATCTTTTGGGTCTGGTCGGCACCCTGGGTTTCCAGCAGCTCGGAGACCATGGCGGCGATGTCCACGGCGATGCCGTTCTGGACCATCACCACGTCGGTGTCGATGGCGCTGGGGGTGTCGATGCCGCTGATGATCTGCGCCACCCGCGCAAGGTTTTCCGCGTAGTCGGTGATGACGATGCTGTTGTTGCCGGGGTAGGCATTGATCGGGTTGTTCGGCGACACGATGGGGCGCAGCACCGGGATCAGGTTCACCGCGTTTTCATATTGCAGGCGAAAGGTGCGGGTCTGCATGCCGCTGCTACCGGCGCTGTAGATCGGCCCGCCGAGCAACTTGGCATCGGCTTCGGGCACGACCTGGGCGACACCGCCCACATCGACCACGCTGAAGCCCTGCATGCGCAGCGCCGCCAACAGCATGTCGTAGGCCTGGTGCGCCGGCACCTGGCCTTCGCTGACCAGGGTGAGGTTGCCCTTTACACGCGGGTCCACCAGGAACTGCTGGCCGGTGGCGCGGGACAGTGCGCGGACCACCGCCTGGATGTCCGCATCGACAAAATTGAGCTGCACCGGCTGGTCACCCAGCGGGTTGCGCGCCTTCACGGCCGCCGGGGCGTGGCCACGGGCGCTGTTGGTCACGCGGTGCTGTACGGGCGGCTTGGATGCGAGGTCGCGCTGGCGGTCCAACACGTTCTCGCCGCTGCGCTGGGTGTTCGCCAACGGTTGACCGAGTTCGCTGTCCACCAGCAACGGCGTGGTTGACGGGTTGCTGCACGCACTCAACGCCAGCACCAGCAAAGGCGCGACCCTACGAAAAGAGGGGACTGACCACTTCATGAAGCTTCCTTAGCGCCAAGCGCCTGATCCATGCGAACGGTCCCGGACACAGTGCCGGCCGAGTTATCGACGGTATCGAGGGCGCGCTGCAAACGCGCCTCAGACACCTCCAGGGAAAACGAACGGGCATTGCCCAACAGCCAGCCCACCACCGCATCCGCCGGGGCGTTGTCGAAGGTCAGGCGCCAACCGCCGGATTCCAGTGCCTGCAATTGGTAATGGCCTTGCAGACCGGCGCCATCCAGGGCTTGGCGCAGTGCGGTGTCGTCGCCCGGCCTGGGCGCGGCGACATCCTGCAACAGCACTTGCAAGGCTTCGGCCTGGGCGCGCAGCTTGGGGGTTTCGGCCTGCCAGTAATCGATCTTCTTCAGCGCGGGCTGCACCAGTACGAGCCAGGTCAGCAGGCTCGCCAGGACCAGGCCGGCCCCACCGAGCAGGCGCTTTTCGCGCAGGGCCAGGCCGTTCCAGAACACCTGGGCCTGGCTGCGCAGTCGCTGGACTTTATTCATCACCGGCCCCTGCGGGTTGTTCTGCGGCCTGCGCCGGGGCAAGGGTCCAGCCATGCTCATCGCGGCTGGCGGTAAAACCGGCCTGGGCCAACGCTGCCTGCCATTCACCTTCGGCCTTTGGGTTGCGACTGTCGGCGAGTAATTCAACGTGCAGGCGCCCCTGCTCAAAGCTCAGGTTGTCGACGCTGCCCACCATGAAGGGCAGGTTATTACCCGCCAGTTGCACCAGGCTGGCGAAGCGTTGCCCTGGGTCGGCCGCCGCGCCGGTCTGGCGGGCGGCCAATTGTTGACGCGCCTGTTGCAACGGGTTGAGCACCACCGGCAATTCGGGAAAGGCCTGGCGCACCTGCTGGCTCATCGATGCCTTGAGTCGCTGGCCTTCCTCCACCTGGCGGGCCGCGTAGAGGTTGAGGCCGACGGTCCAGATGGCCGTGGCCAGCGCCACACAGGCCAGCGCCCTGCCCCATCCGCCGGTCGAGGGTTGGTTGAGGCGACCGTGCAATCCCCAAGCCGGCACCGGCCCGCTCCAACGCTGCGTGGCCTCCACCAGCGGCACATCCAGCGCCTGCAACCCCAACGGGTGCACCGCGCCTTGTTGCAGGCTGTCACGCGTCAACAGATAGCCTTCGTCCAACGCCGCCGCGCCCACCGGCAAGGCATAGGGCGCCGGGTACAGGCCGCGCAGCTTGAGTGGCAGTTGCGCCAGCCGCGCCAACCCGGCCTTGGGCACCCAGGCCACCTGCACGCCCCCATCGCTGTCACGCGGGCCGTGGGCCACCTGCATCTGGTCCACCGGGCCGAGTATCAGCGCCTGCGCGGCACAGGCCACGGCGGCAGCGGTTTTCGCCGCCGGTAATGGCGGCAGATCCAGGCGGGTCAGCAGACTGTCCTGGGGGTGCAGGAAGCAGTCCACTGCCTGGCGGGACTTACCCAGCTGCGCGAGGTGTTCATAGCCCTCTTCAACGACCACGCCACGCTCCAGCCAGGCAAACCTGACCTGGCTTTCAGCGGTCAATTGATCCAGCGGCGGCAAGCCGATGCGCAAGCGTTTCATACGCCCACCCGCGACCAGATCACTCGTGGCTGACGGTCTTCGGGCCGATGCAGCAACGCGTCGATCGTGACCCGGCGCTGCTCACGCCGGGCCTGGCCCTGCAGGCGAAACCACTCACTGGTAATACCGACCTGCACCGAATCCATCACCACCTGGGGTAAATGCAGGCGGTTGACGAAGTCTCCACGGTTGATAAACCACTGCCCGCTGTCACGCTCGGCCACCAGCCCATGGGCCTGGGACAGGCTGAGCTGCGGCACCACCGCGCTGAGCACTTCGGCGCTGGCGGTGTTGCCGTTGACCCAAGTAGGCCCAGGCAACACGCTGATGTACGCCTGCATGCGCTGCAACACGAGGGGGTCTAGGCCTTCGAGGCCACTCAAGTCATCCAGGCTGCGCAGCATCGGGTATTTGACCGGGGGGAGATAAGAGGCGATCACTCGCTGGCTGACGCGGCGACTCACCGCCGGGTCGACGCCGATCAACTGGCACAGCCGCTCGAAACTCTGCAACTGCTCGCTGTCCACCTGCTGGCGATTGACCAAATTGCGCAGGTTGAACTTGCCTTGCTCGTCCTCAATCCGCCCCTCGAACGCGCCGCCTTGGGCACGGGCCCAGGATTGATCAAGGCGCGTCAGCACCTCCTTTTGGCGCGCGTCCCAGAGCATCTGCCGGCTGCGTTCCAGGCCGCCTTGCAACAGCCACTGGCCCTGGATGCGCAGTTGCTCGGCCTCCAGGCTGCGGGTGAACACGGTCTGGCGTGTGAGCATGGCGCCGGCCAGAACCGCCACCACCGCCGCGATCAGCAAGGCGCTGATAATCGCCATGCCGCGCTGCTTCGCCGCTGGGGGCGAATACCCTTTCATGACGGGCCTTACAACTGCCAGGAGCCGATATCGGCATTGACGCCATCGCCATCCGGTTGGCCGTCGGCACCGAGGGAGAACACATCGACCTCACCGTTGGCGCCCGGGTTGAGGTAGTGATAAGGGTGGCCCCAGGGGTCGTTGGGCAAGCGTTCCAGGTAGGCGCGCCAATTGCTGTTCTTCGCATCCGCCGGGCGCTCCACCAGCACTTTCAAGCCCTGGTTCATGCTCGGATAGGTGCCGTGGTCCAGGCGGTAGAGTTTCAACGCCTGCATCAGCCCGCCGATGTCCTGCTTGGCCGCCGTGGCCCGCGCCTGGTCCGGACGGTCGAGGACCTTGGGCACCACCATGGCCGCCAGGATCCCGAGGATGACCACCACCACCATGATCTCGATCAGCGTGAAGCCACGCTGGCCGCGAGGGCCCGGCAATGGGGATGTTGGGCGCGCGATATCCATCTCGACATTCCTTGGCTTGAGTGCAATTCGTGGCGCAGTGTTGCAAGAACACATGTCAGTCGTATTGAAAATCCTCGGGAGTTTCGGTCGCCAATCGGTCAACTGCCGGCGCTAGTCTGCGGGCCTGTTTCCCGGCTTTGAGAGCGCCATGTACGGCCGTCGCAACGCGCAAGGTTTTACCCTGATCGAAGTGCTGGTGGCGCTGGCGATTATCGCCGTGGCCATGGCCGCCGCTGTGCGCGTGGCCGGGCTGATGACCCAGAGCAACGGCTTGCTGCGGGACAAGTCAATCGCGTTGCTGGCGGCACAGAGTCGCCTGGCGGAACTGCGCCTGGAAGGACACTTGCGCAGCGGCAAGCGCACCTTCGTGTGTGACCAAGGCCGCTTGAAGCTGCGTTGCGAGCAGACCATCAACGCCGATGGCCGCCTGTTTCAGGTCAACCTGCAGGTGCTCGACGCCAGCCGCGAAGCGCCGCCCCTGGCGCGCCTGGACACCCAGGTCATGGCCGAGTGAGCAGCGGCAGCGCGGGGCCCTGCGGCAGCTTGTCGAGGTTGACGCGCAGCTTCTCGCCACCGCGTTCGATCTCCACACCGTCGCCTTCGATGGCCGTCAGCCGCACGCCGGGGCTGAGCCGCTCACCCAACAGAAAGCTGCGCGGCGGGCCGTCATTCAGACTGAGGATCGCCACTGCGCCTCGGGCCCCCGCCAGCACGCCCGTGACCTTGACCTGCAACGCCGTCGGCACATTGGAAAACCATTGCAACGCCGGGTTATCGCTGCGCGCCGCCAACGCCTGGGGCGTGGCTTGCGGGGTGTGGGATTCGGCGCGGGTGAGCAGCAGCGGCGTCCATACCGCCACGCCCGCCAAGGCGGCCAATACGCCCAGCGCCTGCACGCCATGGGCCAAGGTGATACGAGGGGCAAATGTCATGGGGAGGACCTCCTGTTTGTCCGTCGCACCAGCCTACAGGTCAATTCGCACGCTTTTATTTCACACACTCCCCAGTGTTCCAGGAAGCACGCGATGAAACAGCAAGGCTTCACCCTGATCGAGCTGATGGTGGTGCTGGTGATCATCGGCATCGCCAGCGCCGCCATCAGCCTCACGATCAAACCCGACCCGCTGCACCTGCTGCGCAAGGACGCCGAACGCCTGAGCCAACTGCTGCAAGTCGCCCAGGCCGAAGCCCACGCCGACGGCCGCCCCATCACCTGGCGCGCCGACGCCAAGGGCTTTCGCTTCAACCGCCGCAGCGATGATGGCGCGAGCGTGGAATCCTTCCAGGGCGACAGCCAACTGCGCCCGCGCCTATGGGAAAGCACGCCGATGCAAATCAACATCGAACCCCGGCAAACCCTGGTGCTTAATGCCGAATGGATCAACCCACCGCTGCGCGTGGTGCTGTCCGACGGGCAGCACAGCCTCAGCCTGCAACGCGACGCCGCCGGCTTGATGCGCGTGGTGAGCCAGCCATGAACCGATCCCAGCACGGCTTCACCCTGATCGAAGTGATGGTGGCGATCATGCTCATGGCGGTGGTCAGCCTGATCGCCTGGCGCGGGCTGGACAGCGTCACCCGTGCGGATCAGCACTTGCAGGCGAGTACCGAGCAGACCGAGGTGTTGCTGAGAGCGTTGAACCAGATGCAGCGGGATATCAGCCTGCGGGCCAGTGTTGAACTGACAGCCCCAGACGCGCCGCAAGACACAGGCTTGGCCGCAATCACGGTGCGCAGTTCCGACAGCAAAGGCTTCCGTCTTGACGTGATCCGCAGCGCCCCGGTGGCAGGCGATGGCCTGCAACGGGTGCGCTGGTGGCTCAAGGGCGACGCCCTGTATCGCGCCGCCGCGCCGACACGGGACCGCTACCCGTTGCCGGCGGCGAAGGATGGGCTGGTGGTGTTGACCGGCGTGAGTGACCTGCAGGTGCGAGTGTGGGAGCCGGATAAGGGCTGGCGGCAGTTAAGCGGGAATCGGCGCGAGGATCCGTTGGGATTGGAAATCAGCCTGGTGCGGCAGACGCCGCAGGGGGTGGAAACGTATAGGCAGGTGGTGGGGCCGTTGAAGTGAGTCAGCTCAACAACACCACCCCACCCGGCAACTCCGTGCACTTGGCCCCATAGGCATCCCGGATCAACAACGCCACGCCCGCCAGCTGCTGCAAACTGAACCGCGCCTGCACCCGGCGCTGGCCCAGTTGTTTATTCAGCAACACCAGCATCCCCGGCCGATACCGGTTGATCTCATCCACCACCGTCGCCAGCGTGGCGTTGTTGAACACCAGCACCTGTTCGCGCCAGGCCAGCACCGCCTGGGTGTCCACGCTTGTCACGTCGCTGATTCCGGCGGCGCCGTAGGTCAATTGTCGGCCTTGGTCCAGGCGCACGCTGCGCCCGGCGATATCCACCGAGAGCGAACCCTGGATACAGGTGATACACACGTTATGGTCGGTGTTGCGCACATTGAACCGCGCCTGCGCCGCACTCACCCAGCCCTCGCCGGCCTGGACCTTGAGCGGCTGGGCAACGTGGGCGAACACCTCGACTTCACCTTCGAGCAATTCAATGCCCTGCCCGACCCGGCTGATGCGGGTCTGGGTATTGAGTTCCAGGCTGACCCCGTCGCTCAACACCACTTGGCGCTGCTCGCCGACGGCGGTGCGATAGTCAGCCGTGAGCCCGGCAAAACCGCCCGGTACGCCAACGCGCACCATCACCACGGCCGCCGAAGCGGCGAGCGCACCGCCAAGGAAGGCACGCCGGCCAAAGCTGCGCGGTTGCGACACGTGATCGAGCGCCGGTGCCACTTGCTGCCACAGCGTCTTGGCCTGCTCGAATGCTTGGGCATGCGCGGGGCTCTGCGCGCACCACGCCTTGAGGGCCTTGGCATCGGCCACGGTGGCGCGGCCCGAGGTCAGCAGGACCAGCCAGTCGCGGGCTTCATCGTGCAGGGGGCTGGCGGCGGACTGCCGGGCGGTGGAGAAGCTAAAAATATTCAAGCGCGCACGTACTCACGGATTTATCAGGGACTCGACACTAAGACGGTTTTCCGGCACCGGGACCGAACCGCTGAATCACTTTTCTTTCCAGCCGCTTGGCACAATGGCCCAGGGCGGCCTTGATTTCTTTCTCGACCATGCGCGTAGAGATGCCGAAACGCTGGGAAATTTCCAGGTGCGGCGCCTCTTCCAGGCGGGCGGCGATCAGGATTTTGCGGCGGCGTGCCGGCAACTCGTAAAGGGCTTTGACCAGGGATTGGATTTCTTTCTGGCCGCCTACCACCCGCGAGGGGTCCTGGGCTTCGTCGGCGCTTTGCAACAATTCTTCGACCTCGCTGCCGGTGAGCAAGCGCGCGTCGGCCTGGCGGCGGTCGGCGGCGATGTTCAGGGCCATGCGGTAGAGGTAGGCATTGGGCTGTTGCAGGTTCGGCGGCACCTCCATGCGGTCGACCCGCAGGTAGGTTTCGTGCAGCACGTCGTTGGCCAGGTCCTCCGAGCCCAGGCGCTTGCGCAAACGCACCTTGAAGTCTTCGTAGGAGGCCAGGAACAAGCTGACCATGGTGCTGTGCCCGGAGTTTTTCATCCGCCCGAGGCTCCTTTCGCTACTGTGCATTCCATGCGCGTTCCTGTGGTGTCAGGCATCAAAAGTAAAGTCACGGGTTGGCGCAGTGAGCTGGGTGCGGGGCGTTCGACCCGTGTTGTTGCCAGGCTGCGTACCAGTGCTTCATCGCGTTGTTCGTCGCCGGTGGAGCTGACCAACCGGCTGTGTGCAATCACCCCGTCCGGGTTGACCCATACTTGCACCAGCGCACGAAAACCGCCGGGCCGGGTCAGCGGCGAACGGCACAGGCTGGTCTCGATGGCGTGCTGCAATGCCGTCGCATAGCTGGTGTTGATCCGCGCTGTATGCCGTGCCGCCGTCCCCTGGGTCGGGGGTGGCGGGCTGACATCGGGCAGTTGCAAGGTAAATGCATCGCTGCGTGCATAACGTGCCATCAGGCCACTCCCTGTCAGCAACATTGCCAGTGCTTCTTGCGCCGTAAAGCGCCCGCGCACCGCGATGGAGCGCCGGCCCCGCGTCAACTCGCGGTCCACCAGCACGGCCATCCCGGTGGCGCGGCTATACGCTTGCAGTGCGTGTTCCAGGTCTTGCGCCGCAAGGTTCAACGACAGCAGCGGAGCCTCGGCCTGCGCGGCGCGACCACCGAGCAGCAGCAACAGCAAGACCAGGGCGCACACGGCGCGCCGCCAGCCCCCCTGTCCACCCCCTGCTCTGCATCGCTGCACGGCCGACGCGCCCTAGAAAACCGTCATCCTGAGGCCAGTTTATGAACCTGATGTTACGGTGATAGCAAAAAAAACATCACGGTGACGAGCAGCCAGCTGCACTAGACTCTCAAGCCTTACTGGCCCACTCCTGCGGGCCCGCCAGGAGGCTCCGATGAAAGTGTTAGCGTCCCTTGCCAGCCTGTTGCTGTGCACTGCCCTGCCCTTGATCGCCCATGCCGACACTTGCGCAGAGGTCACGGTGGATGGCTACAAGGCGCCTGACTATGGCTGCCTCAGCCAACAGATGGGCAGTGAAACGAATGCGACAACAGCGACGCAAAAAAACCGCGAGGCGCAGCACATTGCCGTCGAAAAGCGCCTGCCCAATAAAGTCGGTCTAGCCACGCCGGCGGCGACCAGCGTGCGGATGGGCAACACCTTCGGTACGTCGGTAAAACCGCAGCGGCCTTAAGCCGTCAGGCAGATAGCCTCTCTCGATCTGCAGTGCGCCCATAAAATTGTGGGAGGGGGCTTGCTCCCGATGGCGGTGGGTCAGTCACAGACGTTCTGACCGGAACACCGCTATCGGGAGCAAGCCCCCTCCCACGGGGTTCTACAGGGGTTTATAGCGTGCGTTTCAAGCCGCGTGGCTTTCCTTTTTCAAGCTGTCCATGTCGATCACGAACCGATACTTCACATCGCCCTTGAGCATGCGCTCATAGGCCTCGTTGATGCCCTGGATATCGATCATCTCGATGTCGGAGACAATCCCGTGCTTGGCGCAGAAGTCCAGCATGTCCTGGGTCTCCTGGATGCCACCGATCAGCGAACCGGCCAGGCTGCGGCGCTTGAAGATCAAGTTAAACACGGTCGGCGACGGGTGCGGGCTGTCGGGGGCGCCGACCAGAGTCATGGTGCCGTCGCGCTTGAGCAGGTTGAGGAAGGCGTCGAGGTCGTGCGGCGCGGCGACGGTGTTGAGGATGAAGTCCAGGCTGTTGGCGACCTTGGCCATTTCGTCCGGGTTCTTCGACACCACCACTTGGTCGGCGCCCAGGCGCAGGCCGTCTTCGCGCTTGCTCGGCGAGGTGGTGAACAACGTGACGTGCGCGCCCATGGCGTGGGCGATCTTCACCGCCATATGCCCCAGCCCACCGAGGCCCACCACACCGACCTTCTTGCCGGGGCCGACCTTCCAGTGATGCAGCGGCGAGTAGGTGGTGATGCCCGCGCACAGCAACGGCGCGACAGCGGCCAGGTTGGAATCGTCGTGGGAGATGCGCAGCACGAACTTCTCCTTGACCACGATGCTGTCCGAGTAGCCGCCAAAGGTGTTTTCACCCCCGAACACCGGACCGTTGTAGGTGCCGGTAAAGCCGCTCTCGCAGTATTGCTCCTCGCCTTCGGCGCACGACGCGCAGTGCTGGCAGCTGTCGACCATGCAGCCGACACCGGCCAGGTCGCCGACCTTGAAGGTCGTCACATTGCCCCCGACCGCCGTCACGCGGCCGACAATTTCATGGCCCGGCACGGAGGGGTAAAGGGTGTTCTTCCACTCGTTGCGCGCGGTGTGCAGGTCGGAGTGGCACACGCCGCAATAGAGAATGTCGATCTGTACGTCATCCGCCCCCGGCGCGCGGCGCTCGAAGGTGAAGGGTTTGAGGGCATCCTTGGCGTTCTGGGCGGCGTAGCTGTAAGTCTTGGCCATTTCGTTCACCTGTGTGATCTGACGGTAGAAGTCAGTGGACCAGCATAGACGCTGAACCGTTCAACCGAGCACGTCTGTACAATTTCCTTCGCCTCTGTGCCCCTAACCTCACGGCTTCAATCGCGTAGAAGTGCTGGAGAGTGGGCATGCGTAGCAAAGCAATCAAGGTATCTGTGGCATTGACGCTGCTGGCGAGCGCAATGATGGGCAATGCCTTCGCGGCAACCCCGAGCGTGGCCGTGGCCCCGCAATACGACACCAGCCACGTCTATGTGGCGCCGGCCGATGTCGACCGTTTCGCCCAGAGTTTCCTGGCCACTTTCGGCGGTAAAAGCACCGCCCAGGTGGTGGTGAATGTGCTGCCGGTGCCCAGCAGCACCACCTCGCAATTGCTGCAGACGCCGGCGGGCACGGTGTCGCTGTTTGGTTTCACCACGCCGATCCCGCACCCGTTCGGCCAGGAGCGCAACGGTTACCTGGTCAAGGACATGGACGTCGCCCTCAAGGCCGCGCGGGAAAACGGCGCGGAGGTGATCGTCAGCGACTTCCCCGACCCGATCGGCCGTGACGCGGTGGTGCAGTGGCCAGGCGGTGTGAACATGCAACTCTATTGGCACACCAAGACCCCGGATTACGCAGCGTTCCAGACCGTGCCGGAAAACCGCGTGTACCTCAGTGCCGACCGTGCCGACCGTTTTATCAAGGCGTTCCTCGGCTTCTCCCACGGCAAAGTCCTGGCCGATGACAAACACGCGCCGGGCGTGGACATCGGTCAAGCCAACGGCAGCTATCGGCGTGTCGACATCGAGTCGCCGTTCGGGCGCATGGCGGTACTGGTCACCAACGGCCAACTGCCCTACCCGTTCGGCCACGAGACCACCGGCTATCAAGTGGCTGACCTGACGGCAACCCTGGGCAAAGCCACCGGCTCCGGCGCCACCGTGGTGGTGCCGGCCTTTGAGAGTAAAGGCCGTCGCAGTGCACTGGTGGAATTCCCCGGCGGCTATGTCGCGGAGATTCATCAACTCAACGCAGCAAAATGACGCGCCGCACAGGCTGGGGCCTGGCCGTGCTGTGGCCGCTGCTCGCCGGCAGCGCCCACGCCGATGAGCAAGCGACACGCCCGGCCATCAAGGCCAACCGCTGGCAGGAAGACTGGTCGGTGCTGCAGAACCCGGCGCTGCGCACGCAGCCGCTGGACACCTTGAAGTACATCCCGTTGTCGAGTGCCGACCCGTTGACCTACCTGTCGCTCGGTGCGACGTTGCGCGAGCGCTTCGAGATGAACGACGCCAGTGGTTTCGGCGTGCGCGACGTGAAGCGTGACCGCTACCTGATCCAGCGTTTCCAGGTGCATGCCGACCTGCACCTGAACGAAAACTGGCGGGTATTCACCCAACTCGAAGACGTGCGCGCCTACGACAAAACCACGATTGGCGGCGCCGACCAGAACCGTGTCGACCTGCGCCTGGCCTTTGCCGAATACGTGAATACCTTCAGCAGCGGCACGCTGAAGGCCCGCGTCGGGCGCCAGGATTTCGCCTTCGATTTGCAGCGTTTCATCTCGTCGCGGGACGGTCCGAATGTGCGGCAGTCCTTCGATGCGCTGTGGGCCGACTGGGAGACGTCCAACTGGCGTTTTATCGGGATTGCCAGCCAGCCGGTGCAGTACCAGGACGGGCGGCACTTCGACGACAAATCCAACAGCGATGCGCGCTTCCACATGCTGCGCGTGGAGCGGCTGGTGGGCGGCAAGAACGAACTGTCGGCCTACTACGGCGTGTATGAACGCAGCGCGGCGCATTACCTCGACGCGGACGGCGACGAGACACGCCACCTGTTCGACGCCCGCCTGGGCGGCGCGGCCATGGGGTTTGACTGGGACGTCGAAGCGATGCTGCAAAGCGGCTCGGTGGGCAGCAAGGATATCCGCGCCTGGGCCGGTGGCAGCCGCACCGGCTACACCTTCGACAGCCTGGCCTGGAAACCGCGCTTGGGCCTGCAACTGGACATCGCCTCGGGCGACCGTAAAACCGGGGACGGCACCCTCGGCACGTTCAACCCGCTGTTCCCCAACGGCTATTACTTTTCCCTCGCGGGCTACACCGGCTACAGCAACTTGATTCACGTCAAGCCGTCGATCACCGTCAAGCCGATCGACAAGCTCAGCGTGCAAACCGCCATCGGCCTACTGTGGCGACAAACCACCCATGATGCGGTTTATACCCAACCAAACCTGCCCGTCGCCGGAACCGCCGGCCAAGGTGAACGTTGGACGGGTGCCTACGGTCAGCTGCGTACCGACTATGTGTTTACGCCGAACCTCACCGGCGCCGTCGAAGCCGTGCATTACGCGGTCGGCCGAACCCTGCGCGATGCCGGCGGTGATGACAGCAATTACCTGGGCGTCGAGCTGAAATTCAGCTGGTAGCCCCAACCAAGCACACCCATACAAGCCCGGCGCACGCTTTATACCCATAGTGATGCTGAGCCATTTTCCCGCTACCAAGGAGTTTTCCATGAGCACATTTGTTGCCAAAGACGGTACCCAGATCTACTTCAAGGACTGGGGCAGCGGTAAGCCCGTGCTGTTCAGCCACGGCTGGCCGCTGGATGCAGACATGTGGGAATACCAGATGGAATACCTGAGCAGCCGTGGCTTTCGCACCCTCGCGTTCGACCGCCGTGGCTTTGGCCGCTCGGACCAACCCTGGACCGGTAACGACTACGACACCTTCGCCGACGACATCGCGCAGTTGATCGAGCACCTGGACCTCAAGGACGTGACCCTGGTGGGCTTCTCCATGGGCGGCGGCGACGTCGCGCGCTACATCGCCCGCCACGGCAGCGCACGGGTTGCCGGCCTGGTGCTGCTGGGTGCGGTGACGCCGCTCTTCGGCCAGAAACCGGATTACCCGCAGGGCGTGCCGACTGAAGTGTTCGATGGCATCAAGGCTGGCCTGCTGAAGGATCGCGCGCAGTTCATCGCCGACTTCAATACGCCGTTCTTCGGCATCAACAAGGGCCAGACCGTCTCCGCAGGCGTGTTGACCCAGACCCTGCAGATCGCCTTGCAGGCGTCCCTGAAGTCGACCGTGGATTGCGTCACTGCATTCTCCGAAACCGACTTCCGCCCGGACATGGCCAAGATCGACGTGCCGACCCTGGTCATCCACGGCGATGGCGACCAGATCGTTCCGTTCGAAACCACCGGTAAAGTCGCCGCGGCCTCGATCAAGGGCGCCGAACTGAAAGTCTACAAGGATGCGCCACACGGGTTCGCCGTGACCCACGCGCAGCAGTTGAATGAAGACCTGCTGGCGTTCCTGAACCGCTGAAACGCCTGAACCACCCTCTCCTTATTTTGGCCGGGCTTGCCCGTCATGCCAGTCAGTTAAGTGTGAGCACCGTACCTGTGGCGAGAGAGCTTGCTCCCGCTGGGTCGCGAAGCGGCCCCAGCTCTTTGTTTCAAAAGACTGGGACTGCTGCGCAGTCCAGCGGGAGCAAGCTCCCTCGCCACAGGTTACTTTTCGCTCTTGCTGCTTCTTAACTGACTGACATTAGGGCTTGCCCGGCCTTTTTTTTGCTCAGGAGAAACGCTGGCTCAAGACCAGGCGCCCTGGTCCGGCGATCAATACGCTGGTGAAAATGATCAACAGCAGCCAGCCGAACTGCCCTTCGAACAACGTCCACTCCGGGTGCACCACCACCATGGCGATCAACAGCACCGCCAGGATCGGCAGGCACGCCAGGCGCACCAACACCCCGGCAATGATCAGCACCGGGCACAGCACTTCGGCGAATATTGCCAGCAGCAGCGTGACGTGGGCGCCCAAGTGAAACGGGTCCTCGATCAGTTTCAGTTGTTCGCTGTAATTCAATAACTTGGGCAAACCGTGTACCCACAGCAGGAACAGCGCCCCGCTGACCCGCAGAAACAACAGCCCCAAGTCCTGACTTTTCGATTCGTTCATACGTGCTCTCGGTGGGTGGCTACAAACGTCGATTGTGTCGACCAAGCCCTCCGCCTGCTTGCAAGCCTGTGCTGACCTCAGCACCCGGTGCCGGCAAAGGCGGCGACGATTTCGTCGATCACCACGCGCACCCGCGCCGTGTGGCGCAGGTCGGCGTGGGTCACCAGCCACACGTCATACGGCAAGGGCCGCGTGCGCTCGGGCCACAGGCGCACCAGCCCGTCGCGCTCGCCGGTGTACACCGGGATCTCGCCGATGCCGATGCCGGCAGCGATGGAGCGGCGCACCAGCAGGCTGGAACTCAAGGCCGCGACGATGCGCCCGCGCCCCAGGGGTTCAGAGACCAAGGCCATGTCCTTCTGGCTTTGCAGGTAGGGCTGGTAGACGACCAGGTCATGCCCGTCGAACAGGCTGCCGGGCTCGGGCACGCCGTGGCGGTCGATGTAGCCCTGGGAGGCAAACAGCCCGACCGACCAACGGGCGATGCGCCGTGCGATCAGGTCGGGGTTATCCGGGCGGGTGTTGCGCACGGCGATATCGGCTTCACGCTTGGCCAGGCTGAGGATCTGCGTAGAGGCGTCCAACTGCACACGCACGTCGGGGTGTTTGTCGTGCAGGCAGGCGATCGCGGGGATCAGGAAATCGATGGCCAGGGAGTCGGTGGTGCTGACCCGCACGGTGCCGGTCAAGCGCTCGTCCAGGCCTTGGATCTGGCGCTCGAGGTCGAGGGCCGAGCGCTCCATTTTCTCCACCGAGAGCAAGGCTGCCTCGCCTACCGCCGTGAGCGCATACCCCTCGGACGTGCGCAGGAACAAGGTGGCGCTCAGGGACTTTTCCAGGGCGTTGACCCGCCGGCCCACCGTGGCCTGATCCACGCCCAGCACCCTTGCGGCACCGCGCAGCGTGGATTCGCGGCAGACCGCCAGGAACACTCGCGCATCATCCCAATTCATACCTGATCCTTGTGATGCATATATGCATCGCTATGCCGTGTAATCGCAGCATTATTGCATCAACAAACCTGGATATGCTGGGCGCCAGAGAAAAATACCCAGGACCGCCATCATGCTCGACACCCCCACTCCACCTCGCCGCTCAGTCTGGCTGCCGATCTTCGCTGGCCTCTGCGCCAGCCTGGTCAGCATCGGCCTGGCGCGGTTCGCCTACACGCCGTTGATCCCGACCTTGATCCAGGCGCAGTGGTTTTCCGCCAGCGACGTGGTCTACCTCGGTGCCGCCAACCTGGTGGGTTACCTGATCGGCGCGCTGATCGGTCGGCCCATCGCCCAGCGCACCTCCAACAAGACCGCCCTGCGCACCATGATGGTGGCGGTGACCTTGGCGTTCTTCGCCTGTGGCTTCCCGCTGTCGGTGCTGTGGTTCTTTGCCTGGCGCCTGCTCTCGGGCATTGCCGGGGGCGCGATCATGGTGCTGGTAGCAGCGACCGTGCTGCCCCATGTACCGGCGGCGCGTCGGGGCCTGGCCAGCGGTGCGATCTTCCTTGGCATCGGCCTGGGCATTGCCGGCTCCGGCACCCTCGTGCCGCCGCTGCTGAGCCTGGGGTTGCAGCAGACCTGGTTTGGCCTGGGCCTGTTGGCGCTGGTGTTGACGGCCGCCAGTTGGTTCGCCTGGCCCACCGGTACGCTGCAGGAAGCCGCGGCCCCGGCGGACACCTCAGCGCGGACGCCGTCCGGCGTGTACCTGTTGTTTGCCCAGTACGCCTTCATGGCGGCGGGCCTGGTGCCGGCGATGGTGTTCCTGGTGGATTACGTGGCCCGTGGCCTGGGTGACGGCGCACACGTCGGCGCGATGATCTGGGTGATGTACGGCCTGGGCGCGATTGTGGGGCCGGTGACCTACGGTTTCCTCGCCGATAAACTCGGTGCACGCTTGAGTATCCGCGTGGTGCTGGTGGTGCAGGCGATTGCCGTCGGGTTGTTGCCATTCGCCGGCTCGTTCAGCGCCCTCGCGGTGCTGGCGGTGATCCTCGGCTCTTTCCCGCCGGGCATCGTGCCGCTGGCACTGGCGCGGGTGCATGAACTGCTGCCCAATCATCACCAGCAGCAAGTGGCCTGGAGCCGCGCTACTGTGTCCTTCGCGACGTTCCAGGCGCTGTCCGGGTTTGCCTACTCGGCGCTGTTCAACAGCAGCGGCGGCCAGCATGCGCTGTTGTTCATGATCGCCGCCGGGGCCATCGTGGTCGCGCTGGCCCTGGAACTGGGCATGATTATGCTGAACCGTCGACCGCTTGGTACGGTCCCAACCCATACGCTCATCGCTGCAGGTACTCTGAAATGACGCTTCCTCAAGAAATGACCCTGATCGAAATCACCACCCCCGGCGGGCCTGAAGTGCTGCAACCGCGCCGCGCCGAGGTGCCTGTCGCAGGCCCCGGCGAGATTCTGATCCGCGTGCATGCCGCCGGGGTCAACCGCCCTGACGCCCTGCAACGCGCCGGCAAGTACCCGATGAAACCCGGCTTCAGCCCGATCCCAGGGTTGGAGGTGGCCGGTGAAGTGGTGGCGTTGGGCGATGGCGTGAGCGAATACCAGTTGGGCGACAAGGTGTGCGCCCTGACCAATGGCGGCGGCTACGCGCAGTTCTGCAGCGTACCGGCCAGCCAGGCCCTGCCGATCCCCGAGGGCATGGACTGGATCCAAGCCGCCGCTGTGCCGGAAACCTTCTTCACCGTCTGGGCCAACCTGTTTGGCCTTGGCGATGCGCACACCGGTCAGCGCGTGCTGATCCATGGCGGCACCAGCGGTATCGGCACCACCGCGCTGATGCTGTGCCGCGAGTTCGGCATCCAGGCCTTCGCCACCGCCGGCAGCGCCGACAAATGCGCAGCCATTGCCACGCTGGGCGCTGAGCCGATCAATTACCGCGAGCAGGATTTTGCCGAGGTCATCGCCCAGAAGACCGATGACCAGGGCGTGAATGTGATCCTTGACATCATGGGCGCCTCCTACCTCAACAACAACCTCAAGGCCCTGGCCATGGACGGTCACCTGGTGATGCTGGGCTTTCTCGGCGGTGGCAAGGCCAATGATGTCGACCTGCTGAGCATTCTCGCCAAACGCGCGGTGATTACCGGGTCACTTCTGCGAGCACGCAGCAAAGACGAAAAAGCCGCCATCGCTGAACAGTTGCGCGAGTACATTTGGCCGGTGCTGGCCGCCGGGCGTTGCTTGCCGATCATTGACAAGGTGTACGCCTACACCGACGCGGCCCAGGCTCATGCGCGGATGGAGGGTGGGGATCATATTGGCAAGATTGTGTTGCGGGTGGAGTAATACAGGGAGCGGGCTTGCCTGCGATACCCATAGGTATCTACACAATTCTGGGTATGGCGTCGGACCTGTGGCGAGGGAGCTTGCTCCCGTGGCGGCCTGACCGACGACCGCCATCTAACGGTTAGACCGCGATCCAACTGTGGGAGGGGGCTTGCTCCCGATAGCGGTGCATCGGTATCTACACCATTTTGGGTATGGCGGCGAACCTGTGGCGAGGGAGCTTGCTCCCGTGGCGGCCTGACCGACGACCGCCATCTAACGGTTAGACCGCGATCCAAATGTGGGAGGGGGCTTGCCCCCGATAGCGGTGCATCGGTATCTACACAATTTCGGGTATGGCGGCGAACCTGTGGCGAGGGAGCTTGCTCCCGCTGGCGGCCTGACCGACGACCGCCATCTAACGGTTAGACCGCGATCCAAATGTGGGAGGGGGCTTGCCCCCGATAGCGGTGCATCGGTATCTACACAATTTCGGGTATGGCGGCGAACCTGTGGCGAGGGAGCTTGCTCCCGCTGGCGGCCTGACAGCTGACTTGGATGTTGGATCAGACCGGGTACATATCCGTTATTTAGGTAACGGCCGCTATGGGTTCCGCTTTTACAGCGGCTCACTTTTGAAGAGCGCAAAAGTAAGCAAAACGCTCTTGCCCCAACACTCGGCACCTCGCTCACGCTCGGTGTGCCCGTAATCCGACAGGTATTTGGGGGGCCGCCGCCACGCGCCATCCATGGCGCGGGGCGGCTAAACCGGCATCCCTGCCGGTTTACCCCCCAAATCCCTGCCGAATTCCGGCCAGCGTGTTTGACGGGGCGCTTGAGATCAAGATCAAAAGCAAAAGCACAGCGGCCTGACAGCCGGCTTGAGTGGTGTGGAGCAGTCTTGCCGGCGATGCAGGCAACGTGGTGAGTCAGGCGTACCCAGGTGATACTTTCGCAGGCAAGCCAGCGCCCACAGGGTTCAGCGTTA
The DNA here is from genome assembly GCF_058145955.1 of Pseudomonas sp. A39. NCBI lineage: Bacteria > Pseudomonadati > Pseudomonadota > Gammaproteobacteria > Pseudomonadales > Pseudomonadaceae > Pseudomonas > Pseudomonas sp. A39. The sequence continues at coordinate 226,958 of NZ_JBYVMD010000003.1, forward strand.
CAGCGCTACTGGGCTACTGGGCTACTGGGCTACTGGGCGGTAGACCGGGTAATCGATGTAACCCGCTTCCGTCCCGCCATACAGCCCTTCCGCCTTCAGCGGGTTCAACGGCCAGCCATTGAAAATCCGTTGTGGCAGATCCGGGTTGGCAATGAACGGCCGCCCGAACGCAATCAGGTCCGCCAGACCCGCTTCGACCAGATCAGCACCGCGCTCAGCGGTGTAACGACCGGCGTAGATGATCCGCCCGCTGAAGGTCTCACGCACCGCTCGGCGGAACGACTCGGGCAACACCGGGGCGTTGTCCCAGTCGGCTTCGGCGATGGAAACGTAGGCGATGCCCGACTCTTCCAGCACTTTGATCGCTTCGATGTAGGTGTGGTGCGGGTCGTCTTCCACCAGGCCGATGTAGACACGGTCCTGATCGGTGCCGCTGAATAACGGCGAGAACCGTACGCCCAGACGCTGCGGCCCGACCACGGCGCTCACAGCTTCGACGATCTCGCGCAGAAAGCGCAGGCGGTTGTGCAGCGAGCCACCGTATTCATCCTCGCGCTGGTTGGAATGGGCGGAGATGAATTGGTTGACCAGGTAACCATTGGCCGAATGGATTTCCACCCCGTCAAACCCGGCATCCAGCGCATTGCGGGCGGCCTGGGCGTAGTGCCCGACCAATTCTTCGATCTCAAGCACGGACAATGCACGTGGCACCGGCGGCTGCTTCAGTTCGCCCATGCCAGGCCCGGTTTCGATAAAGGCCTTGGCCTGCAACGCCTGGATCGCCGACGGCGCGACAGGGGCGGCGCCGTCTGGCTGCAACGCGTTGTGGGACACGCGACCGACATGCCACAACTGGGCAAAGATCACCCCGCCTTCGGCATGCACAGCCTCGGTGACGGTGCGCCAGCCGTCGATCTGCGCCGGGGTGTAGATACCCGGCGTCCACGCGTAACCCTGGCCACGCGGTTCAATCTGCGTGCCTTCGCTGACCATAAAACCGGCCGTGGCGCGCTGGCGGTAATACTCGGCCATCAAGTCGGTGGCGATATCGCCGGGCTGGGCACTGCGCTGGCGCGTCAACGGCGGCAGCACAATACGGTTGTTCAGCGTGTGGTGCCCCAGTTTTACCGGGGTACTTAAAATAGGGTCATTCATTGAATACTGTCCAAATAGCGGGCGCGCTAAAGCATTAGCGACTTATAAAAGTCGCCAATGCATCAAGCGGTTAGTTAATTAAGCGGTGAGTGTCAGCAGGGCTTTAGCCACATCACTGGAACTGCCAGGGTTTTGCCCGGTGACCAGCAGGCCATCGGTAATCACAAAGGATTGCCAATCGGCCCCCTTCTCATAGTGGCCGCCGAGTTTCTTGAACTCGTCTTCAATCAGGAACGGCACCACATCGGTCAACTCCACCGCCGCCTCTTCCGAGTTGGAGAACCCGGTGACACGACGGCCCTTGATCAACGACTCACCATTGACTGCCTTGACGTGACGCAGGGCACCCGGTGCATGGCAGACGAAACCGATGGGCTTACCGGCGCGCTCGAAGGACTCGATCAGCGCGATCGACACCGGCGATTCCGCCAGGTCCCACAGCGGGCCGTGGCCGCCTGGGTAGAACACGGTGTCGAAGTCGTCGGCGTTGACCGTGTCCAGTTTCACCGTGGTGGCCAGGGCTTGCTGGGCGGCCGGGTCGGCGGCGAAGCGATGGGTCTGTTCGGTCTGGGCGTCCGGCTGGTCGCTGACCGGGTCCAGCGGCGGTTGACCGCCGGCCGGGGATGCCAGCACCACGTCGGCACCGGCGTCTTTGAACGCGTAGTAGGGAGCGGCAAATTCTTCGAGCCAGAAGCCGGTCTTGCGTCCGGTATCGCCGAGCTGGTCGTGAGAGGTCAGTACCATTAATACTTTCATTTTCCAGTGCCTCGATAGGGGTGAGTGTCAGTTTCTTCCGGCTGCCCCAACAACTGTCGGGTCAGCCCCAGCGCCTCGTCGAACGGCGCCGCTGTATGGGTGATCTTGCTCATGACGCTGGTCCCCAGCCACAACGCATACAGGCGCCGGGCCAGGCTTTCGGGGTGTTGCGTGATCGTTACCGAGCCGTCTTCGACGCCCTGCTGCAAGGCCTCGCTGAGCAACCCGATGGTGCGTGCGGTGCCGCGTTGCAGGGCCAGGCGCATCGGCTCTGAAAGGTCTGACACCTCTGCACCGAGTTTGACGGCAAGGCATTTGCCGGCGTCGGTGCAGCCGGTCTGGTTGTTGATCCAGCTTTGCCAATAACGCATCAACTTGGCGTGCTGAGATAAGTCCGGCTGATTGAACAGCTGTTGCATAGCGTTCAAGTAGTTATCGAAATAGGTATCGAGCAATACCACCCCGAACGCGTCTTTAGAGTTGAAGTAGTGATAGAACGAGCCTTTAGGTACATCGGCGGCGTGAAGTATTTCGTTCAACCCCACCGCAGAAAATCCCTTGGCGCCCACAATCGGCTGCGCCGTTTCCAGAATCGCCTGCCTTGCACTTTTAGTTTCGCGGCTCATGCTTCATCTCGATCGATTAGACCAGTCGTCTAGTTCGTTGAGTGAATGTTAGGAGCCAGGCGAAACGCGCACAATGTCAGATCCGCAAGGATTTCGGACATGCGCCAAAGTCGGTTGCCGTTTTCCCGGCAGCCGCCGACAATCCCTGCTCCCACCCCCTGGAGACATGCGATGCACAGCGTTGCGCTGATGGTTTACCCGAACTTCCAATCCCTGAGCCTCAGCCTGGGCTCGGTGTTCGAGTGCGCGAACCTGCTGCGCGGTGAGCCGGCCTATGAGTTTCATCTGGTGTCGGAAAGCGGCGGCGCGGTGATGACGTCCCAGGGTTTTTCGGTGAACACCACACCGATCCGGCCGGAGGGTTACGACACGCTGATCGTCAGCGGCTACCTGGAATTCCGCCTGCCGGAAGCCAACCTGCTGGAACTGGTCAAGGCCGCCTCCGCCCAGTCGCGGCGTGTGGCCTCGCTGTGCATGGGCATCTTCGTGCTGGCCGAAGCCGGTCTGCTCGAAGGCAAGCGCACCACCACCCACTGGATCCACGCACCGGCCTTTCGCAAGCGCTACCCGGATATCCGCCTGGAAGAGGACAAGCTGTTTATCGTCGACGGCCACATCTGGACCGGCGCCGGCATGAGCGCCGGCGTGGACCTGGCGTTGGCGATGGTGGAGAACGACCTGGGCAGCGACCTGGCGCGGCGCATTGCACGCAAACTGGTGATCGCCCAGCGTCGCGGCAGCGAGCAATCGCAGTTGTCGGCGCTGCTGGAGCTGGACCCTAAATCGGACCGCGTGCAACTGGCCCTGGCCTACGCCCGCGAGAACCTGACCCATGACCTCTCGGTGGAAGCCCTGGCCGATGTCGCGCGGCTCAGCCCGCGCCAGTTCAGCCGGGTGTTCCGTGAAGAAACCGGGCAGACACCGGCCAAGGCCATCGAGTCCCTGCGGGTCGAAGCCGCCCGGGCGATGATGGAAACCAGTCGACACCCGGTCGAGGTGGTGGCCCGCGAAACCGGGTTTGGTGATCGCGAGCGCATGCGCCAGGCGTTTTTAAGGGCGTTCGGGCAACCGCCGCAGGTGATGCAGCAGGCCTTTAATGCAGCGCCGCCCGCGTAATCAGGTAACTCACCAACTGCGGGTCATCCTCCAGTTCAATCGTCTGCACCGGGCGCGGCAGGTTATCCAGCACCGTACGCCAGAACGCCTGGGACACTTCGTCCTGGTCATAGAACCGCACCAGCCAATTGGCCTCGCCGCTGCACAGCACCTGGGTGGCGATGGCGCGGCCAATCCCTTTGCGGCGGTAGCGCTTGAGGATGAACAGGTCAGCCAGTTCCAGGGCGTCGATGCCCGGCAGTTCGCTGCCTTCGATCAGCAGGAAACCGGCGATGTAGCCGTCGACCAGCAACAGGTTGGCGCTCCATTGCGGGTCCTGCCAGTAACGGGTCAGGTGTTCGTCATGGATGTAGAAGCGGCCATCCGCCTCGACATCTTCCTGTTCCCAGTCCGACGACTCGTAAGCGTAGTACTGGTAGAGATTACGGATCAGCTCGGCGTGCTCCGGGCCGGTCTGGATCAGTTCGACGGTGGTTTCAGGCATGGGGCTCTCGGTCAAAAATGCAGGGCGCCATTGTTCACAAAACGCCGGGACAGTCCAATAGAGTCGCCAACCTTTCTACTTGCTGAACCGATTGCAAATAGGCGTTGCCTCCCCCGAAACCCTGAAACATTTCGAATAAACTCCGCGAAATTGCCTCTCTTTTTCAAGGACACGCATTGTGAGCAACGTCTGTTCCGCCGGCCTGGATGTGGGGTTTGCCTCCCTGGACTACCTGCAGATTTTCATCCTGGGCGTGATCCAGGGCATTACCGAACTGTTGCCGGTGTCGTCCACCGCCCATATGCGCGTGGTACCCGCCCTGCTCGGCTGGCAAGATCCCGGCTCGGCGTTTTCCGCGGCCATGCAGTTGGCGGCGCTGGCGGCGGTGGTCAGTTACTTCTGGCGGGATGTGCGCCAGGTGACCACCGGCAGCATCGGCGCCGTGCGCCGGGGCGACTACAACGACCCCTGGTTCAAGCTGGCGGTGGCGATTGTGCTGGCGACGATCCCCATCGGCATTGCCGGGCTGGCGTTGTCGTCGACGTTGAATGCCTGCAACTCGCCGTTGCGCGGGTTGATGGTGATCGGTATTTCCTGCGTGGTCATGGCGGTGCTGTTGGCGGTGGCGGAAGTGCGTGCACGCCACACCCGCGAAGTCAGTGAAATGCGCCTGCGGGATGCGTTGATCGTGGGGATTGCGCAAATTGGTGCGTTGATTCCTGGCGTCTCGCGTTCCGGCTCCACGCTGACCGCCGCGCTGTTCCTCAACTTCAAGCGTGAGGAAGCCGCGCGGTTTTCCTTCCTGCTGGGCCTACCCGCCATTGCCCTCGCCGGTTTGAAGGAACTGTGGGTGTTGCTGCATGCCGATATGCCCGTGCATGCCTGGCCGCACCTGCTGTTCGGCCTGGTGGTGGCGAGCATCTCGGCATTTTTTGCGATCTGGGGGCTGATGAAGTTCCTGGAGCGGTTCTCCACCTGGCCGTTCGTGATCTACCGCGCGCTGCTGGGGGTGTTTCTGATTGTGGCGGTCAGCACCGGGCTGCTGAGCTGAAAGCAGCGGCCACGGGAGCAAGCGCCCTCGCCACACCCCCAGTACGACACTGTAGTGAGCGGGCTTGCCCCGCGCTGGGCTGCAAAGCGGCCCTAAAACCGACCGATGAAGCGTATCTGATACACCAGGTTCCTCCTTTTTGGGGCTGCTCCACAGCCCAGCGCGGGGCAAGCCCGCTCACTACAGTCAAAAGATGCGTAGATACCTAGGGTTATCGCAATTCGAACTGCTTGGTCTTGAACACAGTGCTCATGACTGAGCGGGTTCAAGGTCATCACTGACAGCGCTGCCACACCTGTCGAATCAACGCCTGCATCTTCAGCGCTTCGGCCCAGCGATCGCTGATTTCGCGGCCATCTGCGCCGGTGATCGCATAGGGCGGCGGGCCCAGTTCACAGGTGAACGACAGGCTCTGCGGTGCCTCGGGCCGCGCCAGCCAGTGTTCAATCCCGTAGCGCCACCACTCGGTGAAACGTTGCACCCAGGCGTGATGCTGGGGGAAATCCAACGACACCTGCACCTGTTCGCTGCTGGCCACGCGGCCGTGAAACCCCCAGCTGTGGCGCAGGACAGTGCGGATCTGTTCATCGTCCTCGGCGGCAGCAGGCTCCGGCAGTTCACGCCCGACCACGTAGTGGGACAGATCGGCCAGCAGTTTCAAGTCGGGCATCTGCGCCAGCAAGTCGAGGGTGAACAGCAGGTCATTGGTGAGCCGATAACGGTGGGTTTCCAGCAGCACCGGAAAGTCCACCTGCTCGGCCAGGCGTTGCCAGCCTTCGACCAGTCGCGCCGCTTCGCGTTGAGTACGCGGGCGCACGTCGGCTTGCAGGGTGAGGTGGTGACAGCCGTAGCCGCTGACCACATCCAGCGCGGCCGCCAGGTCATCCACCGATTGCGGGAACAGCTGGCCTTCGATCTGCAGGCCCCTGGCCGTGGCGGCGGCGTGCAAGCGGGCCACGTCGGCGGGTGTGTAGTAATGGTCGGTAATGCCGTCGAAACCGGCGGCCTTGATGCGGTCGAGTTGGTCGTCGAGGGTGCCGGGCTCGGTTTGCATCGCCCACAGGGATTGGAACACCAGGAATTGGCGCATATCAGCCTCGCAGCAGGTGTTTGAGGGACAGCTCGGGGTCGGCCAGGCTGGCCGCGTTGAGCGGTCTACGTGCGCTGATCAGGCGCTCACACAGCTTGATGTCTTTGGCCACGCTGTTGCCCGGCGCCCAACCGCAGGCACCGTGCAAATGGTGCTCGGCATCCAGGTAGAACAGCAGCACGCCGCCGCCCGCCAATGGGCGGCTGACCGTCAAGGGCGTGATCACGCCAACGGTCTGCAACCCCCAGTCGTACTGGTCGGACCAGAAACCGGGGAGCGCGTCGAACGGCACGTCGTGCCCCAGCAGATTCAACGCCGCATGCCGCCCCTGGACCTCGGCGTTGCGCCAGGTTTCCTGGCGCTGGTAGAGACCGCCCAGGCGAAACTCACACACGTCACCGGCGGCATAGATGTCGGGCGCGCTGGTGCGCAGGTGCGTATCGACACGAATGCCCTGCCCCACGTCCAGCCCCGCCGCCGTGGCCAACTCGATATTGGGCTGCATGCCGATGCCGACGACGACCAGATCGCACGGCAACCGTTGCCCGTCCACCAGCAGCACGGCGTCGGCCTGGATGGACTCCAAGGCCACATTCAAGCGCACATCCACGCCGTGTTGGCGATGCAACGCCAGCAGCGCCTCGCTGATGACCGGCGGCAATACCCGCCCCGCCAGACGCGGTCCGGCTTCAAGCAGCGTGACTTCACAGCCCAAGCCACGTGCCGTGGCTGCCACTTCCAGGCCGATAAAACCGCCACCGACCACCACCAGCCGCGTCCCTGCCTTTAGCGCGTTGCGCAGGGCCAGCGCTTCATCGTGGGTGCGCAGGTAAAGCACATGGGCTTGCTCTTGGGGCAAGCGTCGTGCCCGTCCGCCAGTGGCCAACAGCAGACCGGCATACGGCAGCCACTGGCCGTCGGCGAGTTGCAGGCGATGGTGTTCCGGCTCCAATTGGGTCACCGGGTGACCGGCGATATGCTCGATACCCAACTCCGCCAGCCGCGCGCTGTCGCACAGGCTGCACCCGGCCAGGTCCGCCGTGCCCTGCAGCACAGCCTTGGACAGCGGTGGTCGCTCGTAGGGCAAGTGCGGCTCATCGCCGATCAGGATCAGGCGCCCGGTGTAACCTTCTTCGCGCAGGGTCAGCGCCGCACGGCCACCGGCATGGCCGGCGCCGACGATGATCAGGGGTGCGCTCATGGTCACGCCGTGACGGCGAGCAACACTCGCCCCGCTTCGACCCGCACCGGGTAGGTCTTGAGGTTGACGCACACCGGCGCGCCCATGGCTTTGCCGGTGCGGTAATCGAAGCGCCCGTTGTGCTTGGGGCACTCGATCACGTGGTCCATCACCAGGCCGTCGGCCAGGTGGATTTTCTCGTGGGTGCATAGGCCGGCGGTGGCGAAGAACTCATTCTCGGCCGAACGGTACACCGCGTAGGTATGCGGCCCGTGGTCGAAGCGCAGCACGTCTTCTTCGTCTATTTCGCCCACGGCGCAGACGTCGATCCATTGATCGTTCATGGCGTTTGTCTCCAAATGACTGACTGCCCCTGTGGCAAGCGCGCTTGTTGTGGCGAGCGAGCTTGCTCGCGCTGGGCTGCGGCGAAGCGGCCCCAAGATCGGCAGTCGAGTTATGTCTGAATGAATGCGGTGGTTTTATTGGGGCTGCTGCGCAGCCCAGCGCGAGCAAGCTCCCTCGCCACCCTCAGCGTCGTTCGCCAGTGGGCGCTGGACGAAATAGGTCGGGTCGCTGCGCTGTTTCCAGATCGTCGGCAGGATCTCTTTGTACGCTTCGAACAGGTTGGCGTACGGCGGCGGGCAGTCGCTGCGGATTTCTTCGTGCAGGTGCTTGAGCGCGTGGTACGGCACCATCGGGTACATGTGGTGTTCGAGGTGGTAGTTCATGTCCATGTAGATAAAACGTAGCACGCGGTTCATGTAGATGGTGCGGCAGTTACTGCGGTGGTCCAGCACGTCTTCGGCCAGGCCGACGTGTTGGGTAAGGCCGAAGACGTAGCCGAGCCAGGCGCCGTAGAGACTCGGCAATCCAATCAGCATCAGCGGCAACCAGCTGTGCAGGTACAAGGCGGTGCCAATCACCACGGCATAAATGCCGACCCAGATCCGCGCCGCGCGAAACACTTTGGGCCATTCGGATTCAGGGATGAAGTCCGCTTCCTGGGCACTCATCTTGCCAATGGCATGGCGCGCGACGCCGCCGAATGTCTTCCAGGCCAAGGGCAAATTGAACAGGCTCAGGAACATCATCAAGAAGCTCGGTGGACGCGGCTCGACGATCTCCGGGTCGCGGCCGACCACGATGGTGTCGGTGTGGTGACGGGCATGGCTCCAGCGCCACACGTGGGGTTCGAAGATGCACATGAAGCTGGCGACCTGGTACAGCACGTCGTTCATCCAACGGGTCTTGAATGCGGTGCCGTGGCCGGTTTCGTGCCAGCGCGGGTTGGACGCGGTGCCGTACAGCACGCCATAGACGAGGAAGAACGGCACGCAGGCCCAAGTGCCCCAGAACCAATAAGCCCCGAAGCCTGTGGCCAACAGCGCGACCGCCCAGATGGCGGTGTCGAGCAAGGCCGGGCCGTCACGGCGCTGCATCAGTTCTTTCATGCGTTTACGCGAGATGGGCGACTGGTACCAGTTGGCCGAGACCAGGCCTTTTTCAGCGGCGCGGGCGGCTTCGGGGCCGGTGAGGCTGTAGTCGCGACGGGCGGTGTGAGCGGTGTGTTCAGGCATTGTTATTGTTCTCCGCAAGCGGTGGTTTCTAGTGCTTTACGAAACCCACCATAGAGAACCGGTAAATGCCCCTCAAGGCCTTGATTCCATTCCCTATCAAGCTATCATCCAGGCCTAGCGGAGCTTGATAGTTTTCTATCAAGACGTTCAAAGGGCTTGTCATGAACAACAATAAACGCCCAACCATCGCTACCGTTGCCGCCCATGCAGGGCTGAGTGTGGCCACCGTCGACCGCGTATTGAATGCGCGTGCGCCGGTCAACCCGGACACCGCCGAGCAGGTGTTCCAGGCCGCCGAAGCCGTGGGCTATTTTGCCGCGCGGCTGATCGGCCAGCGCATTCGCGAACGTCGGCCGACTTATCGTTTCGGCATCCTCTTGCTGGGGACCGCCCAAGCGTTCTATGCCAACCTGGCGCAGTCGATCAGCACCGCGGCGCAGCATCACGCCACGGCCAACCTGACGTGCCAGTTCGAATACATCGTGGATCGCACCCCCAGCGCTATCGTTGCGCAGATCGAACAGTTGGCCGTGCAATGCGATGGCCTCGCGGTGGTCAGCTTTGCCCATCCGCTGATCAACGCCTGCCTCAAGCAGATCCGCGAAGCCGGCGTGCCCGTGGTCGCCCTGCTCTCGGATATCCACGAGCAAGCCCTGGAGCCCTACGTGGGCCAGGACAACCACGTGGTCGGCCGCACCATGGGCTGGTTGCTCGCGCGCACGGGCGGCGCGCGCAAAGGCAGCGTGGGGATCCTGCTCGGCGGCCATCGTTTTCTCGGCCACCAGGCGCGGGTCGAAGGCTTGCACAGCTACCTGGCCGAACACGCGCCGGGGCTCAAGCCGCTCGAGCCGTTGATCAACCTGGATAACTGCGACATCACCGAGGAAGCCACTCTTGACCTGATCAGCCGCCACAGCGACCTGCGCGGCCTGTGCGTGGTGGGCGGCGGCGGTGACGGCATCATCAGCGCCCTGGCGCAGTTGCCCAAGCGACCGGCGCTGTGCTGCATCTTGCAGGAGTCGACCGAGCTGTCACGCCAGGCGCTGCGCCAGGGGTTGATCGATGTGGTAATGGATTCGCAGCCGGGGCAGACGGCGACCGCACTGGTGCAGTTGCTGGTGGCCTTGCAGAGTGAGGAACGGGAGCGCACCGAGGGGTTCGATCCGGTGCGGCATCGGGTGTATATATCGCCGCAGATTGTGACGTCGGAAAACCTCTAGCGGGCGCGGCACTCGATCACCACGGGCAGGAAGCGTTGGACCACCTGCATATTGCTGTGCAGATGGTCGCTCATGTGCGGCGTGGTGAAGCGACCACCACCAAATACCTGGCCCGCTTTGCCATTGAATGGAAACAGTTGAAGCCATAGGCCTGCGAGACGACCCGCCAGCGAGCGGTTAGTGGCATTTGGTCATGGTTTGTAAAGGGCCAGCAAGGCAGGTCCCTTTTAATTGCAGGACGTTTCCTAGACAATCCTCGCCGCCTTGTGCCTGCTGGAATCGGTGGCTAGTCTGCGGTCCGTCGCTGCCAATTCAGTGATCGGGTTTAGTCGCCCGGTATTCCAAAAGGCGCATGATCCTCCATGAGGTTTAATGGTGGCTGTGCGCAGGGCGCCCTTGGGTGCGCCGGATTTTGCCTTTTGGCCGGTCGACTAACCTGCGTACAGCCGCCACCCTACGTTTAGTCGCGGAAGGTTCGGCTCCCTGAGTCCAAAAGGAAGCTAAACAATGAACAAAGACGCAAACGACCCCACCAAAGACCGCGCCGCCTTCAACCGCGCCATCGATCACTACCTGCCCACCCAGGGCTTTCACTCCATCAACGAAGACCTGAGCTTCGAAGACGCTCTGCTCTACACCGCCAGCTTGCTCGACAGTGCATCGGCGACCGCGCTGGATTGTGGAGAGACACTGGATAATCCCGAGCGGGCGAAGATCCTGGCGGTGTGGCATTTACTGGAGATTGCCAAGACCACCGTGGATCGCTCCATCGAGTGCCTGACGCCCCCCAAGACAACCACCTAAATACGATTAACCCTGCGAGAGCTGGCTTGCCTGCGATGGCCATAGGTACCGACACAACGCTGCAGCAACCAACGCTAACCACGATGCGAAGCGAGCCGCTCTTGATCTTGATCCCGCTTTTGATCTGAGGCGCCCCGTCAAACACGCTGGCCGGAATTCGACAGGGATTTGGGGGGTAAACCGGCAGGGATGCCGGTTTAGCCGCCCCGCGCCATGGATGGCGCGTGGCGGCGGCCCCCCAAAT